>CAZORS010000436.1:0-1506 GCA_964582025.1 uncultured Pirellulaceae bacterium | reverse complement strand
TGTTCATTGGCTGCAGCACCTCGGTACCTCGTTCGGAGCGTTCCTTGAGGCGTTGAGGTACTCTCAGATTCGAACAACGCTTCGATGGTTCAACAGAATTCCAAATTCGACCGTTGATGAGATGCTTGCCTCGCGGAAAGCTGGGGTAAAAAAAATTCTTGCGTTGGATCCTCAGACTAGTCTTCCAATCTTCGAGACTGGAAAGGACGAGTATGACCTAAACCTTTTTCGGGAAATCTGGTTTGGTCATCAATGGTTACACTCTTTATTCGAAGACTCTCGCTCCGTCGAGAAACTTTGCAGGCCCTCAGGCGATCTGATTGGTGAGGTCATTGGAGATGTGATGCTCGCCCTTTGCGGAGATGCTGGCTTTGATTGCTCGATGAAAAGTGAGATCGTCAATGATCCGATAGCTGCAAGGAAATGGTTTTCAGTTGAACCGCCCGTTGCATTCGTTCGAATGGGTGATCTGCGCATCACAAGTAGCGTTTTGATGGAAGCTGCTGCAACAATTGCTGAGCTAATTTTGTTGCCATCTGGACTTTGGCCAGCTGTAGTAAGTGAAAGCGATTTTCGAGATGCTGCTTCCGCAAGGATCAACAAGATTTTCAATAGCAGCTATGGCATACCAGTCAAAGCATTGTTGCATGAGCTTGGAATGCGTGGCAACATGCAGCAAGTAATTGCAACTGCCAACGTTCTCTGCTTTGTTGCTTTGAATCCACCTTTACCGCCATTTGTGATGCAGCCTCCGGTTGATCGTGCTGCATGGAGTTGGAGCGACATTTATCCACCGATACGCTTCGCTACTTTGTGTCATGCTGTCAAACGACTGGGATTGATTGGCAGCTGTCGGGACCAAAACACTCTATTCGCATACATCAATGACATCACGCAGTTGGCGTCGGTGCCTACGAGCTTGAACTACCAGTTTCCGGAAACGACTCCCCTTTGCAGTGTGCCGGACTTTGACAGCAAAGGGTTCCCAGAGTATTCGGCTGCGCCGCACTATGAGTACCTATTCTGGGCGCAGTCAAAACTCGCATCGTTGAGACAGGATTCTCTTCCAATGTTGGCTAGTTTTGGCGATTGTATGTCGGGCGAACTATTCAAGAATCATGTCGATCTAATTATCGCTGTCGATGATGGCTACGCGCCTTTTGCGCGGTGCCCATTGTCGTGGACATCGAATGACAAGGTTGGATATTCATGTACGGTAAACCTGGGGAACTGGCTCATTACTTCTTCAGCATTACACAACTCGTTTTTTGATGTCGTAGTTGGCACTGGCGAGTTTGATCTCGGTTTTTATCCTGCTGACGTCCGGAACAGCGGTTTTGCCAGTGGTTTGGAAGACAGTATTTCTATGAACCTGATGGGTGGATGGACTCATTGGCTTGGGGCATTGATAATTGCCAAAGTTGTTGCTTTGCTAGAACTGAAGAGTTGTCGATGTCGTTTTTCGATCTGGCTTCGTGTCGTGGTCGTTTTCCGTAAAGCAAACGA
>CAZORS010000435.1:0-1507 GCA_964582025.1 uncultured Pirellulaceae bacterium | reverse complement strand
CAGCAATCGAAAAGGCTACTGACAACGTCACCAGTGGTGAGTCACTGTCTGTTCCGCTAAAAAAGTCAGGTCACTTTCCGTTAGAAGTGACTGAAATGATTAGTGTCGCCGAAGAGTCCAATACATTGGATACGGTGCTGGTTACGATCTCAGATCAACTGGAAAAGCAAACGATGCGAAGGTTAGATGTGGCTGTGAAGCTCATCGAACCAGTCATGCTTTTAATCATGGCCATCGTGGTACTTTTTGTTGTTGTTGCACTTCTGCTGCCAATCATGAAAATGGGGTCAACCGTTGGTTGATTCACTTCCACAATTAAAAACAAATTAGAAACAAACTCAACTTTTAGGAGATATTGAAATGAGCTTTAACACTATGGTGCGTCACTCTCGCAATTCAAGGGTGCGAACTGGTCGAAAAGGTTTCACACTTTTGGAGCTGTTGCTCGTGATGGCAATTCTGGTCGTCCTTGCCGGCCTTGGAACTGCAGCCTACGGTCGACTTGGTGCGGCTCAGTCTGTTAAGGCCGCCAAGTTCGAAATCAAGAGCATCGAAAAGATCTGCCAAATGTATCAACTTCAGGTTGGACGCTTTCCGCAATCTTTGAATGACTTGGTCGTTCTTCCGAGTGGTCTAAGCCAATCTGAATGGAACGGTCCTTACTATGACAACGCAAAAGTACCAAAGGATCCGTGGAAGAATGATTTCGCCTATTCTGTCAACGAGGCGCAGGGCCGCGTTTTCGTTACGTCCAATGGTCCTGATGGTGCCAAAGGAACAGCAGACGATATTCCTGGCAAAGACGCGCGATAATTTCCACTTACATATGATCAAGTTTCAACGCAATCAGAACATGCATACACCTCGATCGGCATTTACGCTGATCGAGTTGCTGTTGGTGTTGTCGATCATGTTTGTCGTGGTGAGCTTGGCGACGCCTTCGATCAATAATATGTTCCAACGAACGGCCCTTGATCGAGGTGCCGATCGAGTTCGAGCCGCAATGGGCGAGGCACGCGTCAAAGCGATCAAAGAAGGTGACGTCTACGCCGTCTTCGTCGCCCGCGGAAGAAACTGGTTCGACATGGGGCCATTTGCCAATTCGAAGAATCAGATCTCTCGAGCCAATCGCGATCAGGATTCCGTGAGCCAATATGGAAATTCCGGATTCGAAGACAATCGTCTTCCAAACGGAATTACCTTCGCAGCCGGCGAAGTCCTGTCGGATGCTCGGGCGGCCGAAGTGCTCGCCGGAACCGGTGGCTCGGGTGGGGAAGGTCTGCAGCAGATTTTATTCTATCCGGACGGCACTTCTCAGGACGCCAGTATCGTGATGACAAACGAGATTGGTGGCATTGTGGAGATTCAACTTCGCGGGCTAACGGGGCTTTCAAAGACGGTTCGTTTGAAAGAAATGCGATGATCCCAACCAGACGAAATCAAAAAGGATTCTCGCTGTTGGAAGTCATACTCGCGATCGCGATTCTTGGTGGATCGATGGTCGTTA
>CAZORS010000434.1:0-1510 GCA_964582025.1 uncultured Pirellulaceae bacterium | reverse complement strand
GTCTTCGGAACCGAGGGTTGCAGGTTCGAATCCTGCCGGGTGTATTTGCTCATTTGAAGGTGACCAGTGTGGCCAACAAGATGAATTCAATCTTGCTTCTCGCTTTGCTCAGCGGATGTGCCGCTGAGTCAATCGAAGTTCCATTGCCGCCAGCGAACGTTGCCAATGCGGCTAAGCCGCAAGTTGATGAATCCTCAAACGATCAGCCTCAAATAAATGAGAAACCGGAATTTGAGCTGCCAACAGCTGGGTCACTTGAACAGCGAAAAGAGAACGCCGAGTTATACGTTGCGAGACTCAACGCGAGGCTGGGCAGGAACTCGGATGCAGAGATCAAAGTTGAAAACGATGACGTCTTCGTTGTGATGCCAAGCAGCAAAGTTTTCATCTACGAGAACGGCAACGCGATCTTGAATTCTGGATACGTCAACTTCCGCCAGTCGAACGGCAACAATGTGTCACTGCATATCAAGTTTGATGAATCCACCACGATCATCGATCGGATAGGTGAAACCAAACAGCAGTTGATGATCACTCACTTCGATGGAGTAAACGAAAAGTCAGGATCCACTTGGAGCGACGTCGCCGATTCAGATTCGATTTACGACTTTGCTTTGCACATGAAAAACCAATGGGAAGAAACGAACAGCGAATGACAATTCAATGTCCTAGTTGCTCTTGATAATTCAGAGCAACACGACGAAAGTAATCTGAAGATGAACGACGCGGTAATGGCTTGAGGGCCGGCGGCGGAATTCTTCGGACTGAAAGTCCTAGCCGGTCTCACTAACCGGAAGGCAAAAATTGATCTCGATCAGAAGCAATTCTGATCGAGATTTTTTTTGCATCACGGTTGACACAGGTTCATTGAGTGCTTAGAACACGAAACAGTCAGGCGAGAAGTAGTGCTTTCGCCAGACCAACCTCAAGCCAGCTCTGTTGCCGAATGTTTCGGCGGACATCAATCACTCGATTGATGGTGTTGGCTCTTACCAACACAAAAATTGTCACGCAACGTATCTGTCAGATGCTGCGCCGTGACGTAAAGGAGCTGGCGATGGCGACACAGGAGCAAAGCCGAGAGTGGCAAGGTAAGTTTGTAACTTCGAGCGACGAAGAGCACTTCGATTGCTCGGAATTCTTCGACACCAAAGAGGGTGCGATCTCATACGGTCGACAGGAAGATCATCGATTCGTTGGTGTGATTGACGTCCCAAATCCGATTAATGGTGTCGACGAAGACGCGTTGCTCGAGCAAATCACCAGCGACGATTGTTATGCTGGCGATCACTGGGAAGGGTTTCTTCGATCTGGCGAAGTAAGTGACGACGAATTCGTTGACCTCCGAAAGCGTCTGCAGTATGCCTTAGAAAATTGGCTAGAGGCTCACAGCCTTTGGCCTGGTCGTTGCAACGTCATCAACATCGAGTCAATCCCCAGCCTGCAGGCTGAAGGCGGTGCGGTATGAATCGCCCATCACGAAGACTTAGGCGAGCAGTCGACGGCTTTA
>CAZORS010000433.1:0-1527 GCA_964582025.1 uncultured Pirellulaceae bacterium | reverse complement strand
GCTCAATCCGTTCATGTAAGATCTCTCTTTGATGTCGAATCGCAAACACGCGACATTCTTCTGCCGGAGTCGGATCGTCGAACTCCATTTGCCAGTGGCTGATTGGTTTGCCGGTTGTACTGAAAACTTCCAACGCTCGAATGATGCGACGATGATCGTTGGGGTGAATATTGTGAGCCGCTACAGGGTCAATCATCTGTAAACGTTCGTGCAGAAACTCACCGCCAGATTCCTCGATTTCTTTCTCAACCTGTTTGCGGAACTCCCAATCAGCTGGTGGACCTTCGAACATGCCGCGAAGGAGTGCTTTGAGGTAAAGTGCCGTGCCGCCAACGAACAGAACTTCTTTGCCACGCCCTCGAATCGATTCGATCGTCTCGAGTGCCGCGTCACGATATTGCGATGTGCTAAACGTCTCGTTGGGGTCACGAATGTCGATCAAGTGATGCGGAACGTCGCCACGTTCAGCGACTGGCGGCTTGGCGGTACCGATATCCATGCCGCGATAGATCGCCATCGAATCGAGCGAGATAATTTCTGCGTTGATCAACTTTGCCAACTCAAGACTGGTTTTTGATTTGCCGCTGGCAGTGGCTCCGGTAAGAAACCAGCAGGTTTTTGCGATGTCGGTCATAAGATGGCGTTTGGGTGCACGGTTGCGAATCGGTTACAGTATCAGATGATCAACCGTATTCAATTAGCGAGATTCAGATGATTTCCATGAATTCCAATTGCTTGGCAGTATTGATACTGTTTTGCGTGTCCCTGTTTGCAATTCAGCCGACTAGCCCAAGCAACGAAATCGAACAGATTTTGACGACTCAGGCTCAGTGCTGGAACGAAGGAGACATCGAAGGGTTCATGCAAACGTACTGGAAATCCGAAGACTTGACTTTTAGTGGCGGCGGAAAGACGACTCGAGGCTGGCAGGCGACGCTGGACAACTACAAGAAGAGCTATCCCAAAGACAAAATGGGAACACTGACGTTTGACGGGCTCGAGGTGACGATGCTGTCTGAGGAAGCGGCGTTGGTTTTAGGTTTTTGGCATTTGACCATTCCGCCAGAGAAAGAAGGCGAAGCGGATTTGAAAAAGGATGGCAACTTTTCGCTCGTCCTGAGAAAGCTCGACGGAGCCTGGAAGATCATCCACGACCATTCGTCGACCTTAGAATCAGAGGAAGCAAAAAAGAAAGCGGACGAGTAGAAAGCGGTAGGAAATCCAATACCAGCCCGAAGCGCGAGCGATTCGACCAACATTACCCTCCCAGAGGCAGGGTGATGACGTTAGCTTGAAAAATTCACAGCCTCTTCGAGGCTCGTATTTGTGCAGCTTCAAAACGTGCGCTTCGGGCTGGCACTGTCGATGCAAAACCGGTCCACGATAGTTTAGGTCCACTGCACAAGAGCCGGAAACTAGGTCAGACGCGGCGACTCGATTTGTCACGACTTCCCTTGACCACTTTTGCAAACCTCTCTAGGGTTCGCGAAAATTAGGCGCCAGTGGTCCGCGCGTATTGGACTTCTG
>CAZORS010000432.1:0-1532 GCA_964582025.1 uncultured Pirellulaceae bacterium | reverse complement strand
TGCTCTATCCAATTGAGCTACGCGTGCATGGGTTTGAGCGTCAAAGTATATCGATAACGGGGACCGCGTAAAGACATTCGCTCGGTGATTCCGGAAAGACTCCGGATTCCTTTCTTGGTTCGGCAGTTTTGGCCCAAAGGTCAAGCAATTCTTACCATTTTTGCACAGCTGAAATCGCGGTTTGGCTACTCGTCGCTTGTTGCCGAAACCTGACGGACAGTGCCAGATTCGGACGGGCCCATCATTGCTGCCACATCGGCTTTGTTTTCCAAACTTAAAAATTCAGGTGATTTTCCGCTGTTGAGAATCAGTCCTGCAATTCGCCAGCCTGAATCGCCTCGACGCATCATCCAAGTCAGCGTCTGCTGCTTTCCATTTTTCTCGGTCACCGTGCAAGGAACCTGAGCAACTTCGGCTCGACTGGTCGCGTAAACCGCTTCTCCGACTTTCAGAGACGCGTTCTTTCCGCCCATCGGCTCGAGCTCGAGGCCGGCGTCAACCGTCACCTTGAAAGCCCGACGAGTCAAAAGTTGCTCGGCCAACGTACGTTCGTCCTGAGCCAACAAGCTTAGAAAACACTTGCAAACTTCAGCCGCAGACGCGTCCTTTTCCGGCAACGTATTTGGTTGTGTGGCGACATCTTTCTGAGGGGCCGATGAGCCGGCATCTGTTTGAGCCAAAGAGTCCTGAGTTTCGCCATCAGAACTGTCAGCGACAGGTTGAGCACAGCCTGAAAAAGCTGGAGCCAGCAAAATTGCAATCAGTGCAATCGTCGTTGCGAACGGTTGTTTGAGCATCGTCTCCCTTCCATGGAAGTTGGATCGCAGGTTAGTTTGTCAGCTTAAATTCTTACGACTCGCAAAATTCTGGTCAATCTCAATGTCACGAGTACCTTTCACGATTTATCAGGACGCCTTGACCCGAAATGATGGGATCTGTAACTAGAAACGAAATCTACCGGTGTCGTTGTTCGGAGCCCGAATCTTGAGCCAAACTCAAAACATGGTTCAAAAAATTCTGCTATCACTTTTTGCTTGCGTTTTTCTTACGGGCGAGGTGTGTGGTCAGCGTGCGCGCTTTGAAGGAACTGGAATCGATGATTTCTTTTCGCTGCAAAACCAGCCACAACCCCTTCAGCTGCCTGCACCACCACAGAATCTGACGTTCCCGAATGTAACGCGTGCTCCGGCAGCCCAGATTCCTTCCGGTGGCGTGCTATTGGGACAGCCTAACTTTACGCAACCAGCACCGCTGCCGACGGCTCCTCAATTTGGAACTCCGGCGTTGCCGAGCTTTGATCCGTTTTCAACTGGCAACGCACCGTTCCCAGTTTTTCCGACCGTGCAGCAGCCGGCGTTCACGGGCAATGGCAACCCAAGCTTTCAACTTCCGCAGAACTTGCAGCCGCAAGTTATTCGTCCGCAAACTACTCAGATCAGCCCGCCTCTGTCACGATCCTTTCGCGACATCCGACCACAACAACCTACGTTCAATTACAACTTGCCACAGGGACAAGGTTACGGTCCGCCGAA
>CAZORS010000431.1:0-1589 GCA_964582025.1 uncultured Pirellulaceae bacterium | reverse complement strand
CTGTTCCGGATAGGGCAGCAAATGCGAATGGCCATTAATTCTCATTGAGTTGCCTTTGAACTTTCCATGATTTGCGTCAACGTCGTCACAAATCGGTGCACGTCTTCGAAAGAGTTGTACAACGGAACCGGCGCCGCACGGATCACATTCGGTTCCCGCCAGTCAGTATCTGCGCCAGCGGCTTCGAGTTTTTCGTGGATTGCCTTGCCGGAAGCATTACCCGTCGCGATTTCGATCGACAGCTGACAGCCGCGTTGATCCGTCGTCTTGGGCGTGATGATGGTGACTTGATCGCCAAGCATTTCATTGAGCATCGATTCGAAGTAGCCCGTCAACTTCAATGACTTTTCACGAAGCGGCCCCATGCCGCCAGCGTCATCGAAGACTTGCAACGAAGCCAAAATCGCAGCCAGCGAAAGGATCGGCGGATTGCTCAACTGCCAACCTTCGGCCGTCGGAATTGGATCGAAACGATTCTCCATTTTGAATCGCGTTGTTTTGTCGTGGCCCCACCAACCCGCCATCCGCGGCAACGACTTATCAGTGGCATGACGCTCGTGAATGAAGCAACCACCAACGGCTCCCGGACCGGAATTGAGATATTTATAGTTGCACCATACCGCGAAATCGACATCCCAATCGTGCAATTGCAGTGGAACATTACCAACGGCATGAGCCAAATCAAATCCAACGGAGATACTGTATCGGTGTGCCGTTGCCGTGATGCGTTGCAGATTCAAAAACTGGCCTGTGTAGTATTGAACTCCCGGCAGCAGCACCAACGCTAACGAGTCACGATGCTTTTCGATCAAATCACAAATTGCGTCCTCCGATAGCAAATCACTTTCTACGCCATGCGGCACGGTAACAACTGTCTCTTTCGGATCAAAACCGTGAAGTTGAATCTGTGACTCGACGGCTTGAAAGTCAGATGGAAACGCGTGTGATTCGATCAGAATCTTGTTGCGAGTCTTCGTGGGACGATAAAACGTCGCCATCATCAAGTGCAAATTCACTGTCAGCGTGTTCATCGCGACGACTTCATCGTCTTGTGCGCCGACAATCTTCGCCATCGTTGGAGCAAGAAACTCATGATAGGGCATCCACGGTCGATCGGACTCAAAGTGGCCTCGGACGCCCAGCGTTTGCCATTTCTCAAGTTCTTCGGTGACCAAGCCAGCGACGTTTTTTGGCTGCAGGCCCAGAGAGTTGCCGACGAGGTAGATTCGCTGTTTACCGTGGGACTGCGGAATCCAAAAACGATCCCGAAACGACGCCAACGGATCTTCGGCATCGAGTGCTTGAGCATGCTGGAGTGATGTATCAGTGGTCATTGAAGCCAATGCTTGATTGGGATTTGGGTTTCCTCGTTTAACGAAGGGCGAGAAATCGGATTGTAAAAGTGACTGAGGCTTCCAGCCGCAGTTTTTACATGCGATGCGGCTGGAAACCACAGCCACTTAAATGCTTCAAAAGAAGTATTTTTTAAACAGACGCATCTTCGATCCGAAATTCGCCAGCTCGCTGAACCACTTTGCCGGTCTCCTTGCAAGTCCGAACGTCTTCAGGCCCATTCCAGAATTCATCCA
>CAZORS010000430.1:0-1624 GCA_964582025.1 uncultured Pirellulaceae bacterium | reverse complement strand
GGTCAAGTCACCGTAAGCATCGATGCGTCGATCACGTAGAAACGGCCAGTGAGTCCGAGCGGTTTCTACCAAGTTCAGATCGCAGTTGGCATGGATCGTTGCCGGGCCGTGTTCGGTGGCTTCCGTCACGACGTTGCCGTAAGGATCGGCGATGAAGCTGTGTCCCCAGAACTCAATGTTGTCCTCAACGCCGACTCGGTTGGGTGCCACCAAGAATACGCCGTTGGCGATCGCGTGGGATCGCATCATCGTCTGCCAGGCCGAAAGTTGACTCGGGCCGAAAGTGTCCTTTTCGGGAGCCTGCCATCCAATGGCTGTCGGGTAGACCAGAATTTCAGCTCCGGCGAGTGCTGTCAGTCGAGCCGCTTCGGGGAACCACTGATCCCAGCAGATGCAAACGCCGACTTTTCCGACCGAAGTGTCGAAGCATTTAAAGCCTAGATCCCCTGGAGTGAAATAGAATTTTTCATAAAAGTACGGATCATCTGGGATGTGCATCTTTCGGTAAATACCGGCTATGCTTCCGTCCGATTCGATGATGACCGCTGAATTGTGAAACAGGCCAGGGGCCCGTCGTTCGAAGACTCCTGCGATAATCACGACGCCCAATTCGGCTGCCAATGTGCTTATTCGCTGAGTGGTTGATCCGGGGATGGTTTGAGCTAATTTGAACTGTTCGTGATCTTCGGATTGACAAAAGTAGAGGCAACCAAACAATTCCTGCAAGCAAATTAATTGAGCTCCGACCGAAACGGCCACTTTGATCGCTTCGACGGTCCGATCCAGATTTTCTTCGACGTTTGAAACGCAAGGAAGCTGAATCGCAGCGACGTTAATTGTTTTCTTTTCACTCATACGACCACCGTAAAATTCGGCTGTTTCTTTTCACCACCAATCAGTTTAAGCCATGCCTGCCAAACCACCATACGGACTGTTCGTCACCGGCACCGATACAGAGATCGGGAAAACGTACGTCAGTTCAATCATCGTCCGAGAACTCGTCAAAGCCGGACATCGCGTCGGCGTCTACAAGCCGCTTGCCAGCGATTGTGTGTCGGACGGACGCGATGTTGTTTCTGAAGACGCCGTGTCTCTTTGGGAAGCCGCTGGTCGACCGTTGACGTTGGACAATGTTTGCCCGCAACGTTTTCAAGCGCCACTCTCACCGCATTTGGCGGCGCGGGCCGAAGGCCGCGAAGTCGATTCGGATTTGGTTCGCACTGGAATCGAAGCGTGGACAGGTCACTGTGACATCGTTGTGGTGGAAGGTTGCGGCGGGCTGATGTCGCCTGTCGATGACGATACTTATTTCGCTGATGTTGCTCATGATTTTGGCTACCCGGTTTTGGTTGTGGTCGACAATCGAATCGGAGCAATCAATCAGGGATTGCAAGCGATGATCACGGCGAGCTGTTTCCGTGACGGTTTGGATGTTGCCGGGATCATTCTCAATGATGCTCAGGCGTTTGAGGGTGACCCAAGCCGCGATTCGAATTTTGAGCAACTTGAACGTCGCAGTGTCGCGCCGGTTTTGACTCGTGTTCATCACGATGTAGATTCGTGTGAAACGGAAGTTGACTGGATGGAGATTGCGCGACGTGACGTGGTTGAGTCGGTTTCGTAG
>CAZORS010000429.1:0-1634 GCA_964582025.1 uncultured Pirellulaceae bacterium | reverse complement strand
AAATCCCATTTTTGACGCTGAAAACGTGGCCTCAATTCCGAAAAAGCCCTTTAACAAAGGGGCTTATGGCCCTAAAATCCCCAATTCGAAATTTTGGGCCTGCGAGGCCCGTGACTCTTTAGAGGTGATGGAAGTCAAATGACTGCCAACAAGATGAAGACCCATAAGGGCACCAAGAAGCGTTTCCGCGTCACTGCGACTGGAAAAATTATGCACCGTGCGTCTGGTACGAGTCACCGCAACGTTCGTGTTTCGCAAAAGCGAAAGCGTAACTTGCGTGGAACTCGTCCATTGGCTGCGTGCATGGAATCGTCCGTTAAGGCGGCTCTTGGCAAGTACAGTTACTAACTAAACTCAAACATCTATTTGCTCTGCTGGGGCACAAACTTCGCCGTCACGGAACGTGACGAAAAGCGAGGCCTCACTGGCGAAAGGGAAATTAAATGCGTACCAGAAAAGGTGCAGCTCGTACCAAGGCGAAACGTCGCCTATTTAAGAAGACTAAAGGATATGTTGGAGGCCGCGGTGGTCTGACACGTACCGCCAAGGAAACTGTTGTTCGTGCTGGCGTGTTCGCGTACCGCGACCGCAAAGTTAAAAAGCGTAGTTTCCGTCGTCTGTGGATCACACGTATCAATGCGGCTTGTCGCATGCGTGGGATTAACTATAGCCAATTCATGAACGGCGTCACAAAAGCCGGCATCGAACTCGATCGCAAGTCCCTTTCGGAAATCGCGATCTGCGATCCAAACGGTTTTGATACCATCGTCGAAGCCGCGAAAAAGGCGATCGCGGCTTAATGCGACGCCACAATTGAATACCAAAAACGGGAAAGCCTGAACCAGACGGCTTTCCCGTTTTTCTTTAGATGTACTCATTCCTAAACCCAAGCCCGATACTGCCATGTCATTGGAACAATTTGTTGGCGATTTGAAACAGCTGGTCGAAGACGCAAAGAACGCGTTTGGTGCCGCGTCGTCTGGCGACGATCTTGATGCTGCTCGAATCGAATTTTTGGGTGCGAAAAAAGGACGACTCAAAACGATTCAGAAAACGTTGGGCTCGATCGACAAAGCGGACAAGCCGACTGCCGGTCAACAGCTCAACGCGACAAAGTCTGCGATCACCGAAGCCTTCGACGACGCCAAGTCACGTCTTGGTGCTGGTGCAACGGGCGAAGTTGCAGATCCGACTTTTGACGCGACGCTGCCTGGAACACATTTCCGCATGGGCAATCTGCATCCGATCACGCAGACGATCAATGAGCTCAAAGACATTATGGGGCGTCTTGGGTTTACGCACGCCGAAGGCCCAGAAGTCGAAGACGATTATCACAACTTCAAAGCGTTGAATATTCCATCATCTCATCCGGCACGTGATCCGCTGGATAACTTTTATCTGCGAGCCGCACAGAATCAGGCGGATTCGATCGGACAGGAATTGAACGACGAAAATCCGTTGCTGCTGCGAAGCCAGACCAGCACCGTTCAAATTCGCGTCATGGAAACAACGAAGCCACCGATCCGAATTTTTTCACTTGGCCGCGTTTACCGTCCGGACACGCCAGACTGGTCGCACTATCCGATGTTCCACCAAATGGAAGGCTTGATGGTTGGCGAAAACGTAACCTTGGC
>CAZORS010000428.1:1073-1661 GCA_964582025.1 uncultured Pirellulaceae bacterium | reverse complement strand
GGGCATACCAGCGCGCTGGGCGATCGAGGCTGTGTTGCGTTCCACAATCGGCGTGTCCACATAAGCCGGGCAGATGGCGTTGAACGTGTAACCCGTGGCGATGTAGTCCTCGGACAGCGCGCGCGTCAGGCCGATCATCCCATGCTTGGAGGCGGTGTAGCAGGGCGCGCCGGGCAAACCCCGCATCCCGGCCATCGAGGAGACCGTGATCACGCGCCCCCAATCCGTCTGGCTCATGGAACGCATAGATTCCCGGATCGTCAGGAACGCGCCATCGAGGTTGGTCGCCATCATGTCGCGCCAGAACGCCATGTCCATCTTCATCAGGGATTTGCCCACGGCGATGCCCGCATTGGCCACGCAGATCTGGATCGGGCCGCGCGCGTCCGTCGCAGCGGCAATCGTGTCCACGACGCTGGCTTCTTCGCGCACATCCATCGCCATGCCGGTCATGCCGTCGCTGGCGACCTCGTCCAGCACCTCTTGGCGCCGCCCGGTAATGGTCACCGTTGCGCCAGCCGCCGCCAGATCGCGCGCAATCGCCAGCCCAATCCCTGTGCCGCCACCGGTCACCAATGCGTGCTTGCC
>CAZORS010000428.1:0-1063 GCA_964582025.1 uncultured Pirellulaceae bacterium | reverse complement strand
TAGATGTGCCGCCAATCTGGCTGCTGGGCTTTGCCGTGCTGGTCTGGGTGCTGGGCCGTATGTTGCCAATGCCACTTGGTATCCATGCGGTGCAAACTTTGGGCACCGGGCTTGTCGCGCTGGGCATCCTTGTGATCCTTGTGGCTGCCGTGCAGTTCCAAAGGCACAAGACGACTATCATTCCGCATCTGACCGCGTCGCATCTGCTGACGTCCGGCCTGTTTGGCGTGTCCCGCAATCCGATCTATTTGGCCGATGCGATCATCCTTGCGGGGCTTTGCCTGCGTTGGGACATCCTGCATGGGTTGATCCTTGTGCCGGTCTTTATGTGGATCATCCAATCGCGCTTCATCGTCACAGAAGAACAGCGCCTGCGCGCGACATTTGGTGACGCATTTGAAGCCTACGCAACAAAAGTGCGCCGCTGGATCTAAGATTGTTTCAAAATTTCGTGCTCAACTTGCCAGTATGCGCAGGTATTCCGTCCGGAGACTTGTGCATTTTTCTGCAAGCGCGTAGTGGACAACCTCCAAGAGCGGGCCATTTCGCTCTGTGACCATCACTATTTCGGGGGATGTCTGGTGAAAATCGGAACACCTAAAGAGACTTTCGCGGGTGAAGCGCGCGTGGCGATGACGCCCGACAGCGCAACACAACTTCAGAAACTGGGGCATGACTGCCTGATCGAGGCCGGAGCCGGTAAGCTCGCTGGCTTCGCGGACGCGGCCTACGAGGCCGCCGGTGTCTAGGTGGTCAAGACCGCCGCAACGCTTTGGAAACAAGCGGATATCGTCGCCAAGGTCCGTGCACCGTCCGACAAGGAGATGAAAAATCTCCGCGACGGTCAGACGCTGATCTCATTCTTCAGCCCGGTTGCTGATGAAAAGAACATGGAAGCGGCCGCCAAAAAGGGCGCAACCGTGATCGCAATGGAAATGATCCCGCGTATCTCGCGTGCTCAGAAAATGGACGCGCTGTCCTCGATGGCCAATATCGCAGGCTACCGCGCTGTTATTGAAGCAGGAAACAACTTTCCGCGTTTCTTCACGGGTCAGATTACAGC
>CAZORS010000427.1:0-1661 GCA_964582025.1 uncultured Pirellulaceae bacterium | reverse complement strand
CGGACGGAGAGGGATTCGAACCCCCGGTAGAGTTACCCCCACGCCGGTTTTCAAAACCGGTGCCTTCGACCAGACTCAGCCATCCGTCCGGGATGTGCCTTTCGATCGCGGAATTTTAGCAAAAGCTGAGATTCGAGCAAGGGATCCTTGCCGAGTTTAATCAGGGCAAATTCGGGCGACATTTGATCCTCACAGGAGAACCCGAGAATCGCGACCCGTTACTCCGGAAGCTTCGCGTTGTGATAGATCTCCTGGACGTCCTCGCAGTCGTTGAGCATGTTGATCAGCTTCTCAAACACAGGAACATCGTCGGCACTGATTTCCGTGTAGGCTTGCGGAACGAACGTGATTTCGTCGACTTCCAACGTGACATCTGGAAACGCTTCCCCAAACGCCTGCTTGGCTTTGTAAAACTCGTTGACCGGCGTGAAGATCGTTATTTGGCCCTCATTCGAATTCACATCATCGATGTCGACTTCGGCAGTTAGCATCGCTTCGAGGACTTCATCTTCATTGTCGCCCTTGAAAGAAAACACGGCCAAGTGATCGTACATGTGAGCAACCGTGCCCGGGTTGCCAAGCTTCGAATTGGTTTTCGTAAAGCAATTGCGAACATCGGTGATCGTGCGGTTGTTGTTGTCGGTCAAACAGTCGACGATCAGTGTGCTGCTGCCGGGGCCGAAGCCTTCATATCGAGCAGCCGAGTAGTCTTCACCGCCAGCGCCGCGAGCTTTCTCGAGTGCCTTTTCGATCACATGAGCGGGAACTTGGTCTTTTTTTGCTTTGTCGATCAAAAGTCGCAACGCCGGATTGCCTTCTGGGTCAGGCACGCCGTTCTTGGCGACAACGTAAAGCTGCTTTCCGTACTTGGAGTAGATTTTCGATTTCTGCCCCGCAGTTTTCATTATCGAATGTTTGCGGTTTTCAAAACTTCTGCCCATTATGACTTCTCCAAGCCCTCGTTCTTCCGATTGAGGTTTCTCTAATTAGTATTCGTCTGGCTATTGTATCGGCCATGCCCTGAATGACAAACAGAGCCTAGAATATCGGGCTGGACCGTCATTCTAAGCCGATCGATCCGGCAGACATTAACTTTCATCGGGACAATCAGTGCCAAAACATCTAAACCGAAATTTGGGAAATATCGCCGCTATCTGGGGAGTTGCTGGCGCGTGTGCGATTCTAGGATTCGCGATCATGCGAATGTTCGGACACGTCCGCGAGGGGTTGCAACAGCCGCTTGAGTTAGTTCACTACGCATTGATGGTTCCTTGGCTATTTTTTATGCTCTACAGCGAAGGCTACAAAGGATTTCAAAAAGGTTATTCGCCGCGCGTTGCCGCCAGAGCAAACTTTCTGAGAGAACATTCGACTCCGATTCGCGCGATCTTTGCACCAATTTTCTGCATGGGATTTTTTCACTCGACCAAGAAACGCAAGATCGTCATTTGGATCCTGCTGACCGGAATCACCTTGCTTGTCATCCTGTTCCAATTCATTCCGCAACCATGGCGCGGCGTGCTGGATCTTGGGGTTGTGCTCGGACTGTCATGGGGAGTCATCGCAACGCTGGTTTTCTTTTTCAAGTACTGGTTTGGCGACTCGTCTGACGCCGATCCAGAAATGCCTGAGGCGTAGTCAGTACAAGCCCGAAGCGCAAG
>CAZORS010000426.1:0-1695 GCA_964582025.1 uncultured Pirellulaceae bacterium | reverse complement strand
GTCATCGAGCTCGATGACTCGCAATACGTCCTGCCCGGCTTGATCGATTGCCACGCTCACTACAACGTGCGGCTCATCAAGAAGCGTCGCGAAGAGTTTGAGTTCATGCCGATCGTTTACCTCGCCAACGGCGCGACGGTGACTTTCTCGTGCGGTGAGTTTGATCCCGAATCCATGCTGAAGCTTCGCAAGCGAATCGAAGCCGGCGAACAAATCGGACCACGGTTGATCACTAGCGGACCGTACTTCGGGCGCGCACGTCCGGGCTGGCGAGCACCTTTGCCGGAACAACAGATCCGCGACGAAGTTGATTTCTGGGCAAAGCAGGGAACCGGAGGATTCAAAGCGAAATCGATTGATCCCGAGTCGTTGAAAGTTCTCATCGACCAAGCGCATAAGCATGACCTGACGGTGACGGGACATCTGGGGTCAGGGTTCCGCAACAGTGTTAATCCACGCGACGCGGTGACCATGGGAATCGATCGAGTTGAACATTTCCTCGGCGGCGACGCGATGCCCGATTCAAAATCAGCCTACGAAACACTTCAGAGTATTCAATCAGGCACGCCGGCTTTCAAAAAGATCTGTCAGCACTTCATCGACAATGATGTTTTCTTCGATTGCACATTGACCGCATACGGTTATCTCGGAAAGACGACGCCGGAAACGCATGAGGAATACGAATACTGGATCGACGAACGCCAGTTTTTCACGCCCTACATGCAGGAGATCGCAAAGAACCGAAAACCGATGGAAGGAATGGAGATTTACCAACGCGTCTACAGAGCCAAACAAACCACGATAGCCGACTTCCATAACGCCGGCGGAATGATCACCCTGGGCACGGATCATGTTAGCAACGGAAACCATCTTCCGGGTTTCGGCGTTCATCGAGAACTCGACGCGTTGGTGCGAAATGGAATCTCAGAGTCAGATGCACTCAAGATCGCAACTATCAATGGAGCCCGAGCATTGAAAATTGAAAAAGATCACGGAAGTATTGAAATCGGAAAGGTTGCCGATCTGGTAGTCATCGAAGGCAATCCGCTGGAGAAAATTCGAAACACACGTAACGTTCAAACCGTTGTACGGGCCGGCGAGGTACACAACGCTTCCAAACTGCTGGAGCAAGTCAAAGGCAAACTAGGCCCGGCTTCAGAGGACGAAGAATCGTCGTGGTAAATCGTCTCGGCGATGTGTCCACTAGGAGCTGACTCTGTTTTGCGTTGCGATCCTCGGATTTCAATGGATTGCTGAAAAACCGCTTGTCTGAAGTGAAACGAACGCATTAATTGCCGCGTCAAAACAATTTTGTGTTACTAATTTGCCGTTGCCATGCCAGAAAACTCAAACCGAAAAAACGACCAAGAAACCGACAACCGATTGCCGACCGGCGAATGGAATGGTTTCTACCTCGAATCACATCGCAGCGGACGCGGTTGGATGAGCATGTATCTTGCTTTCGCCAACGGTCGAGTCAACGGAGAGGGAACGGACTACGTTGGCCCGTGGGTGGCGACCGGCAGTTACGACCTCGACACCGGTCTCTGCTCATGGGTCAAGCAGTATCTTGGATTGCACTCAGTGTCGTACTCAGGAAAAATTTCCGGCGATGGCATTCGTGGCGACTGGCAGATCAAAGGGACTTCCGGTGCGTTCCACATTTGGCCACGCGGCATGAACAACACGAACGAA
>CAZORS010000425.1:0-1704 GCA_964582025.1 uncultured Pirellulaceae bacterium | reverse complement strand
GTTGGTTGCCTTTTCTCTTTTTGGCAACGACGGCAGTGAAGGCGTCGCCAAGATCGGTGGCTGATTTACTGGATTGCCATTTTCCACCCGAAGCCAATTGTTCGTAGAGGTACTCGGCCGATTCTTGTACGGTGGTTTCATCGGAAGAACTTGCGAGCTCTCCGAGGCTGCTGTTCATCGATTGTTCCAGTTGACCGATATAAGTCGTTCGGTCTTTTACGCTGCCAAAGAGCTTTGTCGCCGTGCCGAGGCTCTGCAGTTTCGTGGTCCAGGCCTTTTGAACACCCGGACTTTCGATTCCTGATTGCAACCAGAACATCGCCGCAATCGCTCGAGCTTTCGGCGAATATTTCAGCAAACCCAAATCGAGATGCATCTTCAACAGCTGTCCAAGGATCAGACTCGCATCATGGTCGTGAACACCCTTGATATAACCTTCGCCGTATCGCGGAGCCATGAACTGGCTGACGATTTCCAGTCGCTTCTCTTCCTTGGCCTTAAGCAGCGCTTTCAAGTCAACATCTTGAGAACGCAGGATCTGATACGCAAGATATTCAGCTCGATAGACTTCGCGGTTCTCGCTGACGACCGTTTGATCCCAAACTGGCTTCGTCGCGATCAGTTCAGGTGAGGTTACGGTTTCGAAATAGTTCGTGCCGCTCAAGTGAAAATGCATGTCGCCGTCTTTGATGACGGTTGTCAGATCCAGCGGTTGAACGTTAACTGAGAACTTGTGCGTGCCAAACTGAATGATGTTCTGGCCGTCGACGTAGAGTTCATTTTTGTCTCGCAGCTGACGAATTGTGTCTTCGCGGACGGTCTTCAAGCGGCTTTGAATGTCGTCAACTTTGACGGACTCATCCAACGCATCCAGCTCGGAAACGATGTCACGAACCTTATCGATCATCAAGTCCGACGAGAAGTAGCTGTTGATTTCGTCGACTGAATCAAAGTTTGCGACCCGATTGCGGATGCCTTTGAGGATCCGGTCTGCGGCAGCGAGCAGTGCCGTCGCGCGGCGATTGCGCGCCTCGACAAGTTGTAGTTTCTTGGTATCGAACGCGGCGTAGATTTCTTCGCGTTTTTCAGCCAGTTGCACGACGAATTCATCGAACTCGGCGAAACGTCCTTCGATTTCTTCGACCTGAACCATCATCTTGGTCAGATATTCATCGCACTTCTCTGGCGCGTCGCAAACGTCCAGATAGTTCACGACCGCTTGGCTGACCAATTTAATCTGCGAATTGAATTCAGCTTTGCCTTCGACCGAAAACAGTTCTTGCGATTTCTTCTTGATCGAAGCTCGAGTCGAATTGAGGCTCGAATAGATGGCCGATATGTTGTCGATGATTCGGGTACGTTGAGTCGGATCGTCGATCTTCAGATTGCTGACGATCTCGATCAACATCTCCAGTTCGTTGCCAACCTGGATGATGCCTTCGTCCAGCTCTTTCGCTTCGACACCTGTTTTCAGTTCGTCGATCGCAGCGTTTTGTTCGGAGACACGTTGCTGGTACGGAGCCAATGCAGCGTCGTCTAGCAGGAATTCGACACATTTATGCGAAAGTCGATCCGTGTTCTCACCAATTTCCGCTTCGACGGATTCGATCGCCGGCATGTCGACGTACTTCAGCTCTTTAAGCGAAATAACTTGTCCGCGAACCGTACGCAAACTGGATAACGCTTGAACAAAGTCGTCGATCA
>CAZORS010000424.1:0-1753 GCA_964582025.1 uncultured Pirellulaceae bacterium | reverse complement strand
GATCGAGGTTCGTTGAGAAGATTAAAAGTTGCTCAAACGGAAGCGATACCTGACGCCCCGAAGGGAGGTTCATGAAATCATGTCCAGATTCCATCGGAACAATCCAACGGTTGAGAAGTTCCGTCGTTGAGATTTGCTGACGGCCGAAGTCATCCACGACCATGCAGCCGCAGTTACTTTTGACGTGGACAGGAGCTTCAATGATTCCAGTGATTGGATTCAGTGTGGCTTCTAGGTGTTTCATTTCCAATTCACCACCGACGACGATCGTCGGACGTTTGATCCGAATCCATCGCTCGTCAACGTCGCTAATTGTGATCAAGCTTGTTTCAGCCAAGGGGGCTGCTTCGTGTTGCATTGAATCGTAAAGACGAATTACTTCACCGCTAACGGTCAACGCTCGCGGAATCCAGATGAACTCGTGAACGGATGCGATGGCGCGTTCGGCGATGCTTGTCTTTCCGTTTCCGGGAGCACCGAAGAGAAACATGCCTTTACCGGAGTTGATAGCTTGACCAAGTTGGCAAATCATCAAGTCGGAAAGTGTTAGGTCTGAAAGTGCCCGCTTTACGTCGTCGTAAGTTGGCTTCAGGTTCTTGAGCGATTGAGCTTTAACAGAGTCGTTGTATGCCTCAATGCTGACTGGAGCAGCGCCGCAGTAACTTGTTCTGGCAAGATGAATTTTTGCTTGCTCTACGCCTTTGGGAGTGATTTCGTAGCTGTAGTCAGACATCCCGGCGTTTGATTTGTGACCGATCAACATATCGGTTTTCAAAGCCTGAAGAATTGGTTCCACAACATGAAATGGCAACTTCAATTGAGACGCAATCCGACTTCCCGCTCGGTTGCCGTGAAGAAACAGATACTTCAACACTAACGGATAAAGGTCATTTGGGTGGAGCCCGGCGTCTTCAAGCGACTTTGGTGCCGTCGGTGAAAAGTCAGAACCGATTCCTTCTGCAAGATGCTCATTCGAAGGGGCCGTGATTGGAACGAAGGCTTCGGTTGAGTCAGCTGTTTCAATCGCGTTGAGCGAGGAATCGTGGGTGTCCATAGGTAACCAATTGCAAAAAATGAAGTCAGGCAGAGACAGTCTTCGGCGATTGTTCTCGGACAGTCCAAAGATTTCGTTTTGCGACGTGTCTAAACGATGTCACCGGTTTTGACTTTGACGCCCAAGCGGGTTGCTCGTCCAACCTGAAAAGAAAACTCCCGAACAATCGGAATAATTAGTACTTATTACGCATGCCGAGAAAACTGTGAGCTACAGTTCGACGCGGGAATTCCAGAGCCTGATTTACTCGAGTGAGTTCGGCTACTCGAATGAGTTCGATTCTGGCCCTGCAGATCAATCAAGATTCATTCGCCAATACGGTTGTCAGATCGCTTTATGATCCATGTACGCAACTTAACCAAGCAGTATAACGAGCTCTCTTCGGGAGGGTTTCTTGCGCTCAAGGGGATTAGCTTCGATGCGTTGCCGGGCCAGATCTACGGTCTGCTGGGGCCCAACGGAGCTGGGAAAACGACAGCACTTCGCATTCTTAGTACGGTTTTGAAGGCGACCTCTGGAACGGCCATCGTCAACGGATTCGAAGTGTCTGCGGAACCCGATCATGTTCGTCGTCAAATTGGTTTTGTCTCAACCAACACGGCGATCTACGACCGAATGACGGCGTGGGAAATGGTTCAGTTCTTTGGTGCGTTGTACCAAATGGATCCTGAAAACTTACAGATCCGAATGGAAGCTCTG
>CAZORS010000423.1:0-1783 GCA_964582025.1 uncultured Pirellulaceae bacterium | reverse complement strand
ACTTAATCAGTTTGACCAGCGTGGAAGTTCCCTCTTCATCGATCGCCACGTTGTCAGCAGGAGGTCCGCCGATGTGAATGTTTTCTTCACTGATGCCACACTTACTAATCGCCAATTCAAGAATTCGACCTCGTCTTGGCTTGCCGGGCACGGGCCGACCGACAGCACGATCGAGCTCAGAAATGATTGGCTCGTTGAGCGTGACAACCAGACAGGTTTGACGCGGAGGCGGATCGAGTTCCAGCTGATACCAGAGTCGATACCACAATCGCAAACGTTCCTTTTGGCTGGCGTTCGCCAATTTGCTGCGGCTCCCGTCGTATTCTTTTTCAAGAACTTCGGCAACGAATGCGTCGAAGCGTTCCCGATAGATTGCATTCGATTGAAGAATCTTCCACTTGTCCTCTTCAACATGCTTTAAAAGCGAAGCAAATGACCAAGTGAACTTCTTCGCAGGCGTTGGACCAAACAAGGCACCGGTCAAACGTTGGTGAGCCTCAATTTCTGCTTCGAAGGCAGACTTCTCGTTTTCGTCACTGTCACTGATCCGCAGCGTACCGTTTTCGCCACCAATCTGCTCGAAAACTTCCAACCCTGAAACGACAGACTTAAACGGTCGACAGCAGAGTTTCTTCGGATCTTCGTAGAATGGATTTTCTTTGCCCTCATTTAGGTTTGGCGGCGGACCAAATTGATCGACAAAAATACCGTCCGCTTCATTGCGACCGTTGGAGGATTTCTCCATCCAACGCTGCACACCCTCGACAACATTGTTTTGGCCCTTCCATCGAAACAGCTGCCCCTGTCGATCGATGAAGTACCACTGCTTGTCTTTGCCTTGAAGCCATTTTTCCTGACGCTGGCCCCAGTCTTCATGGTAGGCGCCGTTTCGCTTCATCAAACCCAACTCGTCACCGACACGGTGAGCACGTAGTTCTTCGTCGCGGCCAGATTCGATTAGAATTTTTTCATACTCAAGTGACTCTTCACGGAGTTTCTGTCGCAGAAGATTAAATTGCGGATTACCTTCTTTGCACCATGGACCACTAACGACCACGAACTGGTCGCCGTAAAAATATTTACGGAACTCTTTGAGGTCTTTCGTTTCGGGAAAGTCGTCCGGCAGCCAGTCGGAAACATCGTTGGTGATGTTTTCCATTCCCAGTTTCGCACTGCGACCGAGCAGCGGCACCACGAAGGCGATGACGACAAGGATGGCGAAGGCAACGGTTCCGCCGAGAGGAAATTTTTTCGAGAAGAAAGGTTTGACCATAACACCAGCGGATCTTGCACGAGGCTGCGGCTCGAATCGCCGCTTCAATTAGTAAGCCTACCCGAGTTATCGGATTGTCGTCCACTGGAAAGTGCGTGAATTGCGGCTCATTCGCGGCGGGTCGCAAGCTTTTCGATAAGCTGTGCTGATATTTGGCGTTGAAATCGTTATGTGGGGTTTCAACTAGCCGTCCTAAGGCAATACAAGCCCGAAACGCAAGCGAGTGAATCCCAAACACAAGGAATGCGAGGAAGTATTCACTCGCTTGCGTTTCGGGCTTGTATTGAGCCACAAAAAAAACGCCATCGAAGAAAACTTCGATGACGTTTGAGTGGAGATGACCGGGCTCGAACCGACAACCTCCTGCGTGCAAGGCAGGCGCTCTCCCAGTTGAGCTACATCCCCAATTAATCCAGATACCGCTGGGTTGGTATCCTTGTTGACCGTTAGCTGGTCAGTGGTCGTGGCAAGATTCGAACTTGCGACCTCGTCGTTATCAGCGACGCGCTC
>CAZORS010000422.1:0-1842 GCA_964582025.1 uncultured Pirellulaceae bacterium | reverse complement strand
GCGCAAACGCAGTGGTCGTCACGACCAAAGCCATAAGGGAAAGCGACATCCAACGGCGCAAAACGGTAACACTCCAGACTTTCGCCTCTGGTTAGCGTCGAGTTACGGCAAAATTAGGGCAAAATTGGCGCGCTATCGCAAAATTGGAGGCGCATCTGCCTTATTTCCATTTGCATCCAACGCGGCGGGACGAGGTCCACCCGTTGCCCAGTCGAGCAATTCGACCGTGTGCACCATAGGAATATCCGTTCCAGAGCCAATCTGCATCATGCACCCAATATTGCCCGCGGCGATAATATCTGGGTTCTTGGCTTCCAACGTACGCACCTTACGGGTTTTGAGTTGGCCCGAGATTTCTGGCTGCATCAGATTGTATGTCCCGGCGGATCCACAACACAGATGGCTGTCCGCCGGTTCGACCACAGTATAGCCTGCGCGTTTAAGAAGGTCTTTTGGGAAGGTCTTGATTTGCTGACCATGTTGCAGCGAACAGGCCGCGTGATAAGCGATCGTGAGCCCTTGATCCGCGCCTTTCGGCATGTCGAGCTGCATCAACACTTCGCTAATATCCATCGCCTTTTCCGACACACGCGTGGCATCGCCCGCCAGATCAGAGTCACGGAACATATGTCCATAATCCTTCACCGTGGTGCCGCAACCCGATGTGTTGATCACGATGGCGTCCAGCCCATCGCCATCCATTTCACGCGCCCAGGCACGAATGTTCTTGGCCGCCGTTGCGTGGCTCTCGTCCGATTTACCCATGTGATGAGTCAGCGCGCCGCAACAACCTGCGCCTTCGGCCACCACGACCTCACAACCCAGCCGCTTCAGCACCCTAATGGTCGCGGCGTTGATATCGGTGTTCAGCGCCTGCTGCGCACAGCCCGTCATCAAGGCCACACGCTTGCGGCGCGGCACTTCTGAGGCGAACACCTGCGGATCATCATTGCGCGACACTGGCGGGATCACCTTGGGCGCCATCGCCAGCATGGCCCGCAGGCGTGCATCCGGGACAAGCGGAGCAAAAGGTTTTCCGATCTTCGCCAGCAACAAAGCAACGCGAAACCGCATCGGATAAGGCAGTATCCGCGCCAGAACCCAACGCAACGCGCGATCCGAGAACGGCCGCTGGTAGCGCTGTTCGATATACTCGCGCGCATGATCCACCAGATGCATATAGTGAACTCCACTCGGACAGGTGGACATACAAGCCAGACAAGACAGGCATCGGTCGATATGCTTGACCGTCTTTTCGTCCGGATCCCGGTCGTTTTCGAGCATATCCTTGATCAGGTAAATCCGTCCACGCGGGCTGTCGAGTTCATCCCCCAGAACCTGGTAAGTGGGACAGGTCGCTGTGCAGAAGCCGCAATGCACGCAGTTGCGCAAAATTTCGTTCGAGCGTTGGATCGCTGGCTCTTTCAGCTGATCCTCAGAGAAATTGGTTTGCATGGGTTACGCCGCCTGTGCCGAGGTCATGAGGCCGGGATTGAGGATACCGCGCGGATCGAATTTGGTACGCAAGCCGGTCGCGATCGCTTCGACAGCCACAGGTTCGGGATGAAACCTTGCAAGCTGGCAGTATGTATCCGCGTCCGCGCGCATCAAGGTCGCGTGCCCACCAATCCCGGTAAGGCGCGCGCGTAGGTTACTGCCCGGCGTTGTACGCAACCAGATCAGTCCGCCACCCCAATCCATGAGCGCCGCGTCAACGCCTGCCGCCGCGATGACCGAAGGTCCATCCGTTGGTTTGACCGAGACGCGCCAGATGTCGCCAATTCCTGTCTGCAAAGACGTCACATCGCGAATATCCTGCCAAAGTGTTTCGCTGTCCTCGGC
>CAZORS010000421.1:0-1843 GCA_964582025.1 uncultured Pirellulaceae bacterium | reverse complement strand
ACTAGGCCTCAAACAAGCGTAGCTTGATTTGAAATTCATAAAAAAACTCGAAACCATTCGGCGTTTTGCGGTTGATTGAAGTAACGACTCAACAGTCAACGCACCTCGTCAAAACGGATTTCGAGTGAATAAGAAACTAAGGCAACAACTCCGCAAACGCAAGCGAAGACTCAACAAACGAATTGACAAATCAACAGGATTCTCCGAGTCACGCATCTGCGGTACCAAAGTAAAATTTGAACTTGCCGAGAAACAGCAAGCAGTCTCTGCCTCCGGCATCGCGCTGATCCTCGAAATGATCGGGCAGCTCAAACTAAGGCAACGCATCAAGGAACGCGTCGAAGTCTTCAAGCTCTACGCGCCCTACGACGAAACCGATCACATCCTCAACATCGCACTGAACCTGCTCGCGGGTGGGACATGCCTGGAACACCTCGAACATCGACGCACCGATGAAGCTTACCTGAACCTGCTTGGCTCGCGGCGGATTCCCGACCCCACAACCGCTGGTGACTTCTGCCGCAGGTTCGACTGGTTCGCCATTCTGATGGTTATGCAAGCCATTAACAAAGCGCGACAATGCGTCTGGAAACAACAGCCCGATTCTTTCTTCGATCAGGCCACCATCGAAGCCGACGGCTCAATCGTCGAGACTTGCGGAGAAAAGAAGCAGGGTATCGGGCTGAGCTACAAAGGCCAGTGGGGATACCATCCGTTGGTCGTTTCCCTCGCCGAGACTCAGGAAGTGCTCTACCTCGCAAATCGCTCCGGCAACCGGCCAAGCCACGAACATGCTCACTTCTATCTGGACCTTGCGGTGGCGCAATGTCGCGAAGCTGGCTTTCGAAAGATCCTTCTTCGCGGCGACACGGACTTCTCCCAGACGGAACATCTCGATCGCTGGAACAAGGACGGTGTGCAGTTCATCTTTGGATACGACGCGGCACCGAATCTGAAAGCGATCGCTGATTCACTCGATAAATCGCGTTTCAAACCACTCAGACGCGACTCGCGGCAAAGCGATCAACCGCGCAGCAAACGTGAAAACAGCAAAGAAGAATTCGTGGTCGCCAAGGGTTACAAAAATCTGGTTCTTGCCAGGGAGAGCTATGCCGAGTTCGACTATCAGCCGACAAGGTGCAGTCGGAGCTATCGGATGGTGGTCGTTCGCAAGGAGGTCCATTGCCACAGCGGTCAACAGCGTCTGTTCGAAGACGATCAGATTCGTTACTTCTTTTACATCACCAATGCATCAAAGAAAGAACTGTCGGCTCGAGAAGTAATTCGTGGAGCCAATCGCCGCTGCAACCAGGAGAACACGATCTCCCAATTGAAGGCTTGCCACTGTCTCAAGGCGCCGCTGTACGATCTGGAGAGCAACTGGGCTTACATGGTGTTCGCGTCATTGGCTTGGACGCTGAAGCAGTGGAGCGCTTTGTTGGTTCGAGTCAAAGGCAATCCGGGTCAGCGTCGTGTTCGCGGTGAGCTTCGTTCGTGGTTACTGAAGATTGAGTTCGCAACTTATCTGAGCGGGCTGATGTTGATTCCCGGTCAGGTGATTCGATCGTCGCGCCAGCTAACGGTTCGCTTGCTGACGTATCGTCCATCGATGGACAAGTTCCTGACGTTGCACGATCACATCGGCCTTCCGCTTCGTCATTAGCTGGCGTGATTCTCTGAAGCCGAAGTCCGGAAGCTTCGGTACCGCACTAACGCCTAGCCAAGAAAACAAGCCAATATCGAGCACCAAAAACCTCACCAACGACCAAGCGGCGCGGACCGTGCGCCGGATCTGCGCCGCGAAAAATCAGCCAAAACTAATCAACAGAACGCTTGTTTAAGG
>CAZORS010000420.1:0-1851 GCA_964582025.1 uncultured Pirellulaceae bacterium | reverse complement strand
TTCCCGAATCCTATTTCGTCGGTGTCGTGACAACGATCTACTGGCCGCTGCGGCGCTGGAAGAGCTTCCGATAGCCGCTCCTTGTTCGTCGCGACAATCGCAACCATTGCAAATTTGCCGTTTGAGAATCACTTGTTGCAATGGCGAGATCCAAAAAAACGATCGTGCACAGTTGTGCACGATCGCTTAAGTTCTCTGAGAGTCTGTTTTATCGAAGGACTAGTTGTTGCGACGACGAAGCATTCCGATTCCGCAAAGGCTTAAGGCGATCAAGCCAGCAGATCCGGGTTCTGGAATCGCGGTTGATGAGAAGGAGAGATTGTCAACATAGGCGAACAAGGTCGGACCACCAGTGTCTGCTCCAACGCTTGAGAGTCGAACAAAAATCCGATCGTCAACCGCAGTTCCTGTGAGGTCGAAGTCGAAAGAGAACGGGTTCACATCGCCTCCGGTCGCGGTTGAAGTAGCAATTCCACTTCCAATTAGTGTTGCACCGACGGCAGCGTCGCCGATGTCATTTCCAAATTCAGCAAAGGCAAATGAATCATTGGCGTCGAGCGTGAAGAGTTCGACAAGAAGATCGTTGCTTTGAAAGTCAGCCGCATCAGGTGCGTCTCGAGTGATGTTGTCACCGCTGACATTCACCGACGCAAATGAAGAATTCGTGCCGATTTCGCGGTAGAGATAACCGGTCGCGCTAACGCCCGCCGTCAGGCCGCTAGTCGCTGCCGTCTGGCCTGTGTCGATAAATCCACCGTTGCCGATGTCAAGCAGGAACTCGCTGAAGTTGGTGTCGTTAACTTCACCCCAACCGGCGATGCCGAGAAAGAAAGCGTTATCGCCAAAACCGGCCTGAGGACCAAAATTCCGGGTTTCTCCGGTACCAGTGCCATCGAAGTTTTCCGAGGTTACAACCAGATCAGCCGATGCCGACTGGCAGAAGCAAGAAATGATAAATACAAGGGTGATGGGCAAGATGTGAAATAATCTCATGAAAACTCCAGAGAAAAAGGGTAATGGATCACGACGAGGTCGCCCAGTATACAGCGACGACTCATAGGGTTGCCACCAATTTGGTGGGTGGGGTCTGTTTTTTTGAATTTAATTACCCAGTCAGCCCTTTCGAAAGTCTCAACGGTTCAATTCGACCCGTATTTTATCTCAATCAGAATTTTACTTATTGTAATTGAAATTGGTTCCATCGAGATTCGTTGATTTGCGCTACAAGCGGCCCTGTGTGCCGACCAACCCTGCGACCGGAAGAAGTCGTTTTGCGAAGGCGTCAGATCTGGCGTAGGATCTTCGATGCGACAGCTCAATTTAAATCCCGTAGTAGCGAACCGGCCATGAATTGCTTACCCCATCAATTAGTTCGAACGATGCAAGTTTGCTTGATTGGCTTTTGCGTTCTAGCGATCGGTTCAGCTGCAACGCTGGCCAACGAAAAGCGTCCGAAGCTGACGATCGGATCGCGGGCCCCGAAAATCGAAATCGAAAACTGGCTGTCGCTGCCCAACGATTTCGAAGAAGTCAATCGTTTCAAAAAAGGAAACGTTTACGTCATCGAGTTCTGGGCGACTTGGTGCCCGCCGTGTCGTCGCGCGAAACTTGGCTTCAGTTCCTTCAACCAAGCAGTCTGTGGCCTACGGTTGCTCTATTCGCAAACCATCAAACGCGACTGGCCGGTCGTCATGATCCCCTTCGGCAAACGCGCCCGCAAGCTCCCAACGGTGCTCAGCGACGAAGAAGTCGCCGCACTATTACAATGGACTCCCAACCTCAAACATCGCACCTTCTTCACCACGCTCTACGCCGCCGGGCTGAGGATCTCCGAGGCTGCCAACCTCAAGC
>CAZORS010000419.1:0-1895 GCA_964582025.1 uncultured Pirellulaceae bacterium | reverse complement strand
GCTCGTGATCGCTTCATCGCCGAAGCCCGACTTGCGGCTTCGATTGAACACGACAACATCGTCACCATCTATCAGATTGGCCAACAGGATCGTCTGGCATTCATCGCAATGCAGTGGCTGCCAGGAGAAACACTTGAGGCACGTTTGATTCGAGAATCCGGACCGCTGCACGAAAGTACCGTTCGCGAGTTCGTTGTCCAGATCGCTGCCGGATTGTCTGCGGCTCATGAAAGGCAGCTCATTCATCGCGATATCAAACCCGCGAACATCTGGATCTGCGAAGACGACGATCGCATCAAAATTCTGGACTTCGGCCTTGCACGTGTGACCGACGAAGATTCCAGCTTCACGCAAACCGGCATGCTCGCCGGCACACCGAACTTCATGTCGCCCGAACAGGCGCGCGGTCTGGAACTCGACCCTCGCAGCGATCTTTTTTCGCTCGGCTGCGTGATGTATCAAATGCTCACCGGGAAACTACCGTTCAGTGCGCCAACGATTTTGGCAACACTGCAGACCATTCAATCTGAATCGCCTCAATCTCCCATCGCCGCCAACCATGACTGTAGCGCCGATCTTTCCGACCTGACGATGAGCCTACTGGAGAAGCAGCCCGGAAATCGGCTGGCATCGGCGCAGAACTTGGTCGCCTGTTTGCAGAGTAGCCGAACGCAGTGGCCACAGGCCGTTGCAAAAGTAGTCGGCACAGGCCCCGTGCCGTCACCCGTACGCCACCCAAACGTAGCCGGCACAGGCTCTGTGCCGCCTCCTTCCTCAAAAGCCCTTCGCTGGGCAATCACCGCAAGCCTCCTTGGTCTGATCAGCATCGTTGGCTGGCTGATGGCACCCCAGATCTTTCGCATCGCAACGAACCAAGGCGAACTGGTCATCGAAACTTCTGACGAAAACATCAAGATTCAGGTTCTCGAAAACGGAGATCTCGTTCGCGTACTCGACGCGTCGACAAAAGACTCCTTCGACATCCAATCCGGCGAGTACTCTTTCAACGTTGTCAGTCAGGACAACCAAAGCGAATTCGAAGTCACGCCCAAATCTGTGAAGATGACTCGGGGTGGAAAGCAGTTGGTAGCCGTCACGATTGTAGAAGCCAAACCAAAAGAGATCGTGGAAATTGGAACTGTCTCAACCGTCGATTCCGGCGCAACCGTTTTTCCGCACGAAGCGTTTACCATAAAAGACTCAACAAGTGTCTATGGGCTGAATTCAAAAGTAGCCAAAACAACAGGTTTGTTGTCGAAAGGGGAAATGGTTGAGGTGTACAAGCAAACGAGTGATGGTTGGTGCGCCATCAGACCGCCCAAGGGCTCTGTTAGCTATCTCAGAAAGTCCGCTGTTTGTTTGGACCGCAATGGCGAAGGTCCAACCGTAGCCGTGGACAAGGCCAGAGTCTGGGTTGGAACATCATCCATGAATATTCCTCTCGATAAGTGGAATCCACTTCGTCATAGCTCAGCCGCAACACATTCTGGTGACCAGGTTTCTCAAGTGGAATTGAACAAAGGTGATCGAGTTTCCATTGTCGCCGAAGTGCATATTCCCGTTGCCACAGCGGGCAACATCGATTTTAAGCCCTACTATCAAATCGAACCGCCATCCGGCGAGTTTCGCTGGGTGCGACAATCAGATTTGAAAGTGGCAACCGCCGAAGTCCGTTTCGAAGAGCTTGATCCTGAACAGGCAACAGTGAGCTCCCCGGAAATCACGATGGAAATGTCTACGTTGCAGGCGGAGCGACAACGGTTACTGAGTCGGTATACAAAACAGCATCCCGCGGTTTTCAACGTGGAGCAAAAGATTGCGGCATTGGTAAAATCTCGTAGGCATCTGACCGATGAAAAAGAAACGCCTATCTACCGCGGCCAAAACTTCGATCA
>CAZORS010000418.1:0-1898 GCA_964582025.1 uncultured Pirellulaceae bacterium | reverse complement strand
CCTGGCACTGGCGGCACTGGCAGTTCCAGCTCCACTGGCGACACGGACCTTACAGAAGAAGAAGCCAACTTGGAATACTCAAAGAAGGCGACGGACATGATTCTCAATCGCCTCAAAAATCAGCGCAACAATCCGGATCAGGAAGTTCTCGACGCGATGAACTGGAGTAAAGAAGACATGAATCGCTTCATCGATCGCTGGGAGCAAATGCAAAAGGAAGCCAACAGCGGAGACGACGCCGACAAAAAACGGTTTGAAAAACAACTCAAAGGACTGGGGCTTCGACCACCTGGCTCAAAATCCAAATCGTCCCTCAAAGGAGACGGCGAAGAAGACTATCTTGAAGAAGGTGCTGTCGACTTGATCATTCCGGGATTGCGGAGTGAATTTCGCGCCTTTCAACGCGAACAAAATCGCTCGAAAAATTAGTTCGCAAATCGAGCGAATGTCGTTTCGAACGCCAGACATCTCGGAAAGGTGAAGCTCCTGCCGCCTGCCGAACAAGATTTCCAAACGGCTCCGCAGCAGCGTCGCCCTCTCGAACCTCAGCCAAGCAACTCGAACCCTTAGGCGAGCACCACAAACTTCACCACCGCCGCAAAGTGAATCGCACTTGCTGCGATCACGCTTACGTGCCACAACGGATGACACCACATTGCCTTCCGGTCATTGAGTAAGAAAATCGTCCCCAGCGAATAGACGATACCGCCTGCCAGAACCCACCCAATCGCCGCCATTGGCCAGTAATCGTGAAACGGCAAACCCAGAACCGGCATCCACCCCAACACCAAATATCCGAGAACTGAAACTCGATTGACCCGATGCGCAAAAAACACTTTCGCGATGAATCCAGCGATCGCGATACACCACATTGCCATCAACAACCCATTCGCATTCGTCGTATTCCAATACTGAAACGACAGCGGTGTATACGTTCCGACGATTAGCAAAAAGATAAACGCCTGATCAAGAGCCCGGAATCGAACTTGATTCGGGCCGTCGCGAAACCAGTGTGACAACGTCGACATCACATACATCAAAACCAGCAACAGAGCATAGATCACACAAGCCACGCCGGTCAGCAAAAACACGTCTGCGTTCAGCAAAACACAAACCCAAACAAGCCCGGCCATCGCCAGCAACGCTCCAATCCCGTGCGTCGCGACGTTCCAATGTTCTTCTTTTGCGCTGCGCTGAACCATTTCGTCAATACGAATCTCTTCTGCCAAGACGGCAGAATTCAATCATCAAACACTGAGAGCCTTTAACCAAATCGAGACAAAACCATGAAAACATTTCACACGATGCATGCGTTTTTACACAGTGCGTACATGCTGTCGTTCTCACGCTAGTATCCATAACGACTGGTTTTACGGCAACAAATGTCGATCTGCAAGAATTCTTCACAATCAACCTAGACCATTTCCGCTTTGGCACACCGTCTGCATAAGTCAATCATCGGAACAACGATTGATACTTTCAAGGAACGAAAAGATGCTAGTACTATCAAGAAAAATCGACGACGAAATCATCATTGACGAAACCATTTGCGTTCGGGTGCTCAAAGTAAAAGGCAACACCGTGCGAATTGGAATCTCCGCGCCAAATGATGTCAGCATCATGCGAGGGGAATTGCCGAGACGGGAAATCGAATTCACGATCGAATCCGAAGAGGAACCTGAGCCCAATATTCGATTCGAGCAATTCGCGCCTAACCCGCCACAACAAAATCGGCTTGGAGAAATCGCAGCTCGCCTTAATCGTCAGTCGCGGTAATTGGAGCTTCCCACGATGCCGGAATTTCTGGCAACCGCCGACTACGAATGAGATTTTTTTCCACCAGGTTTTCCGTCAGGATCTTCCGCACCTCAAGAATACAACTTGGGTGCTGGTGAATC
>CAZORS010000417.1:0-1914 GCA_964582025.1 uncultured Pirellulaceae bacterium | reverse complement strand
GGTCCGTAAAGTGGATTGTCCGACATGGCGCAACCTCCCAGAGGATGCACCGTCACGAGGTTGTCACCGAATGCCTTCAAGCGTTTGTACTTTCCGCCGTGGGCGCAGGCCAATCGTTCGAACTCGCCGAACACCATCTTGCGATATTCGCTATCCTTAAGACCTTCCCACTTAATCTGCCAACGACCAGCTTTTTTGACCATACGACCTTCGGCAGTGTCGTGTCCCATCCCAAGCATCACCATCGAATCGTCCATCGCCGGGTCGGCCAGTAATGCTGTGAACAAGTTGCTCACCCCGCGAGGAATTGCGGCGTCCTGAATCAACAAACGTTGCCGTAGCTCGCGTTCCTTGTAGAAATGCAACGACGTTTGAACCGTTGGTCCAACCGGAGGTTTGTCCGTCGCGAAAGCTCCTTGACCACCAATATTGGTTCCCGACGGCAGCCCCGTAATAAACCCGATCGTGTCTCCATTGGAAGACCAGCCACGTCCAAGGAATGGAGAAAACTGAAAGTTTGGAGCTTGTGAATCGAGCAAGATTCCGGCGCTGGCTGGGCTGCCGGCTCCAACGACAACGATCTTCGAATTGATCGATACAGGATGACGCGTCACTTTATTGTGCTGATCGTTGACGTACTCCATGTTGATGCGATAGTAGCCGTCCATCTTGTTGATCGACTTGACTTCCACCTGCGTGTACATCTCGGTGCCGTTGTGTTTGGCGACCGGCAAGTAGTTCATCGCGAGTGTGTTTTTCGCACCAACGTTGCAGCCGTTGATACAGTCTCCGCACAAAGTACAAGGACGTTGAATCATCCCCTGTCGGTTTCGCATCTTCTGATCGAGATGACGATAGTCATACATCACCGAAATATTGGAAAGGTCATGGAACCGTGGATCGCGACTGAGCCTCTCCGCTGCCTGTCGTCGGCGACGAACTTTAGGAGTTTGATCGAACGGAGTTCTCATCAAGCTCATGTTTTGGGCAACCGAGTCGTAATAGGGAAGTAACGTCTGGATGTCTCTCAACGCTTGCGGCCATTTTTCTTGCCAAAAGACTTCCGGATCAGGCTGCAATGCAATACTCGCGTTGATCAGCGAACCACCGCCAAGACCACTGCCACTGAGAATGTTGACTTCGTCGTTAAACATGACGTTGAACAGCCCCAACGGCTGAGTGACTTGGCCACGAGTCGGCCCAGCAATGTTTGCTCGAGAACTTCCACTGACGTTGGCGAACGTATCCGGGAAAGTTCCGGGTACCCATTCTTTACCTCGTTCGAGGATACAGATTCGTTGGTCGTCGCGTAAATGCTTTGATAGCTTCGCGGCGGTGATCGAAGCACCATACCCTGAACCGATCACAACGACCGCAAACGGAACTTCGGTTTTGCTTTTCTTTGCCGTCAGGAAAAGATCACGAGGCGAATTCGCCAGCCGACCGCCGTGATGAGCAAGACTACGCTCATAGTCCATTGTCGCCTGTTGCTTCAGGGATGAGTCTCGCGTTTTGGTTCGTTTGCCAATCTGCACTAGGCCGCTGGTTTTGCGTTGCTTCTGTTGGGCGTTGGCGGTCGCAGCAGTTGCTAGCGTTGTCGCGGCCGCGGCGGTGCCTCTAAGCATGTCGCGACGATTCAACTTGGTGGGCTGTTTGGATTTTTTGGATTTGGATTTTGGCGCAGGCATCTCTTCGCTCTTCGATTCGTGTGAAGTCCTTAAATAGATATCGAGCGCGAGGCGATTCCGGTTGTAACCAAACCGTAGACTTTTCCAGATGTAGCAACTTTTTATCGCAATGTAAGTCTGCGGGGGTTTCGCAGACTTTGACGGTCAGGGCATTTTCGCAGTGGTTACCGATCTCTTGCGCTATTGTTCAAACGCCGATACGGTTCAATGAAGGTCGCGACTTGCG
>CAZORS010000416.1:0-1948 GCA_964582025.1 uncultured Pirellulaceae bacterium | reverse complement strand
CCCTTGCATGACCGGTTCAAGCGACATCTGTTGTCGAGCAATCCGATCGATCGCGACTCGGCCCATTCGAATACGTGTTGAAAAATCCGGCGAGCCATGAAACTCTTTTGCGAGCGGAGTCACATGAGAGGCGACTTTGAGATCCTCGAACGGAATTCGCTGATCCAGCAAACCAAGATCGTACGCATAGCGATCCGAATGACCCGGCAGCAATACTTGCCAAGCGTTTGCGATTCGATTTGGCTTAAGATCGTTGATGTGGCGGCGAATGTTCGTTGTGCAGTTGTTGGTCAATGAGTTGTAAAATTCGGGGCGAGCCGCAAGCTGATTCGTTCGAGCCATCATGCTGGCGAACAACTCTTGCGATTGTTGAGCGTTGGCAACAGTCGGATAAACGTAGACGTCATTGTCGCGGTGGCCAGTCCGCAATCGAACAAGGTCTCTTTCGTCACCAACGACATACATCAGTTCGTACTCCCGCCCGAAGCCTTTGATGACGGAATACTCTTCGCCAATTTCCTTGCGCACTTCGGCGGACACGGTAATGTAGCTGCCATCGTCGACTCCAAAGCTCAACATCGTATGAGCAAGGATTGGCTGTGATGGAAATGGCACGACGACGTAGTCGACTGACTGGATCTGTGACAACCTGATTTGGCGGTCGTAGTGCGAGGAAACGAAATCGCTGTCGGTCACGTATTGGTTGTTGCGAATGTTGCGAATCGTAAATTGATCGCCATTTACTTCCGCCCAAGCCAGTTTCGCCATATCGGGTCGCCAGTTCCGGTCATTCGATGGACGCAACCGTTTGGCAATGAAGTCTGCGGGTCTCGGCAGTTGGACGGGTGAAGTCGCACATCCAACGGTAACACACAGCGCCAGCAAACAGGCCCAACCACCGATCAAGAGGCTATCTCGGAACTTGTTGACTTGTTTTCGACCGAAACTCACCGACGGGATACTCTCAAAAGCGGATTCTTTGACGGTTGCTTGTATCTGAATACCGAAGATTGGAGCAAGCTCGATTGCTCGATACAGCGTCCCAACTGGTCAAAACAGGAGACTTCGCTGTCACTTAAAGAGACCACCTGACCGTTTCTTTGGGACTGTTCGTCAGAATCCGCGTTTTCCTGCTCTAATTGCCTAGGACGCCGATTCGGAATTTGACAGTAAAAACTACCCAATTTACTATTAAATCGTATTGTCGAGGGATGAGGGCTCTTTCTCTAACTGATCATGCGGGACCGATTGCTTTGTAGCGTCTGCCAGCAGGTTGGTCATGGAATTGGTCACAAATTCCGATCCAACAACAGACGTATTGTCAGCAACAAATCGCCCGCGAAGTCGGGCCCTCAGGAGTTTCAATGGCTGCTCGCGAAAATCAGGGCTATGTGATTGGCATCATTGTTTTGGCCGTTCTTGCAGTAATGCTGCTAGTGACGACCGTATTTTCAACAATGAAAGCCTACGAGAATTACGACAAGAAAATTGCCGCTGAGGAAAACGCAACGTTCCAGCAGGCGCTTGCCGACGCGAATACGGCGAAAGCAAACATGCTTGCTGCTTGCCTTGGCGTGGAAGGAATTGCAGCGACGGAGATCACGACTTATCGCGACCAAATCACCAGCTTCAAACGGAATGTTGATTCGTCAAAGGCTGGCGAAATCCAACAGATCGCTGATTCAGCCCAAGCGATCTACGACACGTACAAGAAGGACATGGCTTTCAACTCAGCCATCACCGACGATGGCGAAGGTACCGTCGATGCTGACATGACCTACAAAGGTACCGTCGACAAGATGGCCAGCGCGTTGAATGCGTCGAACGAAAATGCTTTCGACAAGAGCAAAGAAGCTAGGCGAATTGAAGATGATGCACAACAGAAAATCGCCACGATCACCAATACACTCGAAGAGCGTACCAAAGCCCTTACTCAAACGGAGCAGGA
>CAZORS010000415.1:0-1951 GCA_964582025.1 uncultured Pirellulaceae bacterium | reverse complement strand
CGCACGAAAAAACCGCACGCCGAAAATTCAGCACGCGGTTCAAATAAATGTTCGGTTTGCCGTTGAGCTTATGCTCCAGCTTTGGCCTTCTTGATCGCCTGAGACAAGCGAGACTTATAACGACCGGCTGTGTTTGCGTGAATGATGCCTTTAGCACCGGCACGATCAAGGCTCTTGGCCGCGACGCGGAATTCCTTCTCAGCAGTCTCGATATCGCCAGCCGCTGCAGCCACTTTGACCTTCTTCACTTGCGTACGCATCGCGCTTTTGATCGCTTTATTGCGGGCTTGGCGAACTTTGTTCTGACGGAGTCGCTTACTGGCACTGGGGGAATTAGGCATTGAAGATTAGATTCTAATGTTTGGTTGCGTTCAATTCGGTCCACAAATATGTCGTCAATCGCCAGTTTTGTCCACAGCTAAATTTCTTCCAAAACCGCGTTTCTCCCAACGAATCTGCTGAATCTGCCCGTACCTTTGAATTCCATGCCAGCGCCCCCGGAAAATCAGCCTCTCAGCGGACTCAGAGTTCTGATTACTCGGCCAGAGAGCCAAAACGAGGTGCTGGCGCAAAAGTTGGAGGAAAAGGGAGCCGAAGTGGTTTCGCATCCTGTGATTCAGATCGTTCCAGCAGACAATTCGGAGCAAATTGAATACTGCTTGGGGCATTTGCATAAGTTTGCAGCAGTCATCCTTTTGAGTCAAAACGCAGCACGTGCGTTCGCTGAAAGCCACGCTGCGAATGAGACGTCTGATTTCGTTCCGATGATCGGAGCAATTGGCCCTAGGACGAGAGACTGCGTCGAATCACTGGGATACAAAGTTGAATTTATCTCCGAAGAAGCCAACAGCGAATCCATGGCAGAGGCGATCATTGAACGCCATCAAGCTGGCAAATTCTTGGAACCGGTCCTAATCCCCAGAGCCGACCGCGGAAGCGATGTCCTATCGAAGGCATTGCTTGATGCGGGCATAGCGCCGTTTGAACTTGCCATCTATCGCAGTGAAGATGTCGACGAAGCGGAACCTTCGGTACTTCAACTTATCGAGGCTGGCGAGTTCGATTGGATCACCGTCACCAGCTCAGCTATTGCAAAAAACGTGGCACAGCTGTTCGGCCACAACACTGGATCAACCAAAATCGTTTCGATCAGCCCACGGACCTCCCAAGCCGCACGTGAGGCAGGGCTTTCGGTTTCCGCCGAAGCTACCGAATTCAATATCGACGGAGTCGTCGAAGCGATCTTGCGCCATGAGTCAAATCCCTGAGGCAACATGAACTCGCACGCAATCGCAGAAAACTTCTGCCAACTTTCGATTGAGTTACTTGACCAATCAATGATCAAGATTCGTCATTGCTTTACGCAACTTTCGGAAGAGCAAGTTTGGTCACGCCCGCAAGATTCGATTAACAGCGTCGGAAATCTTTGCCTTCACTTGAGCGGCAACCTGCGACAATGGGGAATTGTTCCCTTCATCGACGCCGGCGACGAACGGGACCGCGAAAGCGAGTTCAACAGCGACGTGCGAACATCGAAAGATGAACTGATGAAGCAGCTGGCAACAACAATCGCTCAATCGAAACAGATTTGGTTGAAACTGGAACCAAACGTGCTGCTGCAGGAGACCGAAATCCAAGGATTCAAGGTCTCCTGCATGCACGCCGTCTCCCACACTTCATGCCACTTCGTTGGGCATACTCATCAGATCATTTTGCTGACAAGAATTCTGCTGGGCGAGGACTATCGCTTTCAATGGTCACCCGAAACCGGCAGTGATAACGTCCCGATCTGAACGCCAGCCAGTCGATTGACTATGGCCATGAGGCTACTTCACCGCGATCAATCGTTGACACGCTGTGAAGAACACTCTGATCGATCCCGTCATCGACGAATTTCACCGATCCATCAGCGTTAGCAAACTGGGCACCTCCAGGATGATTACTATTGAAG
>CAZORS010000414.1:0-1999 GCA_964582025.1 uncultured Pirellulaceae bacterium | reverse complement strand
AGATTGCGAGGTTCGCAGGAAGCGTAAGAAAAAGGAGAAGTTGGCTTTCGTTTTCTGGACATGCCGATTCCTAAAGCGAGGATTGATAATAGGTCGTCTCAAATATCGTCAGACAAAATCATTGGACCAAGCTTACCCTCTAGTCGCAAGCTTTTTTCGCAACTCAACGATGATCGATGCCGGCACGAACTCTGCAAGCTGCTGGTCGGTCGCGAGAGGAGTCAGTTGCTTGATCAGAGAACTGGACACATGGGCGTACTGACCATCGGCCATCAGGAAAACAGTTTCCAAGTTGGGGTTCAGCTTTCGATTTGCCATCATCATTGTGAACTCACCCGCGGTGTCGGTCATCGGACGAACTCCGCGGATCATGACTTTTGCGCCAACGCTTTCCACGAAGTCGACGGCCAGACCTTCGAAAGACCTGACTTCGACGTTCTCTAGGTGTTCGGTCACGCGAGTCGCCAGCTCGATTCGTTCTTCGGGTGCAAACAGCCCCATCTTTTCAACATTGATTCCGATGCCAACAATCAGCTTTTCGGCAATGCGGCTGGACCGCTCGATGACGTTAAGGTGTCCGAGTGTGATAGGATCGAACGAACCGGTGTAGACGGCGAGATTCAAAGAAGGCCCCTTAGAAACCGAAATTTAACGTTGCAGTCACGATAATCGCCAAGCTCGCCCCCTACGTTCGGTAACGGCGAAACAAACTGAAATTTGGCGTGGTGACACCCGATTAAGCGCAATTATACTGTCGAAAACGGTTTTTAAGGAACCGGACCCCGCAACTGGCGTCAAATCCTTACCCAGCTTCACGTTCACCAATCATCCAAGTCGTTCCACGAAGGAAAAACTGTGCAGAAAGGCCTTTGCATCATTGCACTCTCCGTAGCCGTGGTCATCTTCATTCTCTTTGTCGCTGACTTGGTTCTCGGGCTTAGTGGCCAAGCCGCTATGGCGCCGTTTAAGTATGCTCCTGGTATGATTATGGATATCGTCTTTGTTGTCGTATCCGGTATCTTGGCCGCGATGAGCTGGACGACGTTTCGCGAACAAGTCTAATTAGAGTCACTTCCATGGATCGGCGAGCACTATTGAAACTTGGGCTCGCCTCTTCGATTGGAACGAGTCTGACGCTTGGCAATTCTTCTCAAGCATTCGCATCCAGTAACGACAAAGCCGATAAAGCGATCGAACGTGGCCTCGAGTTTCTGGTCAGTCAACAGAGTCGCGTCGGAGGCTGGGCCGATGAAAGTCATCAGACAGCGATCACCTCCTTGGCTGGCACCGCTCTGATTTGCAGTGGCTCCACGACGACACAGGGGCCTTATGCGAAATCGATACGCTACTGCGTGGATTTTCTGTTGAGCAATTGTCGTCGTAATGGCTTGATCGGTTCTTCTCGGGAGCAGCGGTACACTTATGGTCACGGATTTGCGATGTTGTTTTTGTCGCAAGTCCTAGGCGAAGAAGAAGACATCGATCGTCGTGAGGAATTGGTCGAAACTTTGGAACGCGCAGTTAAGTTCAGCGTCAACGCACAAACCAAAGCTGGCGGTTGGGGATACGCTAGCGGCGACAATTTTGATGAAGGTTCGACCACGATTACTCAGGTGCAAGGTTTGCGAGGTTGTCGCAATGCCGGCATCGTCGTGCCCAAGTTGGCAATCGAGAAAGCTAAGAAGTACATTTACAAATGCCAGAACCCTGACGGTGGAATCAAGTACTCATCTGGTTCTCGCAGTGGCGATTCAAGAGCTGCCATTACGGCGGCGGCGTTGGCGGCGCTTTACAACGCAGGCGACTACCAAAGTAAATACGTTCCGCCGATGTGGAAGTACTGCAAAAAGCATTTGCACAACGTGGGCTCAAAGACGTCTAATAGTTTTCCGCATTACGCCTACCTCTATTATTCTCAAGTGGTCTATCGTCAGGGCCCGGATGTTTGGGATCCGTTTCGTGATCAGCTGTTCAAGCGAATTCTTCGCAAGCAAAAAGA
>CAZORS010000413.1:0-2000 GCA_964582025.1 uncultured Pirellulaceae bacterium | reverse complement strand
ACAGCCTCATTGCTCATCATGCCGACAGCTTCATTTTTCATCTTGCCGATGGTGACTTTTTGATTGGCTCCAATGGAAATATCCTGATCTGAACCGACGTCAACTGACTGATTGTTGCCGACTTTTTCATCGTGATTGACGCCAACGTCCGTCTTTCGGTTGTTGCCAATCGAGTTGGTTTCATCGACGGCAATGGTCTTCGTGCGATTGTTGTTGACTGTAAGCGTCTGGTCGTTTTGGACGGTGGTGTCCATGTTGTTTTGGCCGTGGATGCGGATTTGCTCCGATCCGGCTGTGTCGTCCATGGTCATCTCGTTGTAGCCGTCTGATTCATACGACTTGGTTGTGTTGCCGCGACGAGTCTTGTTCTTCGTGTTGTCGCCGGCTCCTTTGAGACCGTAAGGAATCGGATTGTCACCGTTGTAGACTCGTCCCGTGATGATCGGGCGATCGGGGTCTCCGTTGAGGAAGCTGACGATCACCTCCTCATTCTGACGAGGAATATCAATCATCCCCCATCCATTGCCTGCGTGAACTTGTGAAACGCGAATCCAACATGAACTGTTTACATCGCGTTTTCCGTATCGATCCCAATGGAATTGAACTTTGACTCGTCCATGTTCGTCGATGACAATTTCCTGGCCATCAGTCGACACGATCGCTGTTTGCGGCCCTTCGACAAAAGGCTTGGGCGTCGTTCGCGGTGAACGAAAAATTGTCTCGGAGGGAATGCAGCGGAAGGTGTTCGTGAAGTCATCACCTGCATCGTCGTCGAATCCCAAATTCGAATTGATTTCTGTGTGGACTTCGATCAAAGCATATGAGCGACCCTGTTCGCCCGGCCGAATGTGTTTTGAGACGGTGAACTTTCCGCCAGGCGTGAAGTTGAGGTAGGATCCCGCGCCGACGACATGGTCGTGTTCGGCTTCGAGTTCTTCCAAGCGGACTTTCGTTAGCCGACTGCCTTTGCTCTCTTCATCGTAAAGACCCGGATACTGGTACATCTCCAGTTTCGAGCTTTCCTCGAATTTCACTTTGCTAGTTCGGTTAGTGGACAAACCATCGGTTGGTTTTTTGAAGTTGAAGTCTTTCTGAGTTACTTTGCCGGGCCGAAACTCGTAAACATGCCGCCAACTGGTCAGTTGCTTGAACTGCGATTGGCCAACAGGCGAGTACTGCACGTCCGTCTCCTGAATCTCAAAGTATCCAGACGGAGAATCGCACATCACGAGCGTGTGTTTGTCTTTGGTGTGTTCGAAGTAGAAGAAAATTCCTTCTTCTTCCATCAGGCGGCAAACAAAGTTGAAATCCGATTCGTTGTATTGAACGCAGTACTCGCGAGTCGGATAGTTCTCAGTCAAATCGTTGCGAACGTCGTTGTATCCGAGTTCATTGAAAATCTGCTTGATGATTTCCGGAGCAGACATCTCCTGAAAAATTTGGCAATCAGAATTGTGTCGGAGGAACCATAACCATGGAACCATCTCGATCGTGTACGCAGCGGCTTTGATAGGTTCTTCGATATGCTGGTTGTATTCGAACCTGCTGACGAACCCGTTGAAGTGCCGTTTTCGACCATTCTCGTCGTTGTAGGTGACCGAGATTCTTTTTCCAACGAGTGCATTGCCGTCGATCGCGGCGTCCTCTGAAAGGACCGTCATCGTGTAAGAGAAATCCTTTGACAGCCCCTCAGATCCGCTGAAGTGTTGCAACATCAGGGTGTCCGGTCCAAGCGGCGTTTCGATTACTGCTTGGCGATTTTCCTGAGTGAGCTTGATCATCTATTTTGCCCGAGCGATTTAGTTTGTGTGAATAATGAAATCTCAATTGAGCCCGAATTTAGTTTAGTCAATGCACTCGCATTGCTGAGGTTCAACCATCACAAAACTTAATTCACGCTCCGTTTTTTCGAAAAAAAAGCCCGAGCTCGATCGCCCGGGCGTATCTAGAGTGGAGCTCTAGTTTTTCTTGTTAGCACCGAGGTCCCAACCAGTGTCGAC
>CAZORS010000412.1:0-2046 GCA_964582025.1 uncultured Pirellulaceae bacterium | reverse complement strand
CATACCAACAGTTGTTTACGGCTGGAATTTGGAGATGTTGCAAGAATTTTCTATTCTTACTGTTGGGGCAATGAGGCCCAATAGCGAGGAAACCATCGTCTTTAACGTCGATTTTGCCAACTCACTCTTCTGCGTCCGATTCAGCCGAGAAAAGTTAACAATCTCAATTTTGCGTGTCCGGGGCGCTTGCAAAACCGCGTTTTAGTAAAAGTGGGGCGAGACAGTCTTGCAAAGAGCGCTAGTTTTCGTTGACTGGATCGACATTTGTTCGCATAAAAACAGCGAGATTAGAGCCTTGCCAAACAACAGTGTTTTCACTTTCAAAAATCACAGATTCGGATTCAAAATGGCATATTTTCAAGGACCGATGGGTGCAGGGTACCAAGAATCGCAACGCGATATCTTACTGCTGAACTACATGATGAATGAGTACCTCATCAACAGTAAAAGTAATCGCATATTGAGCGTGCATTCGAAATATTCAGGAAAACTCTTGGATGCAGTCATGGCTTTTCAAAAAAAGTACGGGATCAGAGAAGAGAAAGCTGGGTTGATTAAAAACAATAGCCCCACGTTCATAAAATTGCACACGCTGCTACATGAGTCCCCCAATGCAGATAAGAGCTGGGAAATGATTGGCGACAAGTCTGTTGAAACCCTAAGGAAGAAGATACGAGAGCAAATCGATTGGGCTGACACTCTACGCGGGCATGAAAATAAGACTAAGCGTGAGCAAGATTCCGCTTTGGAGATAAGAAAGGCGATTGATACTATGGGTGGGTTGGACACGTTTCGGGCGCTGTGCATTCGCGCTGGCGTATCACTAAACTTCGCGTTCAAGTGGATAACCAGTCTCAATCATGCCCTTGATCCGGGAGCTGGCGGAAAAATTTCGTGGTGGGCAAAATTTATGAAATCTCTTTCCTTTCATAAGCTCATGGCACTGCTAAAGACTCCGATCAGTTTTCAAAGCTTCATTAACGCGGTGAAAAATTTGAAAGGCTGGTCTGGGGTATTTGCCGCCATAATAGTTGTCATCAACGCAGGATACTACTTTTCTAAGGGAGAGTACAAAAAGGGCATTACCGAAGTGACAGCCCTTTTGTACAGCATTGTTGTTTGGCCCGCAGCACTTGGCGATTTGATTGAAGTAATTCTTGAACGGGTCGAGTGGATCAAGAACTCCGTCTTTTGGAGATTTGTCAAGAATCTCAACCCTTCTCGACACATTAAAGTTTTGGTCCAGTGTTTTCTCACCGTTGTTCACTGCGGCATGTGTGCAATCGCAGGAGATAAGGGAGGGACCAACGCAGCTCTCACTGACTTACTTAAATGGTTTGAATCTGACGAGGCGCTTAAGCAACTCAATGCAGCGGCAAACGATCCAATAACTTTTGTCAAAGATCTGTTAATTGAAATCGGACAAGCTTTGTGCTATTTCGCCGATCTGCTGTACGAACGATTTATTGCGCAGCAGCAATTCAGACTTGTGATCGCCTAGAACGATGCTCGATCGTCCGTTTAACCGTCAATGACGGACCCGATTTTCCAAACGGTTTGGATGCGTGAATGGCTAAGAATGTTCAAATGGCATCGATTTACCAGCTGTACAGCAAGTTCGGTACGGATTTCCCAAAGCGCTGCAAAACCGCGCTGCAAAACCGACTGGCCGCGTTTTCCGTTAACTACCATCTGAAAAGCTTCAAACTTGGAATCATCATCTTGTTGACGGTTCTGTGATTCGCTTTCGCTTGTTTCTTCCACGGCATTAGGGAGTCTAGTAGGAAATGAACTTAGCACCTTCTCATGGCACGCTTATCACCTCGAGCGTGGCTCTGACCGATGTATTGCTCAGTCTCATTCTTCATGTAAGTCCAGTTCGGAGAGCCTACGGACAGGTAAATCAGATTCTCTGAATTTTTTGCGGCTGAAACCTACCTAGATCAGGGTCCCTCTTAAAGAGACATGGTCAAAGTTGCAAAGTTGAGCGAGAGCAAACAATGAGCGTTTACGGTCAGATCACAAACTACAACAAACAAGCCGCTG
>CAZORS010000411.1:0-2077 GCA_964582025.1 uncultured Pirellulaceae bacterium | reverse complement strand
AACGATTCCGCATCGCGACTGCAACGGCGCGTTTGGCGGCGGCTTGGCCAACGATGTAGCGGTCGAGCTGTTCAACGGTTTCGCGAGGTTTGAGCGGAGTCTTCTTTTCAATCATGTTATTTGGTTTGATATTCTGGACCACCAGTTTGGGTTCATCAAACAATCCTAACCCGAAGTGTCGGCGAGGTGCAGTCGGTTGACGCAGCCAATGAACTCGTGAACGCGTTCGTTAGTGACCGAGGCCGCGAAACCTGATATATTGCTTGACCAAACCACCACTTACCAGTCAGTAATGTCATGCTTGTCTCAATTCAATTTTTCGTAAGTTTATTTTTGGTATGTCTTTTCTCCAGCCTCGTTTTTGGGCAAGGACCTATGCCGGCATCAGGTGGCTTGACGATCGGAGATTTCGCAGCAACTCTGGATATTGGCGACGTTAAGCATGCCGGAAGCTCCAGCTATGATTCGGAATCGCAAACTTATCACCTGTCCGGATCTGGTAAGAACATGTGGGCCGATAACGATGAGTTTCACTTTCTGTGGACGGACCTGAAAGGCGACTTCATTCTTCGTGCACGGGTTCAATTCGAAGGAAAGGGCGTCGATCCGCATCGCAAGATCGGTTGGATTGTGCGACAGACGACAGATGCAAATTCGCCTTACGTCGACGCAACAGTTCATGGAGATGGACTCACATCGATGCAATTCAGGCGGACAGCGGGAGCGGAAACCGAAGAAGTCAAATCTGACGCGAAAATGCCAGACGTTATTCAACTGGCCCGCAAGGGCAATACCTACACCATGTCAGTGGCAAAGTTTGGCGAGCCTTTTCAAGTCAGCGATTCGCTTGATCTCGATCTGGGCGACGAAGTAAAAGTTGGCCTGTTCATTTGTTCCCACAACCCCGACGTTGTGGAGAAAGCAACTTTCTCCAACGTCCGCATCGTGGTTCCGGCTCCTGAAGATTTCAAACCGTATTCAGACTACATTGGTAGCCGACTGGAGACAATGGAAGTGGAGACTGGACATCGCCGCGTGATCCATTGCACCACCGATTCCCTGCAGGCGCCGAACTGGACGCTCGATGGCAAATCTCTGATCTACAATCGGAACGGAAAGCTTTACCGCATCGGCATCGACGGTTCCGATGTGCAGCAGATCAACACGGATTTTGCCGTGAAGAACAACAACGACCATGTGCTTTCTTTTGACGGCAAGAGGCTGGGAATCAGCCATCACAGTGAGGACCACGGTGGTAAGTCAATGATTTATACGATGCCCGTCACTGGAGGAACGCCAACGCTGGTGACATCCAAGGCACCATCCTACCTTCACGGATGGTCGCCCAATGGGAATTGGTTGATCTACACTGGAGGTCGCGACGACAAGTACGACATCTACAAGATCCTATCCGCAGGCGGCGAAGAGATTCAGCTAACCAAAGACAGCGGGCTCAACGATGGTTCAGAATTTTCTCCTGATGGCAGGGTCTGGTTCAATTCCTCCCGCACCGGAACGATGGAAATCTGGCGAATGAACGCCGACGGAAGTGAACAGACTCAAATTACGAGCGACGAGAACAATAACTGGTTTCCTCATGTTTCGCCGGATGGAAAACGGGTGGTGTATCTAGCTTTTCCTGCGGATGTCAAAGCGACAGACCATCCTTTCTACAAATACGTGGCGTTGAAAGTCATGGACGTGCCCCAAGGAGACGCCAAACCGGTGGCCAAGACAATTGCTTACATCTACGGTGGTCAGGGGACGATCAATGTTCCGTCGTGGTCACCGGACGGGAAAAGGATTGCATTTGTCAGCAACACGCAGTTCGCAAAAGAAGAATAAGGTTTCCTTTGCCCTATCAATTTCGCCTCTCAATGGCGTTCTATGGGTCAATGGTTTCGGTAACGATGTTTGTATTGGTATAGATGTCGATGCCACCGGCAATCGTGAGGCTCTCTTTCACGATCTCTTCTGCTGACAGATCACTGTGTTGTTTCAGTGCTCGTGCCGCAGCAATGGCAAAATTCCCACCAGACCCGATTCCCGCAATTCCGTCGGTCGGTGAAATCACGTC
>CAZORS010000410.1:0-2080 GCA_964582025.1 uncultured Pirellulaceae bacterium | reverse complement strand
TTAATTCAACGCCGGCTCTTTCATGTTGTCTTCGGGCGTTCGATCGATCAGCATCGAAAACGGATCGACCCCAACAAGTGCAGGAACTTCATCAACGATAAACGAATGCGTGGTGGAAGCATCTGAAATTCGAACACGCTCACGATGCAGCGTCTTTCCGTAATCAGTTCCTGACTCCGGCTCCGCAAAAGCGCCGATTTCAATCCAGTCGTCGATTTCTGTTTCCGTTTGCTTTCCCTTTTCGTCAGCCTTTAACTTCTGGCAATTCGCAACGAAGGTGACCTCGTACTTTCCGTCCTCCAACTTCTTGTAAGTCGCGTCCTCGGTTTTGTTTTCGAATAACGTGATATCTTCGAACAGGTCGACCAACAAGTACTGCAACTCGTCCGGTGTTTGCTCTCGCAACGCGTCGACTAGATCCAATGAAGTTGGATAGGGCCCTTTTTGATAGGCAAACTTATCGACAAGCGATTTGAGAGCAAGATTCACTTTCTCTTCGCCAATCATCTCTTTCAACTGGTACATCACAACGCTGCCTTTGCGGTAGTGCACGTATCCTTGAGTCGCTCCGACTTTCACAAGTGGCATCTCTTTGAGTAACTCGCCACTGCGAGAACCGAGGTAGTTATTCATTTCGTAGCGAAGGAACTTTCGCATGATGTCGCGACCGAATCGTTTCTCCATCACCATCAGCGACGAATATTGAGCCAGCGTTTCCGAAAGAACTGTGGCTCCTCGCATGTTTGCGCCGATTACCTGATGGGCCCACCATTGATGCGCCATCTCATGGGCTACAACATAGAAAACCATGTCGATGTCATCTTTTTCCTTGATGTCTGCAATGAAGCCAATGCCTTCGCTGTATGGCATCGTCCCGGGAAAGGCTTGAGCAAAAGACGAAGTACGAGGAAACTCAATGATCCGAGCTTGCTTGTGCTTATACGGCCCAAAGTTCTCGCTGTAGTATTCCAGTGAATCGCGAACCGAAATCAACATGTTCTGTACGTTCCATGAATGCTCGTCATGGTAATAGACTTCAATGTCGACGCCATTCCACTCACGTGACTCGACCTGATAGTCCGCGGAAACGAACGAGTAAAAATTCAACGAAGGGTGATCAACTTTGTAATGGAAGTGTCGCCGGCCATCTTTCTGTGATTTGTCGATCAACGACCCGGGAGCGATCGCGATCTGATCGTCAGAAGTGCTGATGAATGTTTCAACTTCGATCCAATCACTACTGTTGCTGAGGTAGGTATTGGCACGAGCTTTCAAATTGTCGCGATCAAGCGGCGGCATCAGTTCCGGTTCGCCAAGCCCGTACTTTTTTCGATCGTTGGCGTTGGACAATTCCAAATTTGGTTGATACCCAATCGCCGGAGCTATCGAGTTATTGAAGAAAGTTCCATTCTGAACCAGTGACAAATTAGAAACAGAGTTCTCGAAGCCTTTGGAAAACCATGACACTGTGTACTTCATGTTGGCTTCCGCTCCCGGAGCCATCGGTGGCGAGAATCGATAAACCCGCAGATTGAGTTCTTCGAACTCTTCCTCCAACGTCGCGTTGTCGACTGTCAGTTCTGTTTCGTAGTCGTCGGTGACATTGATGATGAGTTTTTCGATCGGCTGGTCCGTTTGATTCACGATCGTTTGATCACCTTTGAAAATCAAACCTCGCTTCTTCGGATAGATCTCAATGTCGTGGCGGATCTTCGTGATACGAGGCTGAGCTAAATCTTCGAGGTCACTAAAATCCTTTTCGTAGGTCGAACGAAGCTCATTAACTTGTTCTTCCGATTGATAGGTGTTCAGAACTTTCGTGTTGTAAAACACCCAACCTCCGACTCCGAGCCAAGCGATCATCGTCGCCGCCGAGACCAAGAGCATTTTTCCATGTAAGCGACTTGTCGCGATCTTAATGCGACTAAAGAATCCTCGCTCTCGGCCGCGCTGCCACAACAATATGGCGACACAGGAAAGCAATCCGCTGAACAGCAACCAGTAACTCGCAAACCAACCAAGTGCCGACTTGTAAGGTGCGAAACCAGTCAAGTCAGAATACCTATAGCTTGGGTACGAG
>CAZORS010000409.1:0-2115 GCA_964582025.1 uncultured Pirellulaceae bacterium | reverse complement strand
CAAAGCGGCTCAAGCTGTTTCAGAATCTCTTCGTTGGAACCTTTGACTTCGGCAAGTTTTAAGATTTCGTCGACTTGCGATTCAGTTGCCGAAGTCGTTTCTCCCATCTCTTTAGCAACCGCCTCACGACCGATCTTCGGAAGCTTGTCCAGCGCACGAAGCACCGGAACGCTGGATTCGGCCAAGCCAGATTTCTCCAACAATCCGTTGAGCACCTTTCGATTGTTCATTCGGATCGAAAACTTCTCAAACCCAATCGCTCTCATCAAGTCGTAGATCACCAAACCGGTTTCAATATCACTGGCGATCGAACGCGTGCCGATTGTGTCAAAGTCACATTGTATGAACTCGCGATAACGACCAGCTTGTGGACGTTCGCCCCGCCAAACCGGAGCGATATGATACCGTTTGAAAGGCATGCCAAGTTCATTCGCGTTTTGTGCGACGAATCGAGCCAGCGGAACGGTCAGGTCGAATCGCATCGCAACGTCATGTTTCCCATGATCGAAACGAAACATTTGACGGTCCGTTTCTTCGCTTCCTTTGCCGCAAAGAATCTCGGAATATTCGAGAGCCGGCGTATCGATCGGCACAAAGCCGTAAGATCGATAGACTTGTTTGACCGATTCAATAAGTCGCTCGCGCGGGATCATGACTTCTGGAAGACAGTCACGAAATCCGCGAAGAGTGCGGGGAGTAATTAGGTTCGACATTGGTTTATTGGTTGAGAGTTTGGAGTTGCACATTTGTAGGCCGTATCAAGCAAACATGCGACTGCCGGAGCTTCGGACTTATTGGAAAGTGCAAAATTCGTTTTCAGTTCCTTCAACAAGCAGCTGTTTACGCCGCTCCGGAACGGCTCGCGTCCGCGTTCCGGCCTACGCCAATACGTTCAATCGTGGACGCGGCGAACGGAATGTCTCGGGCTTGTTGAATCGGGCATTGGCGTACTCTGAAATCTGTTCCGGCGTTTCAAAATACTGCTCGTACGTGTAAGCATCGTCGTACTCACATTCATTGGTCGTGTAGTCGCGGCAAATCTGAGGTCGCGTTTCATAAATGCCGCAGCGGTGATCGTCTTGAAGATGCTTGCACGTCGTATGAACCAGCAGATACCAGGTGACTCCTTCAACGAACAACGAAGCCCGATCATGCAACAAGTACCAGCGTAGATATTCGAAATCAGCAAAGGTTCTGGGCGTATCGATCGAAAGTGCAAAATAGCGACAGCACTTCGCCGTGCAGTATTCGCAGAGGCTTTCGTCAGGACCGAGGTCTTCGCGTCGCATGCGAGTTTTGGGTTTGTTCATATTTTGGAACTGAGATAGAAGTGCAACAACATTGCTGAGAAACCCATTTTAGACTAACAAGACGCTTTGTCACCGAGTCGATTTCGATTCAGCTCGCATTTCCTGACCGATAACACGACAGCCATGCACTTGGTCAACTTGCTCTCACAACTCGACGCGGCCACCGAAAGTGAGGCGCTTCCCGGATTCTTCGGCACGATCGCGCAGACGTTCTGGCTGCTATTAGTATTGGTTGCTCCATTCGTGATCTTCGCGATGCTGATCCATTTTTTGGAGCGACTTATTCAGACACGATTAGCCAGTCGATTTGGCTGGAAGGCAGTCCTTTGGACGGGTTGGCTCGGCACACCGATTCATGAACTCAGCCATTGGGTGCTGTGCAAAGTCTTTCGTCACAGAGTGCTCGAGATGGCATTATTCGAACCCGATATTCGATCAGGCCGATTGGGATTCGTACGGCACTCGTGGAACACGGGCAACTGGTTTGAAGAAGTCGGAAACTTTTTCATTGGCCTTGCGCCACTGGTTGGAGGCTCGCTCGCACTGGCGGGATTGCTTTGGTTCTTCTATCCCGATGCGGTCGCAAACATGATCTCGAACTCCGGTATCGGCGACGATGTGAACTCGCTTGAGCAACCTTCTTTCGTGAACATGATCTTCGCCAGCGTTGGGTCGCTGCTTGGAGATTTGATTTCTCCTGCACAACTCGTGTCATGGCGATTCTGGTTATTTACCTATCTGGTCCTTTGTGTCGGAAGCCACATGGCGCCCAGCCGCAGCGACTATGACGGGGCAAGTCGCGGAG
>CAZORS010000408.1:0-2168 GCA_964582025.1 uncultured Pirellulaceae bacterium | reverse complement strand
GTTTTCCGTCAGGATCTTCCGCACCTCAAGAATACAACTTGGGTGCTGGTGAATCTTTGCGTGTTCAGCGTTGACGATAATCTCTGACTCCGCGTGTTCGGATCGGGCACTCTCAATTCCAACGACTCCATCGCTTCCGCCACCTTCGCTCGACCTTCGCAGCAAGCCTCGTCGCTGCACCTGACCGATAATATTGTGAAACTGTACGTCCTGCGGACGCTTCCCCGCATTCATCACATCGAAAATCGGGCACTCCGGCGACAACGCATCCACACTGGTTCTCGTTGTCAGCAACTTGCCGTCGCCAAGAATCTCAGCGTTGTCTCGAACCAGTTTCTGAAATTCATTGCCTAGAAAATCAGGCAACGTAAAGAACGTTTGACCAATCCAACGAGTCGTCGCATTGGCAGATGAGCTCCCGTGATTCGGCGTGCCAATCATCACGACTCGATCGATGCTCCGATTGGCATTGAAGAAGAACGTATCTCGTAGCTTTTGAATACTTTCCGGATCTCCACGCAACTCACCAAACGGCCGCGGACTCACGAGTTCATTCCAAAACGTATCGCCGCTGTCGAGCACCTGAAGTTGCGATACAAGACCGCCCATGCTGTGTCCGACCAAAATCATGTCGTCCAAAGCCGGAGCATCACTTCCGGGGTCGAGCTCTCTTCGAATCGAGGAAAGGTCTTCACGCATTTGCTGAGCCGAAATCCAAAACGGCTGGCCCGTTGGGTAGGCGTAGAACCAAAACTGATAGTTTTCGTGAATCTCTGGAATCGCTCGCAAGTCATTGAACATGTGAGCCCAAGTGACGGGACTGGACCAGATACCATGCACCATCACGACAGGAATTTTGGTTGGATCAAACGGCGAAAGCATATACATCCCATGGATGCCGTCAGCCAACTCACCGTTGATCAACGTCGCTGTCGCCAGCAGCCCCGAATTCAACAGTGGGTCGTTCAAATGGTAAGCTAACGGAGTCGTCAAATCGCTTTCCAGCGGCACCGAAACGTTCTGATGTTTCACATGCGTTTGTTCCAGCGGATCGTAGAGTTTGACGATGGCCTTACGTCGCACGCCATCTTCCGATTCTACGATCTCGCAGAATGCCGTCATCGGAAGCGTCAACGATGGCGGGTAGTATTTGTCTTCCTTCGAACCAGTTTCTTCTGTTTTACAAATCGCGATCAGAGGAACGCCGAGCCCGTAAGTTCGATACTGGTTCTCGATTCCTGACATTTCGTAGTCGTTAACCAATTCGAATCGATCGAAGTGCTGATTCTCCCAACGTCCAACGATTTGAAATTCCATATCGCAACCCAATCGAGAACCGCCGATGGCAATTTCGTGACCCGGCAGCAATGCATTTTCTTTACACACGACACGCAGGATCGATGCGAGCGACTCGTTATACACGTCGCAAATGCTGCGAAACTGTGGATCGAAAGCGTTACGATTTACGCTCAGCGTGGAATCGAACAAAAATTGATGGGCGTGAACGATTGCGTTTGCATAAAGTTCAGCTGCTTCACTTTCGTTACCCGAAGCCGACTGCCAGTCCGCACGCAATTTGCAGATCTCTGCCAGAGCGTGAACTTCTTCCATCGATGGCGAATCGAGTACCAATTCTTGGAGCCATTGGATCACTTTATCTGGATCGACTTTGAGCCGTGTTTCTAAGTTGTAGTTTCGCAACAGTCGCACTGTTCGTTCACTGGGCTCCGCGGGTCCGGAGACGATGCGATGCAGCGGAGTGAACAAGTTGTGTTTGCTAACCGGCTTTACTTTGACAATGGAACCACCGCCCAAGCTGGAAGAGATGGCAGCGGCTCGTTGAATGCATCGCTCCTGCGTCATCTTGCACCCGCAAAAAGTCGCCATTGCGCCAAACAGTGCGCAGACCAACAGCACGCCAGCGCGTTGTCGCGGCATTGGTTGCGAAATGGATTGGCGCGATAAGTTCAAAATGAATTCATCATGGATCGAAGCAAAGGCATTGAGCATCGGGCGCATCATCTCTGAAATACCCAATTTCGCTCGCTAGCGTCAACGCCAATCAAGAGTCACGCAAACCATCTCAATTTGCCAAACCAACCACGGCAGCTTAGACTCGTTAGCTGTATTCTCCTTTTTTACGACACGTTGTCGTACATAATTCCGTT
>CAZORS010000407.1:0-2172 GCA_964582025.1 uncultured Pirellulaceae bacterium | reverse complement strand
GCTGTTTCGTAGATGGCTCGGCAAGCGAAGTACTTGTACGGGTCTTCAGACAGTTGGAGCTACCGCGGCTGAGTTTAGCGGTCGAGGAACTGGCCCGGTTCGCAGCCGATCGACGCGTTGAGGTTGGCGCGGTTGGCGAAGAAGTTGAAGCGCGAGCCAATCAGTTCGCCGGCAGAGTCCAGCTCCTGCTGCTCACGCAAAATGATCTCGAACAAGTCGACGTCGCCATCTTCTAAGCGTTCGCGCGATGCGGACGAAAGTCGCCGGGCAAGCTCTAACGATTCCGCAGCGACCTGTGCTTGTTGGCTCGCAGCGGCGGTCAGTTGGTAGTTCTGACGGACTTCGGCTTCGATTTTCTCTTCAAGGAACTTTTGCTTGATCTGTAACTGCTGGAGTTTGCTGGATAAAGCACGAATCTTTCCGGTCGGCTTACGGCGTTGTAATGACTGGCTAAGGAACAAACTCGCGTCGACTTGGAACTCGTCCTTTTCATCAAAGTTTACAAACAACGTCTGAGTCGATGATGACGCGACAGCAGAAGCACTTGTCGGGTCGCCGAAATCTTGCGAAACCGCAACTTGGGCGTTCAACTGAGGAAGCAGGTCGTTGCGAGCTTTGCTGATGTCCAGCGAAATCTTCTTGATGTCGAGACAGATGAGGTTGAGCTCCGGGCGACAAGTAATTGCGCTGGCGATCAGGCCGCTAATGTCTTCCAGCGGCAACGCAGTTTTGGAGTCTTCCAGCTCTGGGATTTCAGTAACCGCCGGTATCAATGGCAACCCGTTCGCATCACGGTTGTAAAGCGAAAGCTTGACCGCTGCTTGTTCCAGTTTCGCCCGAGCTTTGATGAGTTTTACTTCGCGGCTGAGGATGCTACGGTCGTTATCGGTGCGAGTGATCTCGGGCAGGTCACCCGCTTTGATTCGTTCGTCGATTCCGTTGACACGGTTCTTTGCGACCTCAAGCAGTTTCTCATTCAACTTGAATACTTGACCAGCCGCCACCCAATTCCAGTAGGCGATTTCCGCGTCACGCAATGAGAACAACAGTTGCTGTTGAATCACGGGATCGACGGCGCTGCGTTTCAAGTCGGCTTGCCAGATCGCAACCCGCCGGGCGTCGATTTGCCTTCCGCGGAGCAACGCCCAGTTGGCTCCGAGTTTCAGTTCACCAAGTTCATTCGTGTTTCGTTCCAGATACCATGGTTCGATGTCGCCGCGACCGAAGCGGTAACCGGCGAAGACAGAGCCGCCGTTGAATGTTGGTTGTTCAATGCCGAATTTACTGCGGTACGTTTCGTAAAAGCCAACGGGCGTGTTTTCGCTAGAGGCCTTAAGTTTCGTGTCAAAGCCACCTTGGGCTTGCAACTGCTCAGCTTGTGCGATCGCTGATTCCTGAAGTACGGATCGAATTTCTGGATAGTAGTCGACTGTAGTCGATAGAACGGTTTGCAATCGTAGGGCACGCGGATTGATCTGGGTGGTCTCGTCGATTGAAGCTTCTTTTTGCGTCGCTATTAAGGCTGGCTCTGCAGACTCATCGGTTTCAGACTTCTGTTCGTCGCGGCTTTCAATTGGAAGCTTATCATCAGCTTCGTCCAGATCGACTTTCTCCAAAATTTCGGCTCGACGGGAGCTTTCATTCGACGTTGCGTCTTCTTGATAACTCGCACGAGCAACTTGAGACTTTGTGAGCAATCCAGAAGTGTTGGCGGCTGGAATTCGTGAGGCTTCACTGACAGCCAGCGTCTTGGCACTCGTTGCAGCCGACTGAGCAAAAGTCGGCGGCTGCGGTTTGAACGGCGTTCCGCTGCGACAACCCAAACAAGCGCAAGCAATGAACAGCAGACACGCCAAAGTGACATGGGCTTCCAGCCTGCGGGGAGCGTTGGTGAACACAGGCGGGGAGCCTATCAATGCAGGCAGGAAAGGGATCAACACAGACTGGAAGCCTATGCCACTTTTTACTTGGGAACCTTCGGTGGCTTGGCCAACTTCTTCTTTGACTCCTGCGTCGCGGTGATTACCGGGAATCCGTTCATCTGACGCCAAACCTCGTAGCCCAAAGACACCTGCCCCAGCTGAACCCACCCGTTGGTGCGCACGCCTTGACGGAGAAAACGATCGCTTTCGATTGGCCATGGATCTTGAGTTTCGTCAGGGATAACCAGTA
>CAZORS010000406.1:0-2182 GCA_964582025.1 uncultured Pirellulaceae bacterium | reverse complement strand
GTCGCGGTCGCTTCGATTGTCTCAACTCAATCCATCGCTCGACAGTCAGTGCTCATGATGAAATGGCGGGTCGCGTGAAAGCGACGCTGACGACTGCCAGCGATGTTCCAGGTTCAGTTCAGGAAAGCGTTGCCAAGAAGCTTTCGGGCATCCTTGGTAAAAAGGTCAATCTCAGCTGCGTCATCGATCCGGATATCATCGGCGGGATGGTCGTGCGAGTTGGCGACACGGTTTACGACGGCAGCGTTGTGAATCAGTTGCAGCAGGTTCGCACCAAAGCGATCCAGAAAGCAGTTGATGCTTTCCGTGAAAAATTGGACAAGTTTGTAACGACATAGGTGGCATAGGCTTCCAGCCTGTGTTGGACGTGATCGTGGCTTCCAGCCGCAATCATTTGAATGAAACATTAGTGGTTGATTTCGAGGAGCTTCACCCTCCCCGGCTTCGCCGACCCTCCCACAGGGAGGGTGTTGAGAACTCAAAACATTGAAATTCTTTCAAACGAAAGAACCTGAGGATAACAATGAAAATTAGTGCTGACGAAATCGCATCAGTGATCCAACAGGAGATCGCAAATTTCGAGAGCGAAATCGATGTACGCGAAGTTGGAACCGTCCTTGAAGTTGGTGACGGTATCGCCCGAGTTCACGGCCTGACAAACGTCGCGGCCGGTGAAATGGTTGAGTTTCCTGGCGGTATCATCGGCTTGGCTTTCAACCTTGAAGAAAACTCCGTCGGTATCATCATTCTTGGTGACTACCTGCTGATTAAAGAAGGCGACCAAGTCAAATCACTTGGAACACTTCTTTCGGTTCCCGTTGGTGACGCCGTCGTCGGCCGCGTTCTTGATCCGCTTGGCAATCCGCTTGACGGCAAAGGCCCCGTCAACAGTTCGGAGACTCGCCCAGTCGAAATTATCGCGGCTGGTGTTGCTGAGCGTAAGCCGGTTAGCGAGCCGATGCAGACTGGTTTGAAATGTGTTGACGCGATGACTCCTGTTGGTCGTGGCCAGCGTGAGCTGATCATTGGTGACCGTAAGACGGGTAAGACCGCAGTCGGTATCGATGCGATCGTTAACCAAAAAGATTCTGGCGTCAAATGTTTCTACATCGCCGTTGGCCAGAAGGATTCTTCTGTTGCTGGCGTGATCAAGGAGCTTACTGAGCGTGGCGCGATGGATTACACCACCGTCATCGTTTCTGGTGCCAGTTCCCCTGCCCCGCTGCAATACATTGCTCCATACGCTGGTACGGCGATGGCGGAGCACTTCATGTACAACAAAGAACATTGCTTGATCGTTTACGATGACCTGTCAAAGCAAGCGGTTGCCTACCGCGAATTGTCACTGCTGATGCGTCGTCCTCCGGGCCGCGAAGCTTATCCTGGTGACGTTTTCTATTGTCACTCTCGTTTGCTGGAGCGTTCAGTAAAACTCAGCGATGAGCTCGGTGGCGGATCGATCACATCGTTCCCGATCATTGAGACGCAGGAAGGTGAAGTTTCGGCTTACATTCCAACCAACGTGATTTCGATTACTGACGGTCAGATCTACCTGCAACCCGACCTTTTCTTCTCAGGTGTTCGCCCTGCGATGAACGCCGGTATTTCGGTTTCTCGTGTAGGTGGTGCCGCTCAAGTGAAAGCGATGAAGAACGTCGCCGGTAGCTTGCGTCTCGACCTTGCTTCGTTCCGCGAATTGGAAGCGTTTGCTCAGCTTGGTACGGATCTCGACGCGATGACTCAAGCCAAGCTTGATCGTGGTTATCGCATGGTTGAGTTGCTTAAGCAGCCTCAGTATCAGCCACTCAATGTGGTTGACCAGATCATGGTGATCTACGCCGGTACAAATGGTTTCATCGACGAAGTACCAGTTCAGGATGTTCGTCGTTGGGAATCTGAGTTCCTCGAATTCGTTCGCTCGAAAAAGAAAGATGTCTGGGACTTGCTGGACAAGAACAAAGATGTTGGTTCAGCGATGAAGAAGAAGGATGACGAAACAACCAAAGCCGTCATCGAGGCTCTTGAAGAGTTCAACAAGACGTTCAAATAGAGCTGAGACTTATTCCGCAATCCGCATTCCCCATTCCGCACTAAATCATGGCCAACGCCAGAGCATTAGATAAACGACGCAAGTCCATTCGCAATATCAAGAAGATTACGCGAACGATGGAATTGATCGCGA
>CAZORS010000405.1:0-2188 GCA_964582025.1 uncultured Pirellulaceae bacterium | reverse complement strand
CTGTAGATGCATTAACGACTTCGATGCCTTCAAGCGTCAGGTTGACTTCTTCCCAGGTCGCGCGGGTAGTATCCAAACCCAATTCAAGTGTGTTTGCATCGACCGAAAGATCTGCGGTATCAACACCGCCAGTGGAGAAAAATGTCAGGTCTTCAAAACTATATCTTGCGAACATGTCATCATTGACAACGTCGAGGCCGTTGAAGGGGAAAAATGAACTATCGTTGAAGACGTCTGGCACAGGACCAAAAACAAGAGAGTCGTCAAGAGAACTGTCGTAGACGGTACCCGTCGTGCCGGCAACATTCAGTCTGTAGATGTTGTCCCAAGAAAAATTCCACCCGGGAAAATTATTCCATGGATCGAAAGTCAGTGAATCCGGGTAAATCGTGGCATTTCCAGCCTTGCTCACTGCAAAAGAATCTAAAAACTGAGGGGCGCCCAATGGAGGATCTCCACCACGCAAGTCAACTTCGAATTCGGTAAAACCGTCGCCAGTAAACCATTCACTTTTTCTAAGACCGAATCCTTCCCAAGCTTCTGCAAGGATTTGAATTCCATCATCCACGAAATTTGTGTATGGCAGGAACCGCACATAATCAATGTGGTCCGGCGAGCCGACATATTTGAGCGTGTCGCCTGCACTAAATCCTCCCACATGCGTAAAGTCTGTTTGGGTCGTCAGGAAATCGCCGCGATCGACGGTCAGGCTGAAGCTATCGGTGGTGAGCGAATAGAGATTCGTCATCCCAATCTCAACCGTTTCGACTTCCTCTTCGATACCCCAAAAGGTAAACCGGTCATTGCCTTCGGTCAGTTCGGCAGTGATGCTTCCAAAGCCATATGATCGGATTTCGTAAGTGTCGCTCGAAAGTCGGGTCAACCTTTCCGTTTCGTTGGGTTCAACCCAAGAAGTCAATTCTTCGTCTTCAGCAGTTCCAATCAAAGAAAGCATGTCGCCGGGGCCGTCCCCGAATGCTTCGATCGTATCGATATCGGTCAGCTCGATCGTCGCGTCATTGATAATGATTTGCCCAAACTGAGCTTGGGCATCGCTTGAATCGAATGTAGAGGTAAAGGTCAATTTGGCATCATCGGCAAACGACCGCATGCCAATATTCATTTCGCCTGCAAAAAGGACAGGCACCCGATCGCCATTCTCAACAAGCAAATTTCCATTCGGGTCACTGACTTCAAACTCATCGAGAACGCCGCCCTCGCCGGTGTAGAAGACATATCCTCCAGGTTCAGCGGCTCGAAACGATACTTCGTCGAAATCCGTCGCCAACAATCGATCGTAGAAATTCCCGTACTGAATTCCCAGCCCAAGGAAGTAGTAATAGGGAGCAAGAAAATCAGGGCTTGTGAGTGCCACGATCGAGTCATGGCCACCGGTGGCGACAACGTCTACAGCAGTGTTGTCGGTAAGCGTCCAAGTGGTGCCTCCGACATTCGAAATAATAGTTCTGTCAAACGCTTCGATGTGGTCGTCGCCCGGAGAGTCGAGGATGGTGACGTTGTCCATGTTGCCAGCTGCTTGAGACTCAATATTTGTCCAAGTGACAGCCGGGAAATCTTCGACAGTGATAGAACTCGGTTCGATTACGGCGGACCCAACGTAGTCAATCCAATTTTCATCAAGATTGAACGTAACCGAGTCATCACCTCCTTTGCCGTCGATGCTGGCAGAAGAATTGTTCAAGAACAACCAGTGGTTTTCGTTGACTTCGACTACTTGGTTGTTGAAGTCATAGATGAAATTGAAGGAGTCATTGTTTTCAGTTCCCCGAATGAAGACCTGATTACTTTCTCCACCAGAGTGCCAGAATCCAGTAGAAGTCAAATTTCGAGCAACTTCAAATGTTGTGGATGCTCCTTCAACTGTTATGCGATCGGTGTCGACGTACATCACATCATTGACATCGTCTGAAATTACTGAAAACGTTGTTGAGCTGCCGAGGAATTCCAACTCAACATGTTCCATGCCTGACCAGACTGAATCAATCAAATCTGATCGCGTTGCCGAATCGAGCCTCATAAACAAATTGCTGCTCGGATAATCATCCATTCGAATTAGCAATTCATCGCTACCTTCATCAGCATCAATTTGTAGTGGCAGCCCCTTTTCCGTCAGCGGCAAATCAAACGCATTTCCATTAACCGAAACGGAGGATCCGGTTGGCGAATG
>CAZORS010000404.1:0-2190 GCA_964582025.1 uncultured Pirellulaceae bacterium | reverse complement strand
TTGTTTGCCCAGCGAAGCTGGCAAACCCAGTCGGTGCTTGTCACGGCCCTCACCCGGTTCACGGGGAAGAGAATCCGATTCGCAAGGGCGTCGCTGGCCAACGGCGGGGTCTGAAGGAAGCGATAGGAGGATGATGGAACGTAGCGTAAGCGAACCAGATTCGGCTGGCGGTGTGGGTGAGTTTGCAAAAAGTGACGAAGCCCGATTCGTGAACAGATACCGTTAGTGATTGAGGACGTAATCATCGTCAGGGAGCCAGTGCAGTAACTGGGGAAGCCTGACACCATCCAAGCCGCGTGGGCTCCCCCATAGGCGTAGCGTGAGAAGCTGGTAAGTCCCATTCAAGAGGCAACTCAAGAATGGTTCGAAGTGGTGTGAGGTGGCAGATGATCCCGTAGTAGTGAATAAGTTGCGGCCTGTGAAAGCTGGTAACAGTGGCTCTCTTGGAGAGAGCAGCGTTTGCCTGTGCGAACGTTGGAGGAGAAAACCGCAATGACGACGTGCAAAGCTCATTCGGTAGCAGAAGCGAGTCACGTCGGCCACCGGAGGCTCAAAAGGCCTTTGGAGGTGCGAAGGGGTGAAGTTTTATTTATTTGTGATTGGAGAGAACACCGCAGACGAACAACCGGCAGCCGACACGATCCGGAGAGATTGAAGACTCCGGGGACCGTTACAAGTGGTGACGCGGGGAACCGCCAAACTGCATGAAGCGTCCGTCGGCGTGGAAGTAGCTTTGCAACCGTCAGAGAGCGATTGTCCTTTATTGGAATAGCACACGATCTGCCAGCGAAGTGAATCGCCACACTGCCCACCGCATTGTCCGCAGCGAACGCCCCAACGAAGTACCACCAACGGCAGTCATGAAACGAACTTATTACAGTCTTTATAGCCGGTTGCTCGACCGCCGGGCTCTTGCTCGTGCGTTTGAGAAAGTCCGTCGTGCCAAGGGTGCACCTGGCGTAGACGGTCAAACGATTGGCGATTTTAAAGACGATTTAAGGGGAGAGCTGACGCGGTTGGTGACTGAACTGAGGGATAAGAGTTACCGGCCACTGTCAGTCCGCCGAGTTTCGATACCGAAACCCGGTGGCGGCCAGCGGCATCTTGGAATCCCGGCAGTTCGCGACCGAGTCGTCCAGCAAGCGTTGCTGGACATTCTGCAACCGATCTTTGATCCGGACTTTCATCCATCGAGTTACGGTTACCGACCGGGCCGCAGCTGCCAACAGGCAGTCGCCAAAGCCACGATGTTCATTCGACAGTATGATCTAAAGCATGTTGTCGACATGGACCTCTCGAAGTGTTTTGACCGTTTGGACCATGACTTGATTCTCTCGTCGATTCGTCGTCGGGTGACCGATGGCAGTATCTTGAATTTAATCAAGATGTTCTTGACCAGCGGAGTGATGAACGAAGGCGTTTGGGAGGCGACGGACATTGGTAGCCCGCAAGGCGGTGTTATCAGTCCTCTGATTGCCAACATTTATCTTGACGCTTTCGATCAAGAAATGATGCGTCGTGGTTACCGAATCGTTCGGTATGCCGATGACATCTTAATCTTGTGTCGCAGCCAACGATCGGCCGAACATGCGATAAGCGTGGCAGTCGAGATTCTGGAAGGTGAGTTGAAACTGACCGTCGATCGCGATAAGACGCACCTAACGACATCACGCCAAGGCGTGAAGTTTCTGGGTGTGCTGATCGGCAGCGTGCATACTCGCATTGCTGCCGAGAAGATCGCGGCGTTTAAGGCGAAAGTCAAGTTGATCACCCGCAAAACCAGCCCCGTGAACTTGGAGAAGGTCATTGCTGACCTCAATCCAGTTCTTCGTGGTTGGGGCAGCTACTTCCGGATGGCCAACTGCAAAGGCTTGTATCGCGAGTTAGCAGGATGGATTCGCAGGCGTCTGCGAGCCAAACAGCTCGCATCATGGAAGAAACCTGAGCGACTGATTCGCCGCTTGCGGCAAGTTGGTGTGAAGGGCGAAATCCAGAAAATGCGAATGGCATCGTGGCGCACGTCACGTAGTTCCTACGCGAGCCTGGCCATTTCCAATGACTATCTGGCGGAACTTGGCTTGTTCGACCTTGCGGGATTAGAGACCGGCGTACTTCCTCAATATTCTTGAGACAAGTAAAACAGGAGCCGTATACGGACCCGTACGTACGGTTCTGTGAGAGGGATGAGCC
>CAZORS010000403.1:0-2227 GCA_964582025.1 uncultured Pirellulaceae bacterium | reverse complement strand
GTACTGGGTACTGGGTACTGGGTACTGGGTACTGGGCGGCCTTTCATTTTGTCCTTCAAATCCGCATGCCTTATACATACGAGTATCCTCGCCCCAGTGTCAGCGCTGACATTGTCGTCGTCGATCTTAAAAAACGATCACTTCTGCTGATCCGGCGCAAGAAGGATCCGTTCGCAGGTGGTTGGGCGCTGCCGGGAGGATTCATGGACATGGATGAATCTGCTGCCGATGCTGCGATCAGAGAATTGAAAGAAGAAACTGGTCTGGATGTATCGAGGGTTCAACAAATCGGAGCTTACTCCGAGGTAGACCGCGATCCTCGCGGACGTGTCGTGACGGTTGCTTTCTACGCGACGGCTAGCGAATCAGATGATTTCGCGGCGGCCGATGATGCCGAAGACGCGAAATGGTTTTCGATTGATGATCTTCCTGAGCTTGCCTTCGATCATGGCAATATTCTTGCGGACTGTTTTGCGAAGTATCCTCTTGGGGCCTGAACTCGCGATCTTCGCTTGCTTTCCCTGATTGCCAAAAACTGCTGGCGCTTTTGGCGGTTGACGAGCAAAACGGGCATCTCTAACATCCCCGCGCGAAATATTGTGCGAATAGGATCACCTATTTGGGCCAATTTTCCGATAAATCGCTTTAAGTAAACCTTATCGATCAGGGCTAGTTCTCCCTCTCGTGAACACCACCCGAAAAGTTGGGATTCCGATGCTACAACAACCACACTCCAAGACTTCAACATCAAAGGCGTTCAGTGCGTTCGCGATGACGCTGATTTGTAGCGTCCTAATGTTCTCCGGATGCCAATCGATGAAGAGCAAGTTTGGTTCGATGCCGAAGTTTCCGACAGGAAAAAGCTTGGCGTTTTGGAAAAAGGAATCTGACTCGCTACAGCCACCACCACCGGCTCAGCATTTGAGCCCGTCACCAACTGATGGAATTGTCAACGGAGCAAAGTCAGCACTGGCTCAAAGCGACAAAGGCGACATCGATGACTATCAGCGAAAGATTGACGAAATCAAAAAGGGTATCGCCTCAACGAAAAGCAAGATGAGTGAATCGTTGGAGAGCAACAAACCGATTCGAACTCCTTACGGCGGCAAAGGGTTCGGACTGGAGGAGCCGGGCAACAGTATCGACAAACGAATCGCAGCAGCGAAGGAGATGGGGGAGAAGTCCCTTAGCGATGCACAAAAAAAATTCAACTCAGCGGTCGCCAATTTACAGCAACCAGCGACGTCTGGTGGCGGATTTAAATCGCCTTCCGATATTCTTTCGACCAAGCCTGCAAACGATTTCAAGGATACGCTGGCGGCGGCGAACGCGAAATTGAAATCCGGCGCTAAATCGACCTTCAGTGAAGGTGGATTCAATCAATCCTTAGCCAAAGTCAATCAATCGCTCTACGACATGAACGGTCAGCTGCGCAGCGGAACAGGCGCCGTCGCCGCAAAGACAGAGAGTACGGTTGATGCGGCTCGCGAGAGATTTAGTAGCGCACTTGGATCGGTCGGTGATCGAGCAAAAGAAGCAAGCAAGTCGTCGACCGAATTTGGTGCCAACTTAAAAGACAAGATCGTATCTGCGGCCAACGATATCAAAACTCCACTTAGCGGCGGAGACAATTCGTTCAAGCCATCTTTCACACGTGCCGCAGATGCAGTAGCTACCGAAAGTCAGGGTTTGTTGAGCAAAGCCAAAGAGCGTGTGGCAGAGATCGGTGGTGGATTCGGGGCTCCAAGTCAAAGCAAGCCCTCGTTCGTTAAAGTTGCCAGCGCTACGTCGTCGATTGCCCCCGAGGCCGTCACTCCGTCGGCTAGTCAACCTGGGGCTTTCGATCGGACACGCGTTGCAAACGTGACTCCAGCTGGAAATCAAGCAACTTCAAACTCGACGTTTGGGCAACGCAGTGGCCTCCAGTCAACATTGACCAAGGCTTGGAACGGTGGCGAAAAACAATCTCAGCTTCAACCGATTCAGGTTGGCCCTCCAGCTGCTGCACCAGGCAACGGCTTGCGATCGGCTTCGTTGCAAACCAATAATTTTGATAGGCCTGCCGCCGCTGCTGCTTCAATTCCAGCGGCCTTTGATCAGGCCTACAACACAATGGCCAGCCACGTTGGAGAGATTGAAATTCCAAACAAGATTCTTAGCGGATCAGGCAACTACGCACCCGGTAGCGTGAACAAAGTTCGATAGCTTGCTTGGCTCGGCATTCCAC
>CAZORS010000402.1:0-2236 GCA_964582025.1 uncultured Pirellulaceae bacterium | reverse complement strand
TTTCTCGCGACCGACGCAAAGTCGTAGGCATCGTGCAGACGGATGCTCTGATCACGGGAGCTTCTATTCGCACGGGTGGTCAAGTTGCTCGAATCCCAAAACTCAAGATCATTTCCGATCTCGAAAAGCAATGCGACGTGGAGATTGTGGACGCTTCCAATGAAATTTCACTGTTCACCGAAGCCGAAGAGGGCGCGGAGCCCCGATTGCGATACGACGTTTTGATGGTGGTTCAACCGTCGAAGATGACTCCAGCCGAGATGGAGAATCTGATCACCGCGTTAGAGGCCGGACAGCCAACAGTCATTTTTGAAGATCCATGGCCCGTTCCGGATAGCTTCCCTCAAGTGGGAGGTACTTTCATCCCGCGTCGATTCCGACGAAACGGAAGTGGCACCGCGAAAATTGAGGATTTGTGGGATCTATTGGACCTCGACATCGACCGTCGCCAAGGTGTCCTCAAAGGAGTCTCGATTATGTCGCCGTGGCTCGTCTGGCAGTCGGCTGCCAAGAACCCCTACCGTCTAGATCAAACATTGAATCGCCCCGGAGAGATGTTTGTGATTCGACAAGATGAGGGAAGCCAAGCCAACTTTTCTGCCGAACACCCCGCAATGACGGGTATCGAAGAGCTGTTCTTTCAATTCACAGGCAACATCAAACAAAAACCTACATCACGTCTGACGTTTGATGACTTGGTAAAGACTGGCCAAGCAGGGCGGATTTGGTTTCGGGACTGGATTGATTTTACGAGAGTCAACCCAAGCCAAGACAACTTGGCAAAGGCCCGCGGCGCTTCGAACGATAACTTCGTGTTGGCAGCTCATATCAAAGGGGATAACTGGAATTCGATGTCCAAAACGAGCGAAGGCTCGAAGAACAATTTGAATGTCGTCTACATTGCTGACATGGACATCCTTGCGGACTACTTTGTTGAGATGCGAAATTCTCCTATTCGAAACAACACGGAGTACATATCGCAGAACATGAGCTTCGTTTTGAACCTACTCGATTCGCTGAGCGGCGAAGAGATTTTCCTTGACGTTCGCAATCGAAGTGTCAGCCACGTCACGTTGACAAAGATTGATGAGCAATACGAAGTCGCTCAAGCAGAAGTTTTCAATCAGGAACAGGAAATCCAAAAGGATTATCAAACGGAACTCAACATTGCCGAACAAAAACTGGAGGACAAACTGAAACCGCTACAAAAACAGATCGAAAAGATGGAAGAAAAGAAAGGCTATGATACGGAGAGGTTAGCCGCAAAGAAAGCAATGCGAGACACTGAGTTGCGTGAGCAAACTCAACGATTGCAATTGCGTACTCAGGAGCTCAACATTGAGCGAGAAGAGAAGAAACGCAAAATCAATCTGGTTGCCGAATTAAAGATCCAAAAGATTCAGCAGTTCTTCAAGCTCTGTGCGGTTGTCGTTCCTCCGATTCCTCCACTGATCGTCGGCATCATCGTATTCTTCCGAGGTCGACTGCGAGAACGAGAAGGTATTTCCAAAGCAAGGCGACTCAAATAGCAACTATCGCACGCCGTGCGATTACCGCTCAAACGTAACACTCGCGTGCCGTGCGAGTGACCAACCATCCACTCAAACGAACAATATTTTCATTCAGGTAACCGATGAACGGTGCTTTTCGAACAACTGCATTTATGGGCTTGCTAGCCGCAGCGATGGCTTATGGTGCGTTTCACTATTATCCAAGGGCTGCGGAAATCGTAGTCGACGCGAAGGTCAATCAGAACTTGTTTGAGACGTACGAAACCAACGACGTTCGGACGATTTCAATCATACAGTACAGCGACGAATCAAATCGCATTGAACAGTTTCGCTTGCGACGCAAAGGGGAGCGGTGGGTCATCCCGAATGCTGGCGACTTTCCCGCAACGCGGATCGCACGTATCGGCGAAGTCGCAAAATCACTACTAGACCGAACGGTGCTTTCGCTTGCCACCGAAGACGAACAAGGACATGTCGACTACGGAGTCGTTGATCCATCCGAGCCCGGCACGAACAGTCGCTCCAGCCTTGGAATGCGAGTCGATTTATTGGACCGAAACCGTGGCGACATTGCGAACCTGATCATTGGCAAGCCCGTCCCGGGCGGCAGCGATGGCGTCCCAAGGTACTACGTTCGTGTGCCTGGCCAACCCGCCGTTTATGAACTTGAGATTCCCAAAGATATTTTTAAGACTCGATTCGAAGACTGGATCGATCCCAACTTG
>CAZORS010000401.1:0-2256 GCA_964582025.1 uncultured Pirellulaceae bacterium | reverse complement strand
CAGTGCCTCCATCGGCTCCGAAAATGGACTTGCCGGATGTAGAAGCAATGGATCTGAATTCGGTTCCTCGCCCACCAGTCGAAGAAAACTAACGGAACGAAAGTAGCCGAAACCAATAAAAAGGGCTTGCCAAACGGCAAGCCCTTTTTGTTTTAATTTGGCAACCAAGCCTATACAGGAACAACTAGGTTTCCATAGATGCTTGTATCCTCCGTGATGCGGAATGAATCCGTTGTCGGAGTGATTTGCTCGGTCAAGTTCTTCAGGTCGATTTTGGTGCCATTGAGCTCAAGACTCTCGATGCGATAGGCTCCCCAAATCTGATTGGTGATCGTGACTGAACCATCGAGTACATCCGAATTGTCGAGCTTCAAATCAATGACTAGATCGCGTCCATTCAAGCTGAATCGCAGGTCATCTTCAAGCGAATCGAGCGTTGGGAAATTGGTCAGCTGAATCGTATCACGCCCAGCACCTTGCTCTTCATTAATCACATCGCTACCGTCGCCGACGCCGAAGATAAACAAGTCGCTGCCTTGTGCACCAGTTAGCGTATCGTTGCCCTGTCGTCCTTCGATGGTGTCGTTACCAAGGCCGCCGCGGATTACGTTGTCAACGCTGTTTCCGAGAAGCGTGTCATCCAAGTCACTACCAATTGCATTTTCAATCGTCGCACGAAAAGCGATCGAAACATTGTCTTCAAAGCCATTGAAGGTGCTAAACCCTCCGGGACTAAGATCAATCGAGTTGGGGAATTGTTGCAAAAAGTCATCGGGAGTAAAGAATATGCCGTCAGGCCCCGGATTCCTTCTTGTTCCAATCGATGGATCCGAACCTTCGAGGGATAGTGTATCAATTCCGCCGCCGTCCCACACGACCTCAGCAAAGTCTGGTCTCTCAGACCAGTACTCTTGCAGGCTATAGGTGTCGTCGCCCGAGTTGAAATCTAGGTTTGCACCGTAGTCCCTTTGCAACGTTTCGATGTCGTACAATTGGGGAGTTAGCGGGTTGAGTGAGCTTAAGCCAAAGTTTTCAGCGAAGTCAAATCTTCCTGCCGATGACAGTACAGAGAAGTAATCGTTATTGGTCTCCGGTGGCAAAATTGCGGATCCGTTAGCCGCTTCGAAAGTGTGCATGTATCCATGAGCGTGCATTAACTCGTGAAGCAGAGTTGTGTACTGCCCTGTACCGGGTTCCAAAATGGTGTCAATCGCGTCAACAATTTCGTCGTCTTCATCAAAGATAGGAATGCCCATCGTGACACGATTGAACCATATGTCGGCTGACTGAGGTGCAAACGACGGAGTGAATGTGAATGCAAGAATTGCGGGACCGTTATCTGGAGGAATGATCCCGTAATTGCCAAATCGAAAAATTCCGCCACGTTGCCCGAACACATTGGGCTCTTGGTCAGATGCTTCGACGTATTTCACGTTTGCGATGGCTTCGAAATCATCGAATGCACGTCGCACTGCAACGCGTTGCAGCTGATTCAAAATCGAGAAGTACTCAGGTGGATCACTAGGGTTAGGATCAGTTGCTTCGCCGGTTTCGTAATCTGGAAAGTCTTGCATGAAGCTGTAGGTCAGCTCAAGTCTTCCTTCAGCGTCAGTGGGCACAGTTGTATAATCAAGCCAATCATTGTTGTCATCGTGGGCACCAATGTATTCAGGTTCGGTGCGAACCTGAAGTCGTTCCCAAGTTGTCCATAACCCGTCTTCGTTCTGAGCGCGAACGTACATGTCATCCTCAGAGCGGTTATTGTAGTCCCCAGTTCTAAGTCGGACATTGTTTGCGATTTCATTCGCTGTGAAGTCGTGGATTTCCAACGCATCCAGACGATTCGCGTTGAACTCAAATCGAGCGCTCACCTGACCGAAGTCATTTCCATCATAGAGCTGGTAACGAGTGAGAGCTCTACCGTCATCGAGTTGCGGAAAAAGCGGTTCAATTTGAAGCGGTACCAACTGCTGACGGTAAATGGTTCCTTGATTCCCGAGCTCCGGTTGTACTGGTGGAGCAACGAATTCTGTCGTAATCGAGATCGTGCCGTTTCCACTAAGAAACTTGCCATCATTCCCGCGGTATCGAATCTGCTGCACGAAATCGAGGTCAGGAGCTTCGTATTGCAGTTGATCTAACTCATTCGCTTCAACGCGAATCCATTGTTTACGCGGCTGAACGACGCCTTTGAAGACGAGCTCACCATGCACTGAGTGCGGACTGGTGTTCCAAAATTCGTAGTACTTGATCGTG
>CAZORS010000400.1:0-2265 GCA_964582025.1 uncultured Pirellulaceae bacterium | reverse complement strand
CGAAGTGCAATCGCCCGCTCCACTTCAGCCTCGTGCTGCGTCCATTGTCACCACTACCGCCATCGCATGGTCTCCGCCGAGTCGAACTGGTCTGCGAAACACCACCAAACCGTCTTTGCAAATACAGAAACAATTCAAACAACGAACTTTCCAATGGCACACTATCTGCTACATCGTCGGGGGAGCGTTTTGGATGCTATGCTTCATCATTCCAAGACGATTTGCCCGACCGATCTACACCAATGAGGAAACTATGTCTGCCAATGCATCACCCCACGGATCTCTCCGCTCAACGATGATTCTTACTGGCTGCTTGTTGCTGTTAAGCGTATTCGCATCCAACACGAACGCGCAGACAGTTGGCTTGCTTCCTTACCCTCCACAAGAGCGTGCTCAGATTCGATCGATGCCCATTACCGAGCGCCCTAACCGGCCGCTCCACTTTTACGGCAACGCAGTTCGTCGAGGCATCATCGCCAGCCCGGGAGTGCAGGTTCGAGTCAACGTTCGACCTATCGCGCCGGCAGTCAACGTCCGCGTGCGCCCCGCACCACTACAACGTCGACGCTGGCGATAACCGACTCGTCGAAGGCAATAGTTATCTTGCCTTTGTTATTCTTGGGCAGGAGAAGCAACTCGACGAGCAACCGGCTGGCGAGTGAGTCGGTCACGGTGTAAGTTCACGAGTTCCTGATTCTTCAAACACTTGTTCGCTGTGTTTCAAGTACTTCGACCGTTCCTTGCCACGTAACGGCAGGCGAATACCGAAACCGTGTGAACCATCCAAGAAAATTCCAATGTCATCTGACTCACTCGAGTGCGGCGTTCTTAAAGGGATCGTTCGCAACTATTTCTCTCAGAACATTGTCGCCGCAGCTCGCGAAGTTGAGCAACTTGGGGCCGAGGATGCACTGTCGCTTCTGCTCGACCAACCACCGCACATCGCAGCCAAGGTGATTGGGCATCTGCCGCCTGTGTTCGCGGCGGAACTGGTGGCTCTTGCCGAACCCGAAAGAATTTCAAATATCCTGAGTCTCGCCGGCAGCGAATCCTGCGCGTCGATCTTCCTGACGCTCACGCCGGATCGCCGCGCTCGCATGCTTGAGTCTCTTACTCCTGAGCTGAAAGGTCAGATTCAGGAGCTGATCACTTTCCCGGAAGGCAGTGCCGGTCGGCTGATGCGGACTGACTACAAAGCGTTCTTACCAGAAGTAACCGTCGACGAAGTTACCAAGTCACTTCGAACAGACACCGGTAAACAGACGCCACCGGCAAATGTCTACGTGATCGATTCGGAAAGGTTGCTCTTGGGCGTCGTCAGCATGAGAGACCTTGTGACGGCCAATGGCGATTCGCGTTTGAAGGATCTTATGAAGTCGAACATTCTGTCAGTCGAGGCTTTCGATGATCTGCACAAAGCACTGAACATCCTGGCCGGCCGAGGGTTTACGTCATTACCCGTGGTTGATTTTCAGGGTCGGTTGTTGGGAGTGGTTCGAGCGACTGGATTGCTGGAGGATGCCGAAGCGACGGCTCATGAAGACATCCAGAAACTCTTTGGCGTCAGCAAGGATGAACGTGCTTTTTCGACGCTCTGGTTTTCGCTTAAGAAGAGACTGCCTTGGCTGCATATCAATTTGGGAACCGCGTTCATGGCGGCGGGCGTCGTTGCCCTTTTTGAAGAAACGATTGCGAAGATCACGATCCTCGCAATCTATTTGCCCGTTGTTGCCGGTCAGGGTGGCAACGCAGGAGCCCAGTCGTTAGCCGTCGTCATGCGCGGGCTGGTGATGCGAGAGATTCCCGAAAGCAGCCATCGGCGGCTGATTTTGAAAGAGTGCGCCATCGGGATCATCAATGGCGCGGTCGTTGGCTTGGTCACCGCCATGATCGCGTGGATGTGGCAAGGAAACCCATTCCTTGGCTTGGTCATTGGACTCGCGATGATCGTCAATCTTGCCGTCGCCGGTTTAGCGGGCGCTGCGATCCCAATCGTGATGAAGAAGTTCGGCCTCGATCCAGCTCAGTCTTCGAACATTATCCTGACGACGGTCACCGACATCGTTGGCTTTTTTGCATTCTTGGGCATTGCCGTGATTTTCGAGAAGCAGTTGCTGTCGTAGTGAAGTTGCGGCGAGGCTTTCTCAATAAAGTCTGACTGGCGATTCAGGCAGGAAGTCTGTTTCGCGAACGCATTGCCAATAGTCATTTCGACGATTCCGGCGAAGTATCCAACGTCGTGATGGCGTGTGAAAATGGACGACC
>CAZORS010000399.1:0-2270 GCA_964582025.1 uncultured Pirellulaceae bacterium | reverse complement strand
TGCGATGCCATTGAAACTTGCTTCAACGGATGCTGATCAAGGATCGTGACGGCGTTCTCGTATTCAGCTCGAAGTTTCCCTTTCGCAGACGCATAGTGATACTCTTCGATCAATCTCGGCCCGATAAACCACGACGCGAGAAACAGGATTGATGCCATCAGAAAAAGCATCGAAAGAGAGGAAGGCTCGCGTTCAATTTTTAGTTTCCCGCCGACGCTTGAATCATTTGTGGATTCAGGCGTGACAGAAGTTTCCTGTTCATCGATCACCAAATTGGCTTCGACGTTCGTTTCTTCCGGTTGTTCTGTAACGTCCGACATGGATTAAATTATAACAGGGTCAGGTTCAGCGACGGTTATCGAATCTCCAGCTGATCAAGTGGAAATGGAAATTCAGAGTCTTCATCGACTGGTAGAATCGGCAATTCGCGAATCGGGACGTTTTCTAGGGGCTCTGAAAATTCCCGCGTTGGCAATGTGTTTCGAACGACCGGCGGCCATACGAATCTTGCGAGATATCCCAACGCGACTCCTGCGAGCACGATGAAGATTCTCGATTGCCATTTTTTTCCTGATTTCATGATTCAAGTATACGCAAAAACTTCAAATGAAGCATGATCAGATATCATCTGTTACGTTGTTTCACTAGCTCCGAGCAAGATCGATCGTGGCGTACAGCTTTCAATTCGAAAATAAATCCGCTGTCAAAAAGCAGATCGCTATCCTGACTTTGATGTTGGGGCTGATTTTTGTTTCTGGTCAGAAGTTATCGGCCCAAGAAAAAACCGCACGTAACAAAGCTGAACAGGCCAAAGCGGACGCAGCAAAAACTCCCGCTGAAGCAAATCTTTGGATCACCGAAAACCTGCCGGATTCCGCAGTTTGGCGCTACGGTGCGACGGATCGAAATCCGAAAGCGATCGGAATCTATGCTCTTTGTTTCTCAAGCGACGGCAATCTGTTGGCGGCACGAGATAAACGACAGAATATTCGTTTGTTGAATATTGCGGAGCAGAAACTTCAGGCAATCATGCCGACGGAGAATGTTCTTGATCTGACGTTTTCGCCGGACGACAAGTGTGTCGTTTCAGGAGGGCGGCAACAAGCTGAAGTATGGAACGTTGAGGATGGTAGCTTCGTTCGAGAAATCAGCCAGCCGAGCTTCAGGGTGGCTCGAACATTGGATCCGCCACAATTGATCCTTGTCGGCAAGGGAATCGTTCAAAGATATCCATGGCCGCTGCCTTCCAAACCATCGAGGAAGCAATCGGGATTGGTGGGCAACACGATTCTACCTTCCGGCTTGTCTGCTGATGGAAGGGTCATTGGGTTTCACAATGGACGAAAACTGGAATTATTGGACAGTAAAACTGGAGAGTTGATTGAGCCTCCGAGCGTCGTGCCCAGAAAGGCAGTGGTGTCGCCGAACCATCAGTTGATGGCGGATTTGAAGTTTGGCAATAACACGATCAAAGTTTTCGATTTGCGAGACGCAAAAAAATACTATTGGTCTTTCACGCACGGGCATCGAATCGTGACGGCGACGTTTTCCAACGATAGCCGATTTCTCTTTACCAGCCACTATGACAATTCGATCGTCATTTGGGATTTGGTGACGATGAAGCAAATCGACCGACTCAAAGGTCATGCGGCGAGAGTCCATACGCTGGCTGCGCCGCCTCAATTGTTTTGCCTCGCAAGTGGGTCGTCTGGTTCTTCGGATCGATCAATAATTTACTGGGACTTCCGCGACCGTTTGTTTCCTGAAGTCGAAGGGCAAGCTGACTTTCTGCTTGATCGCGTTTGGACACAGCTTGGTAGCGAAGATTCAAAAGTTTCTTTGGCTGCAACGAATCAGCTTTACAGAGCCTTGCAACGAGATGAATCGCTGCTGGAGGACGTGGCCCGACGGTTGGGCATCAACTCCGATGAGCAGGATGCGGTGGCCGAGCGATGGATCAAGGATCTCGACGATCGCAAATATCAGGTTCGCGAAAAAGCGACCGCAATGCTCAAGCAGAGAGTCGATCAGATTCGACCCGTGCTGGAGCGTGAGTTGCAAGATTGTTCGCAGGAGGCCAAGTGGAGGATTCGAAAAGTTCTGGCGGTTGATCGTCTTCAACCGGGCGTGACAACCGAGTCCGGCCGTCGTGAACATCGCGTGGTTTTGGCACTTGAACTGTTGGGCAATGAAAATGCGATGGAGACGCTAAGGCAGTTTATGGGAAGCGAAAGCCGACAGACTCTGATTTCTGAGTCCAAGGCGGCAAT
>CAZORS010000398.1:0-2270 GCA_964582025.1 uncultured Pirellulaceae bacterium | reverse complement strand
GGTCGAGGTCATCATCGTCGGCAACTCCACCGATCGCTTTGGACGCTGTGCCCAAAGCGCTGTCTGCTGCGGATGTCAACGCATTGGCATCTTTGCCAAGGTTTGCAAGTCGCGTGTCGATGTCGATCGCTTCGAGTCCGCCCCTAGTGACTTCTTTGAGTACGCGAGCCAACACGTAAGCCGCGACGCCAAGTCCAAGTGCACTCAAAAGGCGTGGTGCATAAGCGAACACCTGTTCTAGGAACGCGTCGAGCGGTTTGGAAACCATCGGCAGATTCAGTACTTGGAAGAAGGCGACCAAGACGAACAGCATCAGCGTATAAAACACGCCTTTGCTGACGATCTTGCTGGCGTCGAAACCGCCATTGGGCGAAACGAGGTTGTTGAGCTTTGCACCGGCTCCAGTTTTTCGAAGCGCTTTACCAACCAGCGAGGCGATGATTTTGGCGATGATCCAGCCAATAATTAGAACCGCAATCGCCGTAAGGACGCCGGGTAGGTATTGTCCGACTTGGCTGGAAATGTTGTCTATCATTTTTTGCATCTAAATACTCGTGTTAAATGAAGTGGCTGGTTTAGAAATGGATTGTTGTTCAGCGGATTGTTATTCAGCGGATTGTTATTCACCAACTGCCGATGCTGAAACTTGACAAGAACCTAAGGTGGGTGTGCACGACGGTTAGAAACGACTACTTTTGCTCAAGCAAATATTGCTGGTCAGCATCGCTGAATCGATTCAGCATCAAGCGGTACAATTTCTTATTGGTAAAACTGCGAACGATGACCTCGTCGCCTTCCCAGCGAATGAATGCCATCTTTGAGACGCTTCCTTTGCTAGAGACAAAGTCGCGATAGACTTCCTTGGGAAGCTCGGTTTGTTGAGTCGTTTTCTGCGCGGTCTTTTGTGCGGTGCTTAGCTCGGTTTTCAAGTCATTGTTTTGTGTACTGAGGTCTTGCACTATTTGCTTTGTCGACCTGAGTTCGTCTTCACGCGTGGTCAACATCTCACGGGTCGTGTTGACTTTCTGATTCAACGCGTCGACCTGTTTTTGGAGTTGATCAACTTTCATGTTTGCTTCAGCGAGGAGCTCTTCGTTTGCGTCGTCGTCTTCTGATGGGATTTCGGCGAACGGAGTGTCGCTACTGTCGTTGGCTGGCGATGCCATTTGAGTTTCGCGTTGCTTGGCGGCGATCAGGCTCAGTTCTGTTGACTCAAGTTTCGATTGAGTTGCAGAAAGATCTGTACGGAGGGTTTCTATCTCGGCTTCGTTTGATTTCAATTTTGATTCTGCGTCGGCGGCCAATTTTTGAGCCGCAGCCAGTTGCTCCGACGACGCATCCAATTGAGATTTTAGTTTTGAGATGATTTCTGGATCGGCATCATTACGGTTCATTTCGTTCGATTTGGATTGCAAAGAAGCAATCTCGTTTTCTAACGCTACATTTTCTTTTTCAAGAGATGCGACTTTTGATTCGAGATCTGAAGACTTCTGAGTCAACGATTGGAAGTCTCCAGTGAGTGCATCGAACTTTCCTTTTAATGCGACATCCAAAACTTCTTGCGATTTCTCACTCTCATCTTCACGAGATTCTTCTCCGCCCACAGAAGGAAGATCAGAATTCGATTCTGACAAACCGGAAACATCGGTAAGCTCGGTTTCTGTTGGGTCAATTGCAGCGGATGGTTCCGGTGCAGGATAAAAGGTTAAAAACAGATGACCGAGAAGCCATGCCGGGATCAGCAATCCAGCGATCATAAAAACGAGCGTGTCAACGATTTCAGCTTTGCGTTGAAACCGTTGACTTGAGGAGCGAACCATGGAAGCGGAACGAACCGCGGAAGGCGGCTGTGACCCGCGTTGGGGCTGGAAATAAATCATAGGTTGGAAGTGTGGGGAGACGCGCAGAAGTATTTGGCAGCAGTATTATTCAACTGGATTGAAATTTCAAACGTATTTGTGAACATTCCGTGATTCGGCGGTTGCGACAGCGAAAATAGGGGTTTTTGGGGTGTGTCGACGAGTTATCCACGGAGCTAGAAGTCATGGACATCGCGGAAATCGAACTTCTTCCGAACCTTAGACAGCGTATTGGGTCAAGAAAAACGGCAAGAAGACCGATAGAGTTCTCGTTGAGAATTGCTAAAATCTTAACTCAAATCGGACGGTTAGCTCAGTTGGCTAGAGCGCCTCGTTGACATCGAGGAGGTCGTTGGTTCAAGTCCAATATCGTCCACTAGAACGCCGGGATACGTTTGTATCTCGGCGTTT
>CAZORS010000397.1:0-2275 GCA_964582025.1 uncultured Pirellulaceae bacterium | reverse complement strand
ACCCAACGACCAACGCAGACAAATCCGCGCGGGACATGCCTAAAGGCATTAACTACGAACAACATGCAGCATCACCCTCCCAGAGGGCATTGGCGCCTACACAAGTTTGAACAACGAAAAATTGGCTCCCCTCTCCCCGTGAATTCGGACCTATAAGCTTGGCTTTGAGATCAAATGTTGACCGAATTCGCGGGGAGAGGGGCTGGGGGTGAGGGGCATAATTTTTGCGTCAATCCACGAGTTGAACGAGTATTTAGCTTCTCAGTATGTGTAGTTCAGGAACCCCAGAAGCCGACCGGACATCCAACCCTCTCCCAAAAATTCGAACAACATTTGATTAGCAAAAATTGCGTTGGGTTCGAATTTTCGGGAGAGGGGAGCCAATTAACTAATTGTGTAGATACCAATGCCCAGAGGGAGGGTGATGTTGGAACATCAATCGCTTACGTTCGGGCTCGTACATGCGCAGCCCAAAGACGACCGATCTTACTCGTCGTAGAGCTCGGGGAAAACTTCCTGAGAAAGCCCCTTGCGCTTAATCAGCGTCCGCAAGCGACTGAGAAAATCGAACTTGTAGTTCGCGACCTGTTGCTCGGTAATGCCCAGCGCCGTGGCGGCCCCTTTGTTGGGCGTGCCTTTGACGATCAATAACTCCATGCATTTTAGCTTGAGCCAATCGTCGTTCTTCTGCCACTTTGCCATCATGTCGCCAATCGCTTCGGCCAACGCATCCTCTTCAATACGCTTACGTTCGACGCTGCGAGCGATACTACTTGCAGGTCGTGCGTTACCTTTGAGCTGCCACTGTCCGCTGCTGGAATCTGCGCCAGTCGATAATGGAATGGCAGGTCGACGACCCTCTCGCCGCAGATGGTCCGTGAGTTTGTAGGCGCAAATCGAAAACAGATAGCTTTCCAAAGGACGGCCGCCATCGTAGTTCGGCAAGCTGTTCAGGAACCCGATGAAAGCTTCTTGGACGATGTCTTCACTTGCAGAACGATTCGAAAGTCGGCTATCGACGAACGCAAGTAAGCGTCCTTCGTAGCGGCCGATGAGGTCGTTCCACGCTTCAGAGTCACCGGCTCGGATACGGCGGATGAGCGTGCGATCAATTTCGTTATTCTTTTTCACGCACGCAAGTCTGCTCTATCGAGGCAGTTTTTTCAAGAAGGAGCCCAACTTTGAATCGTCAGTTTGTTCGGCTCGAACGGGAGCGTCGAGCTCAATTTCAGCCTGCTTGATTGATTCAGGGCGTTCCACGCCGTCCAATTGGACTTCGAAGCCGGCGTTGTTTTTCGATACCGGAAGCCCGTCGATCGCACTCATGGAGATCGATTTCTCGGGAGCGGGGCCCTCGATTTGAGCGTCGCTGAAGATGTCGCTCGACGCGACTTCTGATTTGGGAGCCTCTTCGGTTGCTTCCTCGTCGATATCTTCGATGTCTGCAGCATTGACTTCGATCAAGCTTTTGCCGGTACCGGAGTCCGAATCTTTCCGGGCTTGTTCGTCATCGAGTACATCGTTCGAAGTTGAGACTTCTTGGAAATCAGGGACCGGTGGCGGAGTTGTCACGCCTGCGAGATCGTAAACAGCCCGAAAAGTAACGTTTCCAAGCGTAAGTAGCTCGTTTGGCTTAAGTGCCTGAGATTCAGCGATTCGCTGATTGTTGACATACGTACCGTTGAGCGAACCGAGATCGCGGACAAATAGCTGCCCGTCGTCCTCGAACAGCTCGGTATGTTTACGGCTGACCAGCTTGTGCGGCAGCGTCAATGAAACGCCTTTGCGACCGCGTCCAATGATTGTTGGAAGTTTCAGCTGAACTTCTTTGCTTTTCGCATCGCCACCAACAACTACCAGTTTCACGGACAGCATATAGGGTTCCTTGTCTTGAAGTCCAAACGATATTCTTTCGGCGCACCTGTGTCCGAAAAGCCCTTACGGGGGCGTCATCATACCAATAATGCCCTTCCCATGGCAGATATTTTTCCAAAGAGGGCTTAGAATCAGTGCTGGCAGCCAGAAAATCCGCGTTATCCGAACGATTCCGGACAGCACAGCCTTAGAACGGATCTGCTCACTCAAGGTTCATCTGGAAATGGAATTAAGTTGTCGGCACTGATCGCCGAATAACTCATGATTAGACGAACGTGGAGATCGCCAACATTGCGCCTTGCAAGGCTCTCCAGCGGTCGTATAATCGTGCGACTTGAAAAGTACGCGGGTGTAGCTCAGTGGCTAGAGCATCACGTTGCCAACGTGAATGTCGTCGGTT
>CAZORS010000396.1:0-2276 GCA_964582025.1 uncultured Pirellulaceae bacterium | reverse complement strand
CGTTGCGACGACCTTCGCGGGATCAAATCATTCTTGAGCTCTGAGGTTCCGAGCTGAGAAATTCTTGAATCTGAACAATGCGGAGCACCAATCCAACGCGTGTGTTGACTCGAAGCTTTTTGTGCAGCGTTTCCAAGTGATATCGTACCGTTCGTGGCGAGATCCCCAAAAGTTCCGCAATTTGATCCCGCTTTTGACCTTCGAAAAGCAACCGGCAGACTTGTCCTTCACGCCGTGAAAGTCGAGCGTAAGCCTTGATAGCATCCCACTCGGTGTCGCTAATTAGATCTTCGCCGGGACGTTCAGTCCAATCGAAAGTTCTTCTGGCGGCAGTGGCAACGGGGAAAACGTGACGAGGAATGTTCATTTTGGACTCAATAAATGCGACGTATAAGAGCTTTAAGGTCCTCACCTTCCGTCTCTAGGCTGGATATTGATCTCGCTGTCACTCAACAAAAATGATTTTCAAAAGAAGTTTTAGCTTCCCCCGCTATGCATTGTTTCCAGACCACCAACGATCCGTGTTTTCATATAGCTGTTCGGCAGTAACACTTGTTAGTTCGAAGAATCGTTCATAAATATTTGCCAGATTCGCCGGATGGTTTCTGGCGTCGTCACCAAATGGTCGATGCAAATCGGGAGGCAACATGTCGGGAGCATCGGTCTCCAAGAGAATTCGGTCGCTTGGCAATTGGCGAAAGACGTCGACAACTTTCTCCTTTCGCGTGTGCAGAAAATAACCAGAGAAAGAGAAATACGCCCCAAGCTCTGCAAGCTTCCTGCCGGTTTCAATCGATCCGCCAAATGAGTGCACCAAAAACCGCGGTAGCGATTCACGCGATTTCAATTCTTTCAACAGCTGACCCCACGCTCTGAGGCAATGAATCGTGCACGGCCGGTCAAGTTCGACTGCGAGATCCATCTGTTCACGGAAAACAATCAGCTGATCATCAATGTCGTGATCCTCGATCCAACGGTCGAGCCCGATTTCTCCGACGCCCGCTTTTGGGAATCGCTGCAGAAATTCACTAAGCGTTTCAAGCCAACCTTCCGCCCTGCCCTTCGTTTTCCACGGATGCAAGCCGAACGAAGGAAGCACAAATTCAGGATACCGCTGAGCAAGTTCAACAACATGGATCCAGTCTGCTGATTCTGTGCCGTTGACGATACAGCAATCAATCCCGACGCTTTTCATGGCGGAGATAATTGATTCTTGGTCGCCATCGAAACGCGGATCTTGCAGATGATTGTGAGCGTCAATCAACATTACCGCGCTGGCATCTGAAGATCGGAAAGCGAAATACTATGCGTCACTTTTACATCTCCCACGACGTCGATAATTTGCATGGTTACCGATGGATCATCCGCCGTCCAGTCGATTTCAATCAATCCAAAATGATTCTTTGGCCACACGTCACCGACACGAAACTTGTTAGGCTCCGTTTTGTGCCAGTCCATTGTCAAACCGCTGGCGGTCACGTCGTAGATTGAATAGAGCCCCTCGAATTCACGCTTCGAAATTTCTCCCCAATGAACGTCGCCAGAAACAAAAACAACTCCATTGGCTTTTGCATTGCGAATCGTTTCGAACATCTTCTGTTGCTGCGTCGGCAAGTTCGTCCACGATTCGTACCCGTTGTACTCATGGCCAAATTGAATCGAAGAGCAAATGATCCGCAGGTCAGCAGGCTTCTTCAGTTCTTCTGAAAGCCATTTCCATTGAACTTCACCGAGCAGAGTTTTTTCCGGAGCTGGATCGGGTTGATATTGGTTCTTAAGTCTTGAACCTGCTGGAATCGGAGACGGATTTCGTTTGAGTGGATCCCGAAACGTTCGCGTATCCAGCAAGATGACTTGCACGGTGTGTTTTTGATCGCTGAAAAAATGCGAACCATAAATGCCAGCGTGTTCCCGTCGCGGACTGTTTGCTGAAACGTTCCAGAACTGCAGAAAGACATCTTTGGATCGGTTTTTGAATTCGTATTCTTTGCCTGCGTCGTTCCAGCCGTAATCATGGTCGTCCCAGACAGAAAGCGTTGGAACGTTGGCTCGCAAGTTTTGAAATTCCTTTTTCGAGCCAAGTTTCGCATACTTGGCTTTAAGGACTTCCATGTCTTCTGTGTCGCCGTAGATGTTGTCGCCGAGATAGATGAACAGATCCGGATTTTTGGCAACGATGGTACTGAGCACAGGTTGTTCGTGATCTTGATGACCGCAAGAACCAAAGGCGATGCGTGAAACGACCGAATCTATTTCGGCCACTGTTCGAATCGTTG
>CAZORS010000395.1:0-2290 GCA_964582025.1 uncultured Pirellulaceae bacterium | reverse complement strand
ACAACTGGATCACCATTTTGGTCACGCACGTCAACTTCAGCGCTGACACCACGTTTCAGTTCATACGTCAACTCCGTCGTTGTCCCCAAAGCTTGAGGAGCAGTTTTCTTGAAGAACGTTGCGTAGCCTTCCGCTTTTACGACGAAATACCAATCGTTGACAGCAAGACCATGAATGTTGGCGACGCCGTCTATCCCTGTCGTGTATTCACGTTTGATATCGGTCCAGCCAAAGCTAATTTTGGCACCCTCGATTGATTCCTTTGTTTCCGCCGAAACGATCGTGACGTTGTAGTCGCAGGCTTTCTCGATAGTGATATCCGTCGTGATTGGACCCGGCTGATCTTTATCTACAGCGATCCGGGTTCCACGCAAAAACTGTTTCAATGATGTTAAGCCATCGCCTTCGGCCCATATTCGATAGGGAGCGGGAAGGTCAGTCGACAAGGAATAGCGGCCTTCGTCATCCGTCGTCGTGTTTAACGTTTTGCGAGGAAGCCTGTTGTCTCTGTCGTTCCAACGCAAGTACACGATCGCATTGGCGACTGGCTTTCCCTGCGAAGTTTTTACCACGCCGCGAAGCTCCACCTCGCCTTCATTGGACTCCTTTTCCTGAACCTCTACAGCAGCCGGCGAAACAATTGGAGTTGGCTGAGAATTTGCAGGGACGAGCTTAACCGTAGTGCAGGCCAATAGTGCCACGATCATGCAACACCAAATAACGCGACGGATTTTGCGACCGGGGCTTGGAACGGAATTTGACATTTCCAAAATCCAAGCCACACGTAACTCCAACGACTGTTCCCGGGGAAGCATCTCAACAGCCAACACACCCATACGGCGTTGGTGTGGCACTTGCGTCAGCTTGAGCAATGACTCTGCGTAATCTGCCGCGCCCATTTCAACAGCAACATTGGCATCACAAAGCAGCTCTCTTAGCCAGAACATGCGTTTCTTCATCCAGTGCACCATCGGGATCGGCCACCAAATCAGCAGGCAAACGTACAGCATCAAATTCCAATGTGCGTCGCCGCGGCGAATGTGCGTCGCTTCGTGGGATAAAGCCGCTTGAACCCGTGGATCTGATGGTGAAAGCTGCAGCATCGATTCAGGGACCAAAACCAATGGACGCATCACACCCACCAACATCGGTGTTGATATTTTGTTTGAGGCCCGAACAACAATTCGAGAATTCAAACCAGCGAGAGAAGTTGCTTGGTCAATCGCGTCCGACCATCCAGTTGGCTCCGCGTTTTCTACATTTCTTGCATCAGAAGCGACCAACCGAATCGACCACCATCCCACGATAAAACGAACCAGAAAATACAAACTCCCCACCAGCCAGAAAGCTGTTGCCAATTTCCACCAGGAAAACCCAGGAATCAATGCCGCTGAAGCTTCCCTTCGCGAGTCAACTTTCTCGCCCTGCTGTTTGACTACACTGAGTTGGCTGGGGATCGTCACACTGGCACTGCTTTGGACTGGTTGCGTTGGCGGTGACGCATCGACAATCGACGGCAGGTTATCGTCGTCGCTGACTCCGAGATCTTGCCCTGCTTTAAGATCGACTGGCGCGATTTCTGAATTCGCCGCCAGTACGGGTATTTGAATCAGGCCCGCCGGCCATTGGGAACCTGCGAGGACGGAGAACAATGGCAGAACCAACACAGCTAACAACGTCAAACGCCAAGCAAGGTCCTGCCAAGCGACTTTGTTTGCAAACAACCGATCTGCGATCACTCCAATCAACAGCAGCACGCAGATCGAAATTCCAATGACTATCAGCTGAGACATTTCAACTCCTTGTTCAGTTGTTTTTATCTTCTTGCCGCTTGGCTTTAATGAGTTTGTTGATCCGAGCGGCTTCTTCGTCTGAGACACCACGCCCATCGAGCAGTGCGACGATCATTTCATCCGCGGCGCCTGAAAAAGCTGTTTCCACCATTTTGCGAACAACTTGCCCCATCGTTTTTTTCTGATCGACCGTGGCGGAATATAGAAGGGCATTTCCATCGGCCGTTTTCGAGAGCCAACCTCGCTTGACCAGTCGATCCATCACAGTCAAAACCGTATTTCTGGCGACTTCACGTTGCGAACACAGCGCCTGCCAAACTTGTGTCACCGTGGCACTCTCTTGAGCCCAGACGATTTGCATGATTTCAAGCTGCGCGTCGCTTAAAGGAGGCAGCTCGGCGGACTCTGCCTGCTTCGAAGGTTTACGTTTACCCATCACTCCTCCACATTACCTACACATGTAGGGCATGCTAACTACATCTGTAGGTGGCGTCAAG
>CAZORS010000394.1:0-2307 GCA_964582025.1 uncultured Pirellulaceae bacterium | reverse complement strand
TTCGTCTTCGAAACTTTCAATTCGCAGAAATCACAATCACATTCCGGACACGAAACCTTTCTTGAACGGATCGGTTGTGAACGTAATTTTCTGCAGCCACACTTCTTTTTGCCGCAAGCACACGGCACCACTGAAACTTCTGGCAAAAACTCCTGCGAAATAAGGATATCCGAAGTCACTTGCTCTACTCCAACCGGCGTGTCCTTACATGCGGCACAGCCACAATCCTCTTTCGCACGAACGGGGGCCGCTGCTCGCTTGATTGGAAACAGCTTCCCTTTCAAGCAACCTTTGCATTTCATGCTGCCGCACCCGCATACATGACTTGCAACTTGGGCTGTCGCAACTGAAGGGCTTGCTTGAAACAGAAAGCTTGCTGCCAGAATAAAACAGGCTGCCGTAAGTAGTTTTGAAATTTGGTTCATCGTAGTGTTCCGTTAATTTTGATTCGTTACAGACGCGAAAGCTAACCGAGTTTAAAAGTCGACCATGAAACGAACGCCAACCGATTGATACTCGCCACCAACATCTGTCGCGGGCGGACTGTCGATTTCGCCGAAGATGTAGTTGAACTGCATTCGAGCGTACGGGTTCCAGTGCCAGTTGGTCGCCAGTGTCAGTGAATCTCCCTGACCACCGACAATATCTTGATCTGTCAGATCAGCAAATGAGTACCTGGCTGCAACTTGCCACGCACCGAGGCCACGTTTGACTTTGTTGTCACAGTCGCGAACTGCAAAGAAGTTTTCGAAAGGCTTGAGACGAGACAGTGTTCCCGTTTCGCGATTCCAGGGCATGTGTTCGCCAGTCAGCATGTAGGCTGCCTGAACGTAGCCACCATCGAACCGAAGATTCTCACCAACGGCAGCGACTCGATTGACGCCAACGGTCATGTATTCACCAGAGAGCTGGAACGCACCGGCGTTAAAAACGGCTTCCAAACCCAAAAGGTTATTTGTATCTGCCCCAAGAATGCGGTCGGTATTTATCCAGCGATTAAGATGACGAGCTTCCGCACGAGTTCGATATCGAGCCGCATTGTCATCCCCGTCGGTGCTTCCGTCGGGCCATCCAAATGACCCCGAAATCGCAAGGTGCAAATAGCCTCGACCTCCAGAGCTTTCGTCATACCATGGAGTAAGAGCCAATCGGCCTGCAATCTCTGGCTGGTAGTGATCACTAATGAAGCCGATTGCAGTTTGAGTCAACCCTTGGTGCCAAAAACCATACCGCCAGTTAGCACTCTTGCTCTCGTTGAATCCATTCGACGAGATACCAAGTCGTCGAGCGTCCTCGTTGAACGCTTCCACAACGAATGGACGCTCAATGAAAATATTGTAACGACTACTGTTGAGGTGATCGTAACCGTACGGACGTTTGTGGTTACCGAGGATGATCGTATTGAAGACCGGAGAGTTCTTGAAACCAATAAATGCATCACGATACGACGGGTCAACTCCACCAGCAAATTCACCTTCGTACTTGTAGAACATGTTGTCCGTCAGATCGCCAGCGACACCGATTCGCATGCGACGAAACGCAACGCGGTCTCTCGGATCTTCGCCTTCAAGAGCTGCAATTCCTCCCTGGGCTCGCGGAAACGCCCACCAGTCGAGGTGAATACGCCCAAAGAATTTCATCTTCGGTTTCTTGTGGCCGCTGACGACGAATCCAGGAATCTGTCCGTCGATATCAGCGATCGATTCGAAGTTATCTTCAACCGATTCCTCAACCTCATCCAGCCGCTCTGTGAGCTTTTCGAGGTCTTCGCCGGAAGTGTCTTTCTTTGAAGACTCGATCTTCTCTTTGAGATCGTACTCAAGTTCCTCCAAGCGTTCATTCATTGCCTCTAGCTGCTCGGCGAGAGATTTCTCATCGCCGCCAGATTCTTCTTGAACAACTTTGCGAAAGGAAACCGGATAAGATTGTTGCTGCGCAACCAATGGTGATGAGCAACACACGAGGGCGGCAAAAGTAATCGCTGGCAGGGTCACCAGTAGGTATCTAACTAACATTCGAACAACCGAAAACAGGGTGGTGAAGAGTGATACTCTACAATTCGACCAAGTCATGCTTCCGGGTTATTCATCAGGACAAGAATTATCGTTTCTTCACAATCGAGCGGATTCGATCGATAAATCTGGAAAACTTTAACATGCAAAACTTTCGCAATCGTTAGACTCGAGCACGAATGACTGGTGCCAGACGGCAATCCCTTAGAACTCGCGATTACAAATCAAGAAGCACAGTTTCGCTGATCCGCAAAGCCTCTCAGAGCTTGGTGCAAGGATCGGACAGTGTTCATCT
>CAZORS010000393.1:0-2310 GCA_964582025.1 uncultured Pirellulaceae bacterium | reverse complement strand
AACACAAACGTGAAAGTCTCGTCCGAGGAATGAACATGAAACAGGCGAAAACAAACCGCGGATTTACGCTGGTCGAGCTACTGGTCGTGGTAGCGATCATCGGAATTTTGATCTCAATGCTATTGCCCGCAGTACAGCAGGTGCGAGAAGCAGCACGCCGTACGGCTTGCCTCAATAACCAGGCCCAGATCGGTTTGGCGATGCACAACTATGAATTCTCGTTCGGCCAACTGCCGCCAGGAGTTGTTGACCCAGTTGGACCGATTCAAAACATCCCAAAGGGTCAACACGTTAGCTGGACGGTTCAGCTGTTAAGGTTCTTAGAACAAAATGGAGTCGCGGACAACTTCGACATTCCGGCTGGCACCTATGCAGCCAAGAACGCACCTGCACGAGCCATGGTGATGACGATCTTCCTCTGTCCGTCACAGGGCCAGACAACCAACATGGGCGGAACCGCTGGCCTAAGTTGCTACGCAGGTTGTCACAATAGTGTTGAAGCACCAATCGATGTTGACAACGATGGGCTGTTGTTTCTCAACAGTGCGATTGCTTACGGCGACATCTACGACGGAAGTAGCAATACGATTCTCGTTGGCGAATTCATCGCCGATGCAAACGACCTTGGTTGGGCTTCTGGAACACGATCAACACTTCGAAATGGTAGTGAACTCCTAGGGTACAACGCTTGGACTGCAAAGTATGCCGGTGGTGCAGCCAATACAAAGACGTTTGTTGGCGGCTTCAGCAGTGCTCACCCGGGGACAGGAAATTTCCTGTTCGCTGACGGTTCGGTGCACTCGGTTTCAAACGGTATTGATCCAACGTTGCTTGAGAACTTGGCTAATCGATCTGACGGAGCCATGATGGGCGACCTGAATTTTTGAGTACAAGCTGCCTAATGAAGAATACAATACAAGCCCGAAGGAAGGGGGATATTAAGCAGTCACGCTATCGCGAAAACGCTTTGCGAACCAAGTCAATAAACTCGGCACGATAGCCGGTTGTATCATCCCCCATCGATTCGCTCGCCAGCTCCAAAATCATTCCCGGATTCGCATTGCCCGAATGCTCAGATCCTCGCAGCAACATTCCGAAACCCGCAACGCTGGCCGCGAATCGAAAATCGTCTGACGCACTGGTGAAGCTCTTTTCATCGTTCTTGATCGCGAATTCAATACGCTTGCTCGTATTCTCATCAGGTTTCTTGTAGCGAAGCGCCAACGTTGCCAGCTCGCCGGAAGCAGCTGCACCGGTAAGATTTTCCAACATCGCGCCCATTGCAGGTTTAGTAGCATCTTCACCCGCAGTCTGATACTTCATACCCGTCGGAGTTGTAAAAGAGGCTGCCACAGAATTCGTTGGCTCGATTTCGTAGATCGCAGTCACGGTATGACCAGCTCCGATCTCGCCAGCGTCTTTGCGATCGTCATCGAAGTCCTTCGTCGCCAACATTCGATTCTCGTAACCGACCAGACGGTAGCTCTTCACTTCCGCCGGATTGAATTCGATTTGAATCTTCACATCTTTGGCAATCGTGACCAACGATCCCGACATCTGCTGCACGAGGACTCGATGAGCCTCACGATTACTGTCGATGTAGGCGTAGTGTCCGTTCCCGTTGTCAGCCAGTTTTTCGAGCTTACCATCTTGCAGATTGCCGGTTCCAAAACCAAGCACGGTCAAGAACACACCTTCGGACGCTTTCTGTTTGATCAGCTTCACCAACGCACCGTCCGCCGTCACGCCAACATTCAAGTCGCCATCGGTCGCAAGGATAACTTTGTTGACGCCACCGGTGATGAAATGTTGCTGAGCCAGTTTGTAGGCCAGTTCGATTCCGGCACTTCCATGAGTCGACCCGCCAGAGGTCAGATTTTCGATGGCTTCGTGAATCGTTTTCGTTTCATTGCCCGTCGTTGGCTCGAGAGCAACTCCCGCGTTGCCAGCGTAAGTCACGATCGAAACGCGATCGTTTTCGCCTAGTTGCTTGGTCATCATTTGAAAACCACGCTTGAGTAACGGCAATTTATCGTTGGAGTTCATCGAGCCAGAAACATCGATCAGATAGACCACGTTCGTCGGTGGTCGTTCCTGCACATGGATTTCTTTTCCTTTGAGTCCAACGCGTAGAAGCTTGTGCGTATCGTTCCACGGGCAAGTCGCCAGTTCCATATTGACCGAAAACGGATCGTCGCCTTTGGGCTGCGGATAATCGTATTGAAAGTAGTTAACCAATTCTTCAATGCGAATTGAATCTCGCGGTGGCGTCTGGCCTGAATTCAGAAAGCGACGCATGTTGGCGTAGGA
>CAZORS010000392.1:0-2344 GCA_964582025.1 uncultured Pirellulaceae bacterium | reverse complement strand
CTAGCTGGCTTGCGTCAAGTGACTTCCATCATTCTTTCTGGTTGTGGTGTCAGTCTCGATGAAGCGGAATTTTTGCGAGATCAATTGCGATCAACAATGATCGTTGTTTTGGAGAACAACGATTCCAATCAATTCGATTGACAGTTTCTAGACGCTCAACCTGCTTGCTGCGCGGCGCCTATTTTTGCCTCCGAAATTAAAATCCGTCGCCATCGAGCAAGTTCCCAAGCCCGCCAAGCACACTGCCCTCGCCCTTGCCGCGGCCGACTGCACCAACGAGTCGTTGAGCCAATCGACTGAAAGGCAGACTCTGCAACCAAACGCGGCCATGACCTCGAAGCGTGGCAAGGAACAAGCCTTCTCCACCAAACACCATGCTCTTCAGATTGCCAGCTCGTTCGATGCTGTATTCGATATGAGGTTCGAATGCGACCAGACAGCCTGTGTCGACTCGCAGCGTTTCGCCATGAAGTTCTTTCTCGATCACCGTTCCGCCAGCGTGAATACACGCCAAGCCATCGCCAACGAGCTTCTGCAAAATAAAACCTTCACCACCGAATAGTCCGGCTCCAAATTTCTTGTTGAACGCGATCGTGACATTCGTTCCCAGTGCCGCGCAGAGGAACGCATCTTTTTGACACAAAAGATCGTTGCCTTGGATCGTCGACATATCGATCGGAATGATCTTGCCGGGATAAGGTGCCGCAAACGCGACGTGACTTTTTCCAGAACCGTGATGCGTAAAGTGAGTCATGAACAGTGACTCGCCTGTGATGGCACGCTTTCCAACATCCATCATCTTGCCGAAGAAACCTTTGTCGGGCTGTGAACCATCGCCCATTTTGGTTTCGAAGTTGATACCTTCTTCCATGAAGTTCATCGCACCCGCTTCGGCAATGACGGTTTCACCGGGATCAAGTTCAATGATGACCATCTGCATATCGTCGCCAACGATCTGATAGTCGAGTTCGTGACATCGTCGACCAGGAAGTGGCGACGATTTTACTGGCGGCATAGCACTTCCAGACGTCGGCGGTGCCATTGAGGCAACTGGGGCAGGAGCGGCTACAGCGGGAACCGTCGCCGTGTTGTTGCAACCGGGACATCGAACTTCTTTTCCAGCGAACTCGGCTGGTGCTGCGAGTGGCTTGCCACATGAAGGACAGTTGAAATTAATCGACATACTTTTGAGCTTTCAAAAAGAAGGAGTGGTTCTGTTTTGAGTTCCACCTAGTTTAAAAAGCGTACCCGAATCGGTCCGGTTTGGTTTTGAATTTTCCTAAAGCTAACTTCGCACCTTTTCTAACCGATTCTTGAGATCGTTTCCAAGATCTTCACCAAGCCAACTTAAAACGTTGTCGCACCACATCGCATCGTGCTGACTTTGATCGATAAGTCCCCGCTCAAGGCACAGATCCAACAGCTTTCCCGGATAAGACGATTGCGGTTCGCTCTCCATCTCACCGAGCGGATAGGGATCGTCCAAACCAACGAAAAGCTGATCGACTCCACTACGCTTGAGCATCAAATCGAACGAATCGACGTCGTGAACCAGCGTATCGAAGTAGATGTTTGGATGCTTCACTGCCGATCGAGGATGCATTTTTCCTTCGAACAAATCAGGCCGGCCATCAAACCCTTGGATTCGGCGACCGAGACTTATTTGAGCCAACTGACCGCCGTGCGCGAAACAGGTCCGAATATTTGGGAATCGTTCGTGGTAACCGTTGAGCGTGTAAAAGTGATACGCGTCTGCACACTGAGCCAGCATCCAAACGAGATGGAATCGCCAGCTGATGTTTTCGAGCTTGATGAATTTTTCGCCATCGTAAGGATGGACTTCGACTGCAAGGCCAAGGTCGTTGGCACATTCGAGAATCGGTTCAGTCTCTTTTTCGAAGATGGTTCTCCAGACGCCAATGGAATCCATGTAATGTGTCGGCAGACAGAGAACTTTCAAACCAAGCTCATTCACACATCGTTCGATTTCCCAGACGGCACTCTGCACGAATCCTGCGTGGACAACGAAACCACAAGTGAACCTGTCGCCGTGGTTTCGTTGGATGTCCGCGTTGAAATCATTTTGAAAGCGGAGCACTTTCTTCATGTCATCAATCCGCAATCCGTTTCCGTACAGCTGAGAGAGATTAAGGATCACGGCGTGATCGATGCGATTTCGATCCATCCATTCAAGTTTCTCTTCCAGAAAGAAACTCGAATCGGTAACTGGCCGCTTCCAGCCTTTTTGAAGCATGTGGCGACGATCTTCATCGATCCAAAAGATCTCATTCTCTTTCATGAAGTCCGGAATCTGTTCCGGATAGGGCAGCAAATGCGAATGGCC
>CAZORS010000391.1:0-2360 GCA_964582025.1 uncultured Pirellulaceae bacterium | reverse complement strand
ACTTGAAACCGGGCTCATCTAACGGCGGTCCCTTCAAGCCAATCGCAACCAATGGTGACATGGAGATCTGTGAGCACATGCCACTGATGGCGCAGCAGATGGACAAGATGTCGCTCGTTCGCTCAATGAGTACTCGCGAAGCCGATCACATGCGAGGCCGTTACTACATGCAAACGGGATTCACGCCGAACCCAAACATCACGCACCCAAGCTATGGTTCCGTTGTTGCCCATGAGCTTGGTGCTCAGCGGCCTGACCTCGACATCCCTGCTTTCATTTCGGTCGGTGGGGCCAGCGAAGGACCGGGCTTCCTAGGGATGGCTTACGCTCCGTTCAGTGTTGACGCCAACGGACGCGTGCGAAATCTCGACATGGGGATTCCAGTCAATCGAATGAACCAGCGAACGCTTGCGTTGCAAATGATGGAGGAGAAATTCATCAAGCAAAATCGTGGCGCGGCAGCGATGGAACATGCCAAAGTCATCGACAAAACATTGGCTTTGATGACCAGCCAACAGATGCAAGCTTTCCGAGTCGAATCGGAAGATGCGAAAGTTCGCGAACGTTACGGTGAAAACAATTTCGGTCGAGGCTGTTTGTTGGCTCGCCGTCTTGTCGAAGCTGGCGTTCCATTCATCGAAGTCAATCTTGGCGGTTGGGACAATCACCAAAACATTTTCCAGACGCTTCAGAATCAGAAGCTGCCTCAACTCGATCAAGGCATGAGTGCTCTCATCGAAGATCTGACCGCTCGGGGCATGCTTGATTCAACGGCGATTATCTGGATGGGCGAGTTTGGACGCACACCGCGGATCAACGGCAACACCGGCCGCGACCATTGGGCTCGCAGTTGGTCCGTTGCCGTCGGCGGAGCCGGCATGAAGCCCGGCATTGCGATCGGCAAAACGAATGAAGACGGCACCAAAGTCGAAGGCCAGTCGTACACGTCTCAGGATTTGATGGCCACGGTCTGTCAATCGTTGGACATCGACCTTACCAAAACTTTCATGAGCGGCAACGGGCGCCCGATGAAGATTGCCAACGGTGGCAAGATCATCAAAGAGTTGATCTAGAACGCGATTTGTTTCGTACACCCCGTGCACTACAAGGAATCGCGATGCCTGATCGCATACAAATGAACCGCTCAGTGGTTCGCAAGACAACTCTGCAAGACCAAGATGATAGTGGTATCATCGCAAATGCGACGCCGTCCGAACGGATCGGAATGGTTTGGCAATTAACTCTGGACGCTTGGACATTCGTGGACTCGAACATTGCTCAATCCGAATTTCAAAGACATATTGCTCGCGTTGAACGACGCGGAAGCTGAGTACCTTGTCGTTGGAGCTTACGCGATGGCAGCACATGGATGCCCTCGCGCAACTGGAGACATTGATTTTTGGGTACGCCCAACACCTGACAATGCGGCGCGGGTTTGGGACGCTCTGGCGTCGTTCGGAGCGCCGATGTCACAAATCACCGTAGAGGATTTCTCAGCACCGGGTATCGTTTTTCAGGTTGGGATTGCACCACAACGGGTTGACTTAATGACTTCGATTTCAGGCGTTGAATTCGACGATGCTTGGCCGAATCGTCTTGTCGCAGACTTGGGCGGTTTAAGAGCCAATGTAATCGGGCGAGAGCATCTGCTTCAAAATAAAATCGCATCCGGACGACCGAAAGATATCGTTGACGCAGACATCCTTCGAGACGACCACTAATAAGTTAGATATTTTTCGTTTCACCGTCGGACGGTAAGCTAGATCTCGTCACATCGATTTTCAATTCCAAGTATTGAGTTGTGGGCAATGGGCACAATTCCTCGACCAATTCCGGGTTTTGTTCCCGTAGCTCCACCAGTGACTTCCAATTCGATTGATACCGTTCTCGAATCACATACTCTGGTGGCGATTCACTTCTGGGCTGTCAGTAACGGCGCTGATCCACTGATGGACGCGAGTATTGCAAAGTCAACATCCGACGCTTACTTTGTTTCTTGCGATGTCAGTAATTCGGATTGCCACGAGCTTTGTAGGCGTTGTGGTGTTGTAACGACACCATCTATCGCAGTGTTCCTCAATGGTGAACTTCAGCCATTGATCTTGGGGGTTCTTGAGCCAGATACCCTAGACTCCACAATATCGGATTGTATCGCGCAATCTGTCTTAAAGCGCAAATGGTGGCAGCTCTGGTGACGTCCGACAGCCTCTTCAGACGCTCGACGCATCACCCCGGAAACACGTCCACGTTTTCATCCGACTCTTGCGGGTCAGTCGAAACGCCAAGCTCGTTAAAGATCTTCTCGGCTCGTTTCCATTTCGCCCAATCGGCTCGCAGCAGCTTCATGCCGAAATCGATTC
>CAZORS010000390.1:0-2398 GCA_964582025.1 uncultured Pirellulaceae bacterium | reverse complement strand
GCCAGTCCTCAAAACCAATCCGACGATACCATCTAAGAAGTCTCTGCTTATTCAGGCCTTCGTTGTCGTAGAACGGTTCCGCAGTGATGAACACCGGAGCATCCTGATACGTGCGGAGGACACACTGAATCAACGCATCTCCCACACCATGGTTGCGATGATCGGGGAATACCAGCAGTCCCCAGATGACGTATCCGCCAAGTGATTCGTCTCGGAGGTCGCGAACGTTGACTTGGCCGAGCACGATTCCGTTGCGGCGGCAGAGCAGGCAGTCGTTGCGATCGTAGGATGCGATTTCGTGATCAGACATTGCCCTTGGCGACCTACATTCTGAACTTGTCGCTTACTTCTGGAGGTGCTTCTTCATAGTCCAGAGGTTCCATTGAGCACCCTGCCCTGCCCTGACTAAGGGAACGCATGACGCCGGAATAACTGAGCAGTTCAGCCAGTGGAGCGTGAGAAACGATTTGAGTTATCGCCAAATGAGTGTCCGTGCTGACAATTTGGGCGCGTCGCATTGCGAGGTCACCAACAAAATCGCCGTAATACTCTTCTGGAGTCGTGATCGTTACTTTCATGACCGGTTCAAGCATGATGGGATCGCATTCCCGGAGAGCCTGTTCGAATGCTTCGCCGGCTGCGATTGCGAACGCCTGCGATGTCGAAAACTCATTGGCTTCGGCTCCAGTCAACGTCACACGGATTTTTGCCAACGGGAATCCGCCAATGCAACCGCCTCCTTGACCACGGGCTTGAATTTCATCTTTCACGGTTTGCACAAACTCAGGTGGCATGGAATCTGGAGGGAGGCGATTGAGGACTTTCACGCCAGATTCGACTTTTTCGTCCGGCTCCATCTTCAGCGTTACTTTGCCGAATATTTCTTGACCCTCTGCACCAGTCGTGCGATTGCATGAACCCGTTACTATTTTCTCACCTCGAATTGATTCGCGATACGAAACACGTGGCTTGTGAACTTTCACTTTAAGGTTGAAGTCGCGTAGCAAACGATTCTTGATGACTTCCAAATGAAGTTCACCCATCCCGGCGATTAGTGTCTGTCCCGTTTCCTCGTTCTCGGTCGCGCGAAACGTTGGATCCTGACGTTTCAGCAACTCGAGGGTGTCGGCCAGCTTGTCACGTTCGGCAGTTGAATCCGGTTCGATTGCCATCTCGATAACGGTTTCGGGGAAGTCGATCGATTCAAGCAGGATTGGTGCTTTCTGGTCGCAGAGCGTATCACCAGTGACGGCAAAGCGCGGACCGATGACGCCTACGATTTCGCCGGGCCCGATCGAGTCCAACTGTCCGTCACGTTCTTTTCGCGTGGCGTGAATTTGCCAAAGCTGAGCCACGTTTTCTTTTTTGTCTTTGCCGGGGCAGTAGACTCGAGCGTTCCCTTTCAGTTCGCCGGAGTAAATTCGAATCCAATACAGGTCTCCCGTTTTTGCAGGAAGGATTTTGAAAACAAGCGCTGAAAAAGGTTCCTTTGCGTCGGGTTTTCGAACTTCGGTCTTTTCTTCCTTGCGTGGATTTGTTCCTTCAACCGGAGGCCGATCAAGCGGAGTGGGCAAATAGTATTTCACGGCATCCAAGACGCCTTGGACTCCAATTCCGTGAAGTGCCGAACCGCACACGACAGGCTGAATTTTTCGGGCCAGCGTACCTTCGCGAAGCGCTTTGCGAATCAGTTCGTTGGGAATGTCCTCTCCGCCCATCGCCAGTTCGGCGACTTCATCGCTCAGATCGTAGATCGCTTCGAGCATCTCTTCGCGAGCTAATTGGGCATCGTCGAGCAACTCTTCGGGGATCGGAGATTCCTTGACCGTTTTCCCTTCGTCGGTGAACGTCGCCATCCGCATCTTGATTAGATCGATCGTTCCGCGAAACGGATCGTTCACGTGAGCGGGGCCTTGGCCGACCGGCATTTGGATTGGAACCGGATTGGCACCGAGACGATTTTTGATTTCGCCAAGCACACGTTGGAAGTCGGCTCCTTCGCGATCGAGTTTGTTGATGAAAGCGAATCGAGGCACGTTGTAACGGTCGGCTTGTCGCCAAACGGTTTCGCTTTGAGCTTCGACGCCTTCTCGAGCGCTGAACACAACGACCGCACCATCGAGCACTCGCAAACTACGTTCGACTTCGGCGGTGAAGTCAACGTGGCCGGGCGTATCGAGCAAGTTTACGCTGATGTCCTTCCAGTCAAACGTCACGCAAGCAGAATAGATCGTGATCCCACGGTTTTGTTCTTCCGCGTCGTCGTCGGTGGTCGTGTTTCCACTGTCGACTTTTCCAACGCGATGCTTGGCTCCAGAGAGAAATAGCATGCGTTCGGTGACTGTCGTTTTGCCGGCGTCGATGTGCGCAATGATGCCAATGTTTCTAAGGTTTTGAA
>CAZORS010000389.1:0-2405 GCA_964582025.1 uncultured Pirellulaceae bacterium | reverse complement strand
AGAAAAAGGAACCTGAATTTGAAACTGCTTTCAATGCCTGGTTGGGAAAACAAAAAGCCAACTTCGCTGATTGGAAAACGATTGTTCCTGAGTCGATGTCGGCGAACATGCCGCATTTAATTCAAAAAGATGACGGCATCATTTTCGCAGTTGGCGATACGACAAAATCCGACGTTTACGAATTGAGATTTCCGGCGATGAAAAATCCCGTCAGTGCGATTCGCCTTGAAGTATTGCCAGACAAACGGCTGCCTCAAGGCGGTCCGGGGCTGACGTACTACGAGGGGAAACACGGCGATTTCTATCTGACAGAAATTGAGGCGACATCGTCCGACGGCAAAGCAATTCCATGGAGCACCGCATCGTCCACCTACGCTGGCAATGCTTTTGGCGGCAAGGGAGTCGGAGCGGAAATGTCGATTGATGGCGACATTCAGTCTGGCTGGTCAATCGCCGGTCGCAGCGGGTTTCGCCAAGTCGCGGTATTCAATTTCAAAGAGAGATTGCCAGCGGGCGAAGCGTTCACTTTGACGATGAAGTTCGGCCGACATTTCGCAAGTTCGCTTGGAAAGTTTCGCTTGAGTGTCGTTGATTCCGATAAGACCCTGTCGGCGACTTTGCTTTCTGCGGACGACGAAAATGCTGATGCTGAGCAAACGTTTCTGATGCAGTCGAAGGAAGTTGAAAAACAGGCTGACTCGATTCGCAAATTGCTTCATCCATTGCAAGGGCGATCGACATTGGTCATGCGTGAGCGATCTCCTGAATTTTCCCGAAAGACTTTCGTTCATCATCGCGGCGAATACACGCAACCGAAACATGAGGCTCCTCCGCGACTACCCGATGCAATTTTCGATGCCGAGGATCAACGGTTGCCCTCCAATCGCCTCGAGTTCGCGCGATGGTTGGTGTCGCGGAAAAATCCTCTAACGGCGCGTGTGGTTGCAAATCGGCAGTGGGCCGCATTTTTCGGAACAGGGATCGTGCCAACGCTGGATGACTTTGGCATGCAGGGCGATTCACCAAGTCACCCGGCATTGTTGGACTGGTTGGCGGTTGAGCTGATGGATCAAAAGTGGTCCATGAAGAAACTACATCGTCTGATCGTCACGAGCGAAACCTACCAGCAGTCATCGACGTTTGATCATCCGAGCGTAGAAGCAGAGCGGTTGCTGCAACGTTTTCCTCGCAAGCGATTGGAAGCTGAAGTCATCCGGGATTCAGGGTTGGCTGCGTCTGGATTGTTGGTCGACAAGATGTACGGACCACCGGTCAGGCCTCCGCAACCAGAAGGCGCAGCGGCGAATTACAGTAAATCAAAATGGACGGCCAGTGCTGGGCCGGATCGATTTCGTCGCAGCGTTTACACGTACCAAAAACGCACGGCTCCATTCGCCATGTTCACGACTTTCGACGCTTCGTCTGGAGAATTTTGTTTGGCGCGACGTGACGTTTCAAATACTCCGCTTCAGGCGTTGACGTTGATGAACGATCCCATGTTTGTCGAAATTTCGGCGGCGTTGGGGAAACGGATGGCGACATTCGAGGGAAGTGAAGAAGCCAAAATCATCGCGGGCTTCCGTTGGCTGATGACGCGACAACCCACCGATAGCGAACTCAAATCATTGAGTGTCTTTTATCAAAAACATTCCGACTTTGCGGCGCTCGCGCGAGTGTTGCTTTGCCTTGACGAAGCGATTACCAAAAACTGAGGCAGCGATGAACGGACAACACAGTATTGCTCGACGGCACTTCCTTAAGGATTGCGGCATTGGAATCGGAAAGATTGCGGCCGCCGGACTGTTGGCCGGAGGAATGCCCGCGATTGCTCGTGGCGGATTGGTCGACAATCCATTGGCGCCAAAGAAACCGCACTTCGCACCCACCGCAAAGGCCGTCATCCACCTCTTCATGGCCGGCGCACCAAGCCAGTTGGAACTGTTCGACGAAAAGCCGACGCTGGCCCGACTCGAAGGCAAGCCGTTGCCTAAATCGATCATCGGCGATCAACGATACGCTTTCATTCAGCCCGATGCGGCGGTTCTGGGGCCTCGTTTCAAGTTTTCAAAGTACGGAAAGTGCGGCCTTTCGTTGGGATCGCCATTAGCACCGCTGGGCGCCGTTGCGGATGATATTTGCTTGATTAAATCGGTGACCACTGACCAATTCAATCATGCTCCTGGGCAGCTTTTCCTGAACACAGGATTCTCACAACCGGGACGGCCCAGCCTTGGTTCGTGGGCGCTGTATGGATTGGGCGCCGAAACGGAAGAGCTTCCTGCGTTTGTGGTGATGAACACGGGAGCCGGAGTCAGCGGAGGCACGTCGCTATGGTCCAGCGGCTTTTTGCCAACGCTCTACACGGGTGTTCGATTTCGCAACGGATCGACTCCGATACTCAACGT
>CAZORS010000388.1:0-2420 GCA_964582025.1 uncultured Pirellulaceae bacterium | reverse complement strand
AACCTACTGAGCCGACGTTCTAAACCCGTCAGGTCCGCCAGAGATGGGTCGGCCTTCGCTCAGTGGCCAGCTGGCCATCTGAAAGCCGCGTTCGTGCAACCAGTCTTTTAGTTTTGAATACTCGCCGTAGCTGTTTGGATAAACCCAAACTGAAACCGTCGTTCGACGTGCCTCGTGTCGCTGCAAGATGTTTGCGAACTGTGAACCTTCGTTGAGTGCCGCTTGCAATGACTCGCCGCCAGTAGAGTCAACGGGCTGAATGACGAAACGCTTGAATCGTACGACTCGAGAGTTTGCTTGACCGGTTTGGCTTGGCGGAACAATGCCCAGTTCGTACTGAAGACGAAATCCATTGACTGGTCCGATGGTCTCGCGAGTCACATCGGCCTGTTTGAGCTTCTCTGCCTTGAGACGAATCTCTGATTTCATTTGCTCGACCAACTCGTCCATCGGAACGTAAGAAATCTTGCCACCGTCAAGGCGAAAGTGAATCTCATTCGAGAACACGGTCTTGGCGATTGGATTTGGGTAGTGATCGATCGTCTCGACTGTCGATTCGATACGACTTGCTGATACAGCATTGATTTCTTTTTCGATCGAATCAAGCTTCGAGACCAATTGGATTTTTTCCGATTGAAGCTGAAGTTGTTGCTGTTGTTTTTGGCTTAGCTGATTTTCAACGTCAAGCTTCTTTTGATCTCGCACGGCACGAACTGCTTCGATCTGCACCAACATGGCGTGCCGTCGAGTGGCTAACTGTTGAGCCAGTTGTTTTTCGCGATGGGTTTGCAGTTCAAGTTTGGCTCGATCATGTTTGAATTTAGTCGCCACCATTTCGTGCAACGCCAATTCAGACTTCAGTTCGGCTTGCTTCTGCTCGAACGCCAGCTCTTTTTCGGCAGCGAGTGCTTGCTGTTCCGGTGTCGGTTTGGAATGGGGTTTGGAGACAATTTTTGCGGTCGCCTGAGCACCAACGATCACGACCAAAATGATCAGGACTCCAACAAGATTGGCGATGATATCCAAAAAGGAATCTTGGCCATCGTCGAGATTTCGAAGACTCATCGCTGCACCTCTTCAACACCCAAACCGCTGCCATTAAGCATTTCCTTAATCGTCTTGAACTGTTGCTCTCCTCCCGGTCGAACGGTGACCGCAAGGTTGGGTTTCCAAAAAGCGTTGGAACCTGCGATGCCCCACGAGTCAATTCGCTGCCAAATGATGTTGACCATGCGATCGATGGCTTGCGTTGGCTGGGCTCCAATTGGAATCGTGACCGCATCGCCAGCGACGTTCTTTAAGGTTAGCGAATCGGCAGAACAAGTCAGGCTGACCGGACGAACATAGCCGGTCGCGCCGCTGGTTTCTGTCGGCAACGCCCAATTGGCTCCCCGGGCGTTGGCGATGCTAACTTGACTTGGACTCGCCGAACCACTGGCTTGGTCTCCCGATGATTGCTGATCACCTTTTGCGTTGTCGTTACCCTCTCCGGATGCATTGGCAACGGAAGCCGATCCCGATTCCATGTTGGACGCGATGTTTGAATTCGCATCATTCGAGTTGCTGCCTTGGTAGGCGACTTGTTGTCCTTGTCGTTGCGACGAACCGCCTTCATGCACAAAACCGCTTTCGCGCACAAAACCACCATGTTGCGATGAGGCACGAAGTCCACCGCGCCCACGGCTTCCTCCCGAAGATCCGGCTTCACCTGCGAATCCATCTCCCGACATGCCGCGACGGGCTTTCGCCAACGCATTCTTTCGACGCATGAGTGCAATTTGATTTTGTTTCGCTTTTTCGATCGCAGAACGAATCTCATTTTCCAGTTGTGGATCTGAAGTGCCAAAATCCAGATCCTTCTCCGACGACACAAGTTCATAACCGAACTCATCATCCCAACTGACGAGCGATCGTCGTGCGAGCCCATACGACTGAGCGCCGTCGGGTCGAATCACGAGCAACGGATACGGACGCTGGTTGTCTTTTGCCAACTCATATTTTTGGTAGTAGTTTCGCACTGCCATCAGGGCCGCATCGACAGGATTGCCGGCTCCAACGGGATGGAAAAAATCTTTGGTGCTCAGCGGAATGTTCCACGGCTGTAACACGAGCCCTTGGTTATTACATTCGATAAAGATTGGGATTCGTTTTGTTCCGCCAGCACCGCGGTAGGGAACGATCGCGAATTTCTTTTGTTCAACGGTGACGACGCTACTACGTTTCGTTGCGAGTCGATCTTCCGCTGCGGCGATTTGTTTGCGCAGCTTCGTCACTGCCGATTCGTCAATTTCGGTTGTGACTGCTTCAAGATCTGAATCCAGCAACTTCAATTCGGCGGCAAGTTGTTTTGCTTGGTCTTCGATTTCGATAAGCTCTTTTTCCAGATGAGCCCGATACTCACGTGCTGCGGCCAGTTTCCG
>CAZORS010000387.1:0-2442 GCA_964582025.1 uncultured Pirellulaceae bacterium | reverse complement strand
AACACCGGCGTTTCTTCCGGACTTCCCGACTGATGCGCCAAAAAATCGACTTGGGTTGGCGAAGTGGACGACTTCTCCTGATCATCCGCTGACGGCGCGAGTCACCGTAAACCGTTATTGGCAGTTGATGTTTGCGAACGGACTTGTCCGAACTCCGGAGGACTTTGGACTGCAGAGCCAGATGCCTTCGCATCCTGAACTGCTCGATTGGCTGGCGCGTGACTTTATTGAGGGCGGCTGGGACCTGCGAAGAATGTTGAAGATGATCGCGCTTTCTTCGACCTATCGACAAAGCGCTTCGGTTTCGGTGGAGACACGAACTCGCGATCCGGAAAATGTTCTTCTGGCTCGAGCTCCTGGCAATCGGCTGACGGCAGAAATGCTTCGCGATGGAGTCCTGTTCGTCAGCGGACAACTGAATCAGAAAGTCGGTGGACCACCTGTGAAGCCTTACGACGTCGCACTGGCTTACAATCCAATGAATGCCGACAGTGGCGAAAACCTTTATCGCCGCAGTTTGTACACGTTTTGGAAACGATCTTCTCCGGCGCCGACGATGATGACGATGGATGCCAACAAGCGTGACGTTTGCCGATTGCGTCGCGAATCGACGGCTTCACCGCTGCAGGCGCTGGTGTTGCTTAACGGTACGCAGTTTGTTGAGTCGTCCAAGGCGTTGGCACTGAAGCTGTATCAAAAACACGACGGTTCGCCCGAGAAAATCATCGACGAGTCATTTCGATTGATGACCAGCCGAACTCCGACTCACGGCGAGGCGTCGATTCTGAAATCACTCTTCGAAGAACAGCTTGTTGAATTTGAAGCGGATACACAACGAGCGACGAAGCTTCTCGAAACGGGTGAATCAAAAGTTGCTGACGAAATCCCGGTGGCGAAACTCGCGGCAGTAACTGTTTTGGTGAACGCTATTTTGAATCTCGATGAGAGCGTGAGGCTCCAATGAAAAAGAAACGACTATGCACCGGCTATGACAACGGAATCTTCACCCGGCGAGATGCACTGCGGACTTTCGGACATGGACTTGGTTCCCTTGCCCTAGCCAGTTTGCTCAGTCAAGACCGTGCTTTCGGCGCGACTGAGGACGTTACGTTTCCAAACTTTGCGCCCAAAGCGAAACGAGTCATCTTTTTGTTTCAATCTGGAGGCCCATCACAAATGGACCTCTTCGATTACAAACCGCGACTGAACAAAGATCACGGTAAAGAGTTGCCATCAGAGGTTCGCATGGGCCAGCGACTGACGGGCATGAGTGGATACCAAGCGAGCTTACCGCTTGTCGGATCGCCGTTCAAATTTAAGCAGCAAGGCGAGAGCGGGCATTGGATGAGCGACATTCTTCCTCACACCGCGTCGATCGCAGACGAGCTTTGCATCATTAAGTCGCTCAACACCGAAGCCATCAATCACGGGCCAGGTGTGACGATGATGCAAACCGGCTCGCAGTTTCCCGGCCGGCCGAGTATGGGGGCGTGGTTAAATTATGGCTTGGGTTCCGAGAGTTCGGATTTGCCCGGCTTCGTCGTGATGGTTACCAATGATCGCGGCGGCCAGCCGCTGTTTTCGCGTCTGTGGGGAAGCGGATTTTTGCCGGGGAAGTACGACGGCGTTCAACTTCGACCAGACAAGGACGCGGTTTTGTATTTGAACAGCCCAGGTGGGATTACTTCGGCGAGTCGTCGCAAGGCGCTCGATCGGATTCAGCAACTGAATGAACTGCAGCTGAAAAAGACCAGTGATCCGGCCCTCGAGACTCGTATCGCGCAATACGAGATGGCCTATCGAATGCAGGCTTCGATTCCAGAAGTCACTGATATTAGCGGTGAATCGGAGGAGACGCTGAAGCTATATGGCGACGACGTGAAGAAGCCGGGTACGTTTGCCGCGAATTGTTTACGTGCTCGTCGACTTGCCGAACGCGGCGTGCGGTTTATTCAGCTGTACCATCCTGGCTGGGACCACCACGGTGGCTTGCCCAATGCGATTCGCAGAAGGTGCAAGCAAACCGATCAGGCGTCGGCGGCTTTGGTGAAGGATTTGAAAGCCAAAGGAATGCTTGACGATACGTTAGTGATTTGGGGCGGTGAGTTTGGTCGTACGAGTTATTGTCAAGGAAAGATATTACCAAATAACTTTGGTCGCGATCATCATCCGAAGTGTTTCACGATGTGGATGGCTGGCGGCGGCGTGAAGGCAGGGTACTCACACGGAACGACGGATGAATACAGCTACAACGTGGTCGAGGATGGAGTTCACATTCATGACTTGCACGCGACGTTATTGCATTTGCTTGGGATTGATCACGAGCGATTGACTTACAAGTATCAGGGGCGGCATTTTCGATTGACCGACGTGCATGGGCATGTGGTGAAGGAATTGTTGGCTTAGTTGTTGGCATCTGCATCGCTTGCGAGTACCCAGTAC
>CAZORS010000386.1:0-2543 GCA_964582025.1 uncultured Pirellulaceae bacterium | reverse complement strand
GATGTGATCCATGTGAGCGTTAATGACTGGGTCAAACGCGGCAAACTTTTCAACTACTTTACCAGTGATCGGACGGGCAATATCCTGCTGTGCATCCGCGACAAGCGAGAAACAAAACCCAATGAGAAGACAAAGTACGGAGCAGCGAAATTTCACGTGTGAGCCTCTGAAAAAATTGACGCGATCATTATGCAGGCGCCATAGGCGGAAAGCAAGAAAACGAGTTTAGCGAAGGTGAGAGAGGCGTTCAAGGCGCGGACCGTCAAGATACTAACCTGAACGCTGAACGTACGTCCCGTCAGAGAACCTAAGTATCTAGTCCAATGCGCTGTGAATGGCTGTAGACGTTGAATCGCTTGCCCGATGCAAACCCAACCAGTGTTACTCCGAACTCGTCCGCGAGTTCCGCTGCCAGCGAAGACGGAGCACCGACCGCGACCAAGACGGGAACGCCCGCGGAGATGACTTTCTGAACCAACTCAAAACTGGCTCGGCCACTGACGACGACGATGCGATTCGAGAGCGGAGTCGCCTTTGACAGGAATTGACTGCCGATCAATTTATCGAGAGCATTGTGTCTGCCGACATCTTCGTAGGAATCAACTATGTTTCCAGAGGCATCAAAAAGTCCTGCCGCATGAAGTCCGCCGGTTGCCTCAAACGTCGATTGGTGCTTGCGCAAAGAATCTGGAAGTGAACAGATGACCGCCGGAGAAATCAGCATTTCAATCGACCGCACCGGTTCCTTCAACTGCGAACGAACCGCTTCCAGTGATGCCTTGCCACAGATTCCACAACTGGACGTTGTGTAAAAATTCCGCTGCAAAGAACCGAAGTCAAACGCAACGCCTTGGGAAAGATGCACGCAAAGCTGATTGGTTTCCTGCGAGCCATCAGCTTTGGCACCGGTGACTTCAAACAGTTCGATATCGTCCGATATATTGACAATCCCTTCACCCAACAAAAATCCAGCCGCCAATTCTTGATCGTGTCCGGGAGTACGCATGGTGATCGATAGCGATCGATCTTTCCGTTTTCCGACTTTTCCAAACACGACACGAATTTCAAACGGCTCTTCGGTCGCCAATGAATCGTTTGCCGTGACGAACTGGCCATCGGAAAACCGCACGATCTCACGAATGCGGCGACGTTGTTCGAGACGATCGTCTGAGTCGTTCACGGTTGTTTCGCCTTTGATTGCTTTTTCATTCGATGGCCTTCAAACATTTTGTCCCACGATATCTCAACCGACCAGTTCATGACCGGAGCAAGACTGGCGAAATCATCAGTCCACTGTGGGGCATTCGCCGGCAATTCGTAGTCGATCGCCACAGACTTGATTCGAGCATGACTGGCAACCTTATTATTTGTCACCAAAATCCAATCACTACCTGAGATCGATTCGTCTTCACTGCTTTTGTGCACGATATAGCTTGCTGTTAGACCACGCTTTTTCGTTGTTGCAAAAATCACTGGTTTCAAATTGATAAAGCGGTTTGAAATATGGAACAGAAGAATTCCGTCTTCTTTCAAGTGTTTTTGGTAAACATCAAAGCACTCGTCGGTCAACAAGTGAACCGGGATCGAGTCACTTGAAAACGCGTCGATCGCCAACAGATCAAACTGACGATCGATTCCTTTCTTCGTTTCCATCTCCAGCATGATCCGGCCATCACCGATAACAACTTCCGAACGTTTGTGTGAATTGAGAAACGTAAACCATTCCCTAGCAATTTCCTCGACCTTTGGATTGATCTCATAGAACACAAAATTATCTTCTGGCGTCGCCCATGAAAGCATCGAACCAATACCCAGCCCCAACACGCCAACCTTCAAGCCCTTTCGCGGAGGCTGTTCTTTGGATGCAATATCCCGCTGCGTTTTGATGCAGATTGAAAATCCACTTCCGTCGGCGTAATAGCTATGCGGTTCAAGGCTCGGTTCTGGAAGAATGATTTGACTTCCATGATCGATGTTGCCGCTGATGAAGACCAGACGATTTTCGTCTTCTTCGACGGAGAATATCCCGTATTCATTCCGTGCATCGAGCAAAACGCCATCGATCTGAGTTCGCGTCAAAGAGGCGATCAAATTGGCCAAAACCAAGCCGCCAATGATCAAAGCTACAAATCCGAGCACGATCTTTCGTCCGCCGGGAATTGTTTTTTGGTAACAAGGGAGGCCAACGCCCACAATAAGCGACCCAATCAACGCCAATTGATACTCCGGGAATCCTGTGAAGATTCGAGGAGCGATCAATACGACGAAAATTCCACCGAGCGATCCGCCGAGAGACACGAAAAGATAAAACAGAGTCAGCTTGCTGATGTGAGGCTTGAGTCGTTCCAGTTCGCCGTGACAAGTCATCCCACAGGCGAACAGGCTGACCGAAAGCAATGCGACTTGCAACATCGCCGACGCATGTACATTCAGAAGCGCAACGGTCACACCCGCCGTTACACCCAGCAGCAACAGTGGCACGAAAATTCCGCGATGATACCAAGTCGGTTTCTCAAAACAGATAATGAACGAGATCAAGTAAA
>CAZORS010000385.1:0-2544 GCA_964582025.1 uncultured Pirellulaceae bacterium | reverse complement strand
GTCGACGTGTTGTAGCCGAACACGTAGCCGGTTGTCGATGCATCACCAAGGGTGGTTCCAGATACAGTAGGAGCTCCTTTTCCTAAGTCCACGTATGCGCCCAAGATGCGAGCAGCATTTGGATCACCAGCGTCAAAGATTGCATCAGCTGGTTCGGGCGTTCCATCAAGGTCGTCTCCGTAGTTTCCTTTGCGAAAAGAAATGCTTCCCGGTTCAGCAATGTTGGCGACTTCTGTATTCGTCGAATTGGGAATGAACAGACTCACAGCATTTGGGTCAAACACTTGGACGTCAAACGCTGCAACCGAAGAAGCCACAACGTGAGTTTCGTTGTACCGATCTGCCAGCGCTAAGATTTCAAGCAAGCAGTCGGTAGGGGAGCGATGCGGATCTGTAAAAAGTGACTCCAATGACCCGGTGTGTGAGAATCGATTGCCGCGAAATGCCAAATTCGCCATCGAGTTGGCATATACAAAATACTCTGCTGGTGTTCTGACGATTCGGGCAGAAATATCTGTTCGTTGAATGAAATTGTTTATGGCAACTTCTCGTGCTGCCAGATCAGCGTTCGTCGAAGAGAACAATGCCGCCGCTGGTGGCGCCGCGAGAATCAGCAGTTGCCTGCGGATCAGCAAAACATCTGAAGGATCAGGCGTGGATGGATCGAAAACGGTAAACCACACAACCTCAGCCAAGTGCGATTCTTCAATTTCATTGTTAAGCCTTCCTCGGAATGCCTTTCCGTCTGACTGAATAGTGCACGCGAAATAGTCGTCCCTATCACCAAAAACAAGTTCATTACCCGTATGAGTAAACGCCGTTCCTAGTGCTGTGCCGGTAACAGGGTGGGTGAATGGAGTATCGTTATCAACGACATAGTCAGTTTGCGGACCGTCGACAATCTCAACGTAACCTTTTGGGAGCGACGATGACTGATGGTACGGCTTCAACTCAACGGTGATCCGGCTCAAATCACGTCGAAGCAGTTCTTCAGCAGTGATCAATCGGTTGTTAAGTTCAATTGAGGCACGTCCTTTTTGCATCTCTGCACTGCCATACGAGAAGGCAGCCATCATCGCGCCAAGCACGATCAGAGTCATAACCATAGCGATCATGATCTCGACTAGGCTTAGGCCGTAACGGAGCGATAAAGGTTTGATTTTAGTTTGAAACATGACTGACTCCAGACGGAGAAACGCAGGAAGGTTACTAGGGTTACTCAATGATCGATCGTACAAGGATCGCCTTGTCAACGTTGTGGTTCTTTCCCGGTTCGCAGGCGACAGGGATAGAGCGATCCACCATGTAAAACGCACGATTGCGACGAACATTACCTTCGGCTTCGCCAATCTCGGCACCGATACGGCCATACTCGTCTACTTCGAAGTAGCCGATCGTAATCCAAATCGAAAATACAGAAGATCGTGTTGTCGCCACAGAACCAAGTCGTTGTCGGTATTCGTTTTCGTACCAAGAGCTGGTTTCCGTATTGAAGGCATCATCTGAAGATTCGAAATCGAAACTTCGCAATGCACCATCGCGGCGGAATAGTCCAGCCTGTGCATTGGAACGAGCGTTCTCGTGAACAAATTGAGCTCTTGAAGCCGGCAAGTAACGTCCAAGGAAATCCGAAACACTGGAGTTGTCGGAGTTGGGTGTATCTCTAACTGCCTCAAATGCGGTGTAACCTGCGGTTCGAGATGAAAATCCGCCCTCCAGAGCAGTTAAAACGTCGCCTTCAGTTAAGGAATTCAGATTGATTTTTCCAGGTTCGCGGAACGAAGGAAGGCTGTGATACGGGGCACGCAAATTAAAGAACATGCCATCCACTGCCATGGCTGGCGTCGCTGTGAAGCCTGCTGTATCAGACGCGTCAAGCCACGTACGGAGCCCTTGGAACTTTGATGGTACGTGAGCAACGTCAAAGATCAGGTCAAAACGATTTGCCTGAGTTGGAGCGCGACGAACTGGTGTCGTGCTCGCTGATCCCGGTTCACCACTACTTCCAGCTGCGGGACTCATGCCTCCAAATCCCATGAGGTGCCCGAATTTGTCGTCCCCAAAATAGTAAGCGAAGATTTCTTGAGGTGTTGAAGTTGCAGCATCTAGCGCTTCGATTTCATCAATTGATCGACAGCGATTGAAATGGTCTAACAACGTCAACGATCGTTGTGCGCCAATTCCGCCGTTAGGAAAAATTGGTACATGAACCAATTCCATCGCATTGGCCAGAGGTCGGTTCAGCCAAACTAGATCTCCAAGTGGTTCGGGACGAGCGACAACGGCCGGCAGCGGACCGCCAATCGAGTTGTTTCGATGGCCTAAAGAAGCCAACAGCTCACCTGTTACATCATCGTAAAAACCAAAGTTGAAATTGTGATCTGCTTGGTCTGTAGACGGTGCGTTTCGATTCACAAAGTCAGATTCCCGATCAGCAGTTTGAAAGAACGTTCTTCGTGTTTGGTGAAAATCACGAGTAGCGTCGTCGAGGTTGTCACGATCTTCACCACGTTCAGACGAAGCCATCGCCGTAGACGCGGTGAT
>CAZORS010000384.1:0-2559 GCA_964582025.1 uncultured Pirellulaceae bacterium | reverse complement strand
TCTGATTCAAACTAAACGCAGCCGATGCTCCCGAAGTCGAGGTACGAGCGAAGGGGACAGCGACGACGTGCTTCATTGATTCACGGATTCTCATGCAACACAAATCTATAATGAAGCAAGCAGCCGTGCACGGCTGCCTGCTGTTAAAATTTGCGACCCTATCAGTTTTCCATTTCCTTCTCACCGATGTGGTCGATGGCTTTGTCGATGCACACACGCAGTCGTAGAAGTTGATCAAGTGTAAATCGATTGGAACTCTTCCATGCGCCACCGTCTTTGTACCGCTGTTCAACCTGAACAGTTCGAAACTCGCGGTTGCTTTCACGGGCATTGGGATTGCTCCGGATCGTTGCGTTCACGTTGCCGAGTCGATATGCGGCTTCAGGGCCGCTGCCCTTGGTGTTAGCCATGTTGGCCTCCCTGAGATAAGAAAGGGTTGTTAAACAAACACTGTCTTACCGAAGCTGATATCGCAACGTTTCCGAATGCTGTCTTGGCTCGCTAGTGTCGTGTTCGCTTAAGAATGCAAGGTGTCCGATATTAGATTGCACAATGCCATGCATACAAATTGATGGGACTTTGAATTGATTGGTTTGGCAGCTAAAATGGTCATCAGCGTTAATTCGCAGGCGCCCGCCATTGCCCACCATTTGTTCCTTCCTGGAATTTGCTCATGAGTCGAACGTCTTCCAAACGAGAAGCGAACAAGAATCCGTTTAGCTACGAAGCACTTGAGCCTCGCAACTTGCTGGCGGGCGACGTCGTCATCTCGGAGATCGTTGCTTCGAATCGGGGCTCTTTTCTCGATGTCTATGAAGAAGCTCCGGATTGGATCGAACTCCATAATCAAGGAGACACCGCTGTCGATCTGTTGGGCTATCACTTGACCGACAACGCCTCCGATCCGATTGGTTGGACGTTCAATTCGTCATCGGTGATTGGGCCCGGTGAATACAAAGTCATCTTTGCTTCTTCGCGAAACGAAATTGATCTTGCCGGATATTTTCACACCGACTTTAAGCTCAGCGCTGGCGGCGAATACATCGGGCTCTACGATGCCGATTTGAATTTGCTTTCCGAGTTTGGTGCAAACGGTACCGACTACCCTGCGCAGATTACAGATGTTTCCTACGGTGTCGGACAGGGAGCGTTAATCAACGGAGATAGCGTTGCGCAATATTTGATTCCAACAGACAACTCTTTTGAAACGACTTGGTACAACAACAACTTCAATGCCAGTGCAAACGGATTCATCGATGGCCGTGCGGCGATTGGCTACGAAAACAGCCCGGGCAGCAACACCAGTTACAGCGACGAGATTGAAACGACGGTTCCATCGGGCACGACCAGTGTCTATTTGCGAAATGAATTCAATCTTGACGATGCCAGTGCGGTTACGAATCTGGTGTTTAATGCAAAGTACGACGATGGCTTCGGCGTTTGGCTCAACGGTCAGTTCTTGTTTTCTGAAAATGCGGGCAATGGTTTCGCTTGGAATACCAGCGCGGACGGCATTCACGACGACGATCTGGCGTTGGAATATCAGTCTTATGCTCTCGACGGAAGTGCTGGTTCGGTCGGGAACTTCCTGAACCTGTTGGTCGATGGGAAAAATACGCTGGCGATTCACGCACTCAATGAGTCATCTGGAAGTAGTGACTTTTTGATGTCGCCGCAGTTACTTACGAATTCGCCAGTAGGGGCACCAACTTATCTGGCGACGCCAACGCCAGAACAACCAAATTCGGGACCGGCGATTCTGGGGCCGCGAATCGAAAATGTGACTGACTTCACTTCAATTGCGCTCGGGCAACAGACGACTATTACGGCTGATGTTTCTCAATTCGATTTGCCGGTCGATGCCGCGGAGGTCCGTTTGCATTATCGCGTGATGTTTGGCGGCACGACGACTATTTCGATGAATGACAACGGCACCAATGGCGATGCGGTTGCTGGTGACGGAACGTTCTCCGTAACCTTTAACACGTCTGGCGTGGCGGCAGGAGAATTGGTTCGCTGGTATGTGACTGCCGAAGACACTGCCGGCAATGCGTCTCGTGCGCCTCGATTCGTCGATGCACTGGATTCAGCTGAATACTTTGGCGCGGTCGTGGTTGATGCTTCGATCGATACGGATTTGCCCGTCATCCAGTGGTTTATTCAAAATCCAACTTCAGCCAATACAGATTTCGGATCGCGAGCTTCGATTTTCTATGAAGGCCAATTCTACGATAACGTCCAAGTTGATATTCATGGCCAATCGACACGCGGAAGTGAGTTTCCAAAGAAGTCTTATGACTTTGATGCCAACTCTGGTGAGAAATTCGACATTCCGTTCATTGGTAAGTCGAGCGATTTCAATCTGCTGACCAACTACGCAGATCAATCAAAGCTGCGTCATCCGTTGGCGTACGAAGTGTTGACTGAATCGGGAGTTCCGACGCTGCACGGTGCGCCAACGATGGTGTATCGCAACGGTGCGTTTTACGGACTGTACGATGTCGTTGAAGAAGGCGACGAAGAGTATCTCGAACGCGTTGGGCTCGATCCAACTGGCGC
>CAZORS010000383.1:0-2573 GCA_964582025.1 uncultured Pirellulaceae bacterium | reverse complement strand
CATCCGCTTCATGACGCATTCGCTGAAACGCGACCGAATCGACGACTGCTCGCAGCAGCTCAGATCCGCTACCACCACTATCTTTAACCCGCTCAACGATGCGATCGACCGTCGGAACGTCGTAGTATTCCAAAGATCTCCCCAACGCAAAGACTAAAACTTTCTCGGCAACGCAGTGGTAAATAGCGTCTTTGTGGTCCGTCGCGAGGATTTTCTTGAGTTCGCGAAGGTTTTCAAACGTCTCACCGGTCACAAGCTCACCGGAGACGTCGATTGATTTATCCGGACGTTGACGTCCAAGCGGATCAAAATTCTCCAACGCCAGCCCAAGCGGATCCATTCGATTGTGACATGAGCTACAGAGCTCATTTTCACGGTGGATCGCCAACGCGTCTCGCAATGTAACCCGTTTGCCATCGTCGGTTGTCTCGGACGCCTCGAGCGATGGAATGTCCGGCGGCGGAGCACCCGTCGGCATTCCTAAAACATTTTCCAGCAAAAATAAGCCACGCTTAACCGGCGACGTTCGATCAGGATTTGAAGTCACCGCCAACATGGAACCGTGTCCCAGTAGACCGCCACGAAGACTGTCTTCCGGTAGCTCAACCAAACGCATTTCTCTGCCTTCAACACCTTCGATCCCATAATGCTCGGCAAGCCTCTCATTCAGAAACGTGTAATTGCTGTCAATCAGCTCGGTCAAACTTTTGTCCTCATTGATAATGTGTTCGATCAACATCTCCGTTTCGCGCCGCATCGACCTACGTAAACCTTCGCTCAACTCAATTTTCCCAGCCTTCTTAAAAATTGGCCGCAATACGGTCAGCAGTTCTTCGCGTTCCAGTTTGCCTTTCTCATCGAGCTTCCGTTTTTGTGTTTTTCGCAGTTCGCGAAACCGCTCAAATTTATCCTGAATCTCTGGATCAGGATCTTCTCTTAGCAACACTGAAAACGAGTTGATCGACACGCCTTCGACGTCACGAGTCTGCAGCCATTGGCCGACAAAATTGCGATAGAAAGATTTGAATTTGGGATCGCTCTTCATCCGCTGGAGCTGCGCGTCCAGATTTTCGCGAAGCTTGTTTTCGCCTGCCAACTTCAGTAACTCTTGGTCGGGCGTCGACGACCACAGAAAGTAAGACAACCGGGACGCCAACGAAAACTCGTCAACCAAAACGTGACTTTCAGATTCAGAATCAGCAGCAAATTCTTCGCGAAACAAAAATCGTGGCGAAGCCAAAACTGCAACCATCGCTTGCTGAATACCGGACTCGAAAGAGCCCTCTTCGTCTTGCCAAATTCCTTGAGCCAAGTCGCAGAGCCGACTCACCGTTTCGTCATCTGCCGGCCGACGGAAAGCTCGCGTCAAAAACGGCCTGATCATTCGCTCGGCATACGCTCGGCGATCTTCATCCGATTCCGGAATCGGCTCAGTGAAGAACGCGGCATGTTTTTCAGGGACAACCTGAAACTTTTCGGGCAATGGACCTCGAACGAGCACTTCCTCGAATCGAACCTGAAGCTTCCGCCCCTGCTTCTCTTCCGTCAAAGGCGTCAACTCGATGCGAATCGAATGTTTGCCCTGAGTCAGCTGGCGTTTGAAGGAAAACGGGGTCCGCTTCCACGGATCGCGGCTGTAAGAATCGTTAATCAGATCTTCATCGTCAAGGAACACTTTTACTTGGCAGCGATTATCGTCGGTCGCGTTTTCGATGTACTCTTCAGCCATAACCAGAATGAAATCGAACGAATACTGCTGCGTCATTTCGAGTTCAAATTCCAATTTAGCCGTACGCGGTTCATAGAACGGAATCGAAAGATTGTCGTCATCAATGCACTCGTCCGGCACGTTGAAGTCACGTCCAACAAACCTTTGCGACGGAGTCTCCTTACCGACCAAGGGAACAACTTGATTCGCAATTTCTTGCGCCGCGTCGAGATACTTTTCCATCAACATTGGAGAAATCGAAAGCACATCCGCCAAGTTATCGAAACCTTCACCGCTATCGTCTGGCGGAAAGTTGACCGTCGTATCGAATTCGACTTTCAATAGATCGCGAATCGTGTTTCGATACTCTTCGCGATTGAGCCGCCGAACGGTCACGCGTCCCGGGTCAGGATTCTTCGCATCGTGTTTGAAGACATCCGATATGATCCACGCCTGTAGCTCTTCTTTTTGCTCGGGCTCCAACTGCTCTGCATCGATTGGCGGCATCAATCCGGTTCGCAATTGCTTCAGCACCCGGTTCCACAATTTCGGATCGCTCGCCTCGGGATCATCTTCATCAACTAGGTGATCAAACGTAACGCCGCCTTCCTCGCCGCCGCCAGCATGACAATCAAAGCAATGGTTTTCCAGAATTGGAATGATCGTATCCGAGAGGCGATCGTCCGCGTTGGCGAATGGAGATGCAAAAGCGGAAATCAGAACAGCAATCGCAACGTAAATCTTCGACTCCATGGTTGCACCGTCGTCCTAGTTCGAAATCTTCATCAATAGATCTTCTTAGTATACCTTGCTTCCGGAAAGTCCGCAGTCGCTTTGAAAACTGTGGTTTAGTTCCGGAGGAACG
>CAZORS010000382.1:0-2596 GCA_964582025.1 uncultured Pirellulaceae bacterium | reverse complement strand
GCGACGATGGCTTCGACGAACAGATCGCTTTCCGCAAGAAACGAAGCCGTTTCGCCATCCACGGAACGATTCATACCGACGACGCTGCCGAATGCACTCACAGGGTCGCCAGCAAAACCTCTTTCACACGCAAGCTTTAGCGATTCAGCGACCGCCGCACCACAAGGATTGTTGTGCTTGATCACGCTACAGGCTGGTTGCTCGAATCCGCGAACCATATTGAGCGCCGCATCGAGGTCCAGCAAATTGTTGTACGAAAGATTCTTTCCGTGTAGCTGACGCGAATTAACCAAACAGGCTTCGCGATTGTTTTCGCTGCTGTAAACCGCAGCCGATTGATGACTATTTTCTCCGTATCGCAAAACTGATCGGCGATTCAACACGACCGTCATCGTGGCTGGGAACTGTTCGCCTTCGGTTTGGCCAGAGAAATAGTCCGCGATCGTCAAGTCGTAGTTCGCCGTGTGTTGGAACGCCTGAGCCATCAAGCGACGACGCAGTCCAATCGTCGTGCAACCCTGCGTGTTGATCTCATCGAGCACTTCGGCATATTGGTTCGGATTGGAGACCACCGTCACGAAGTCACTGTTTTTGGCCGCCGCACGAATCAAGCTCGGTCCACCGATGTCGATTTGTTCAATCGCGTCTTGCACCAGCACGTTCGGATTCGCTATTGTCGCCGCAAACGGATAGAGATTCACAACCACGACATCAAACGGAACGATATCGTGATCGGACATCGATTCGAGATCGTCGGCTCGATTGCGACGTGCTAGGATTCCCGCAAAGACTTTCGGATGCAGCGTCTTCACGCGGCCGTCCATCATCTCAGGAAACTTCGTGTACTCCGAAACGTCAATGACTTTGACGCCCGCCTGCTCAAGGTGCCTACGCGTTCCGCCAGTGCTGTAGATTTCGACGCCTTTTTCAGCCAGTCCAATGGCGAAATCGACGATGCCCAACTTGTTGCTGACGCTAATCAGGGCGCGTTTGACTTGGGGAGAATCCATAAATTGATCGCTTGGCCACTAGTGTTTGGGAATGCTGCCGCACGCAATCATGCTGTGCAGCGATGATTGTTCCCAATGGTCGCCAAGCGTCAAGGGTCGGGCGCTGAAAAACCAGAAGCTCCGAGGTCCGGCCAGAATTAGCCGTCACCAAACGGATTTGTGTCATCCGCGTCGTCTTCATCAGCTGAACCGGAATCCGTGCCGAATGGATTGTCGTCGTCAGCATCATCCGAACCGAATGGGTTTTCATCATCCATGGCGTCGTCGGATCCAAATGGATTCTCTTCGCCGATCGCAGAATCGTCATCGCGACGCTTCGTTTTCATGTCGTCAGCCTTGGCAACCGCTAGGTCTCTCTCAAGGAATCGCGGGCGTAAACTGCTTATTTCGTGGACGCACTGAATGAAGCCGCCCTTGGTTGCGAAGAACATTCGATCGGTGATTCCATTAGGCATCACCAATTCGATGTTTGAATTATCAATCGTTTTGGTAACTGCTCGTGTCTCACGGTTGATTCCGATCAAGCGGCCATTGGACGTGATGCAATAGATGGTCTCGGCGCCGAAACCAGCAATTTGCCTAATGCCTTTCACCGGCATCTGCCAACCTTCAGGATACGTGCCCAATTCCGAGTTGATCTTGAAAAGTTCATTGGCCCGCGAAACAACAAAGAGTTCACTGCCAAATGGAACAGGCGAATTCAAAACGCCTTGGCCAGTGGAAACTTCCCAATCCAGAATTCCAGTCGTCTCGTTGACACCGTAGACGAATCCGTCGAGCGATCCAACGAAAAGTCGATCCCCTGACGCAGCAGCCTGCGACACGATCGGAGCTGTCGTTTTCAAGCGATATTCGACGGTTCGCCGTGTTCCCAAGGGAGCAACATTCATGTGCCCTTTTTCAGTAGTCCAGACGACGTGATTTTCGGTCGTAAGTGGTCGAGCACGAGAACCGCCTTCGGCAACCAAATTGAAACTCTCGAGGCCAATTCGCTCGATGGGAAACGTTTGCAAACGCCCATTAACCAGCGGCACGTAAACGTTTTGCTCGGAACAGGTTGGTGATGAATCGATTCCATTTTTGCACTGGCCAGTCCAAAGAACTCGGCCTGTGTCAAAATCGAGACAATAAATCCTCGAACCGTTAGCGACAGCGACATGAGACTTACTGGCCCCCAAACCGATACTTGGCAGACGATGATCGCCGACTTGCTGAATCCATCTGGTGGCTCCGGTATCCGCGTCGAGGCAGATTACCTGTCCGCTGGCTCCCAATGCAAACATGGTCGACTGAGGCAGCGAGTAATCAGAGATCTCTACTTTGACGTCTTCCTTACCGTCGTTGCGAAGTCGATATTCGATGATTTCTTTTCTATCTTCGGCGGCCTGCTTTGCGCCATCGATTCCATAAGGAACTCCGAACGGACTCAGGTCGTTTTCAGCAATGACTTCTTTTCGCTTGCCGTAAGAGATAACGTAATAAGTCGTGGCTCGATCTTCGTCGACGACCAACTGCCAGTCGACCAGTTCCGCTTTGCTGCTGATCTGAACCTGAGTCGACCAAGCGACCGTCAAGCCAGCTCGCGC
>CAZORS010000381.1:0-2601 GCA_964582025.1 uncultured Pirellulaceae bacterium | reverse complement strand
TTGTCGCCTTGGTAAATCATGAATCCACTGTGAGCGTGTCCGCCGCCGGCTTGGTTGGTCGCATCGGATCCCGTTCCCGCATCGCCGACGACACCCTTTTTTGCGTCGAACCATTTCTCGCCGGAACCCCAGTGAACATGGTCAGCCGTTTGCTCAATCGTTTGCCAAGTGTACGGGTTGAAGTGCGAGCCATACATTCGGTTGTAACGTGCTCCGGGAACGACGTGAAACAAGTGCCCGATCACGGTATTGATAAAGAACATTTCGCCATGTTCGTCGAAGTCAAATCCCCACGAATTGGTTCCACCTTCGGCCACGATTTCGAAAACATCGCGTTCCGGATGGTAACGCCAGATGCAGCAGTTCATCGGAGTCCGCTGCGACATCGTGGAACCCGGTTTGCCAACATGCGAAACCGCCTGAATTCCGTGGCGGCTATAGAGCCAGCCGTCCGGGCCCCAACGCAAACCGTTAACCAGATTGTGTCGAATCACATCGTCTTCGAACCCGTCAAGAATTATTTTCGGTGGTCCGTCGGGCACGTCATCACGATCGGCGTCGGGAATGAAAATGAACTCGGGAGCCGCCGTTAACCAAACTCCACCGCGACCAAGTTCGATACCCGTGAGCTTGTTTCCTTTGTCCCAAAAGATTTTTCGCGTGTCGAATTTCCCGTCGTTGTCTTCGTCTTCAAAAATTACGACTCGATCGAAGAGCTCGTTGTTGAAATTCTCCTTACGATCCGAGTACGTATAGTTCTCCACGACCCACAAACGTCCTTTTGAATCAAACGTCATCGCAATGGGTTGATGGACGTCTGGTTCGTGGGCGAAGAGTGTGACTTCAAAGCCTTCGGGAACGTCGATCGCTTCCAACGCCTTGTGCGGCGGCGTGAAAGGAATTGATTCCTTCTGAGTATTCGGAATCTCTTGCGACTCATCCTGACCCATAGCATGGCTGCTTAACAGACTCAGCAAGAAAAGCGCTAGCGAGGACAGCAATCCGAAACTTCGAAACATAGTCGGCTCTCAAGGGACAGGCAGTTCATGTCCATCTTAGCAAGTACAAGCCCGAAGCGCAAGTTTTGAAAATTTCCCCCGGACTTGCGTCCGAGGCTAAAGCATGCCGTCACTACGTGACTAAAAATCAGTGCAACTTCAAAAAGCGCAAGCGAGTGAATTGACCAATCGCCTTCAGCCAACTAACCAATCAGCCAGATCACAAACGAAACCGGAGCAGCGAAGACAAGCGAATCGATAACATCCAAGACTCCACCAAGCCCGGGCAACCAACTGCTCGAGTCTTTAATCTGGGCATCGCGTTTAAGAAGCGACTCGGCCAGATCGCCAAACATGCCGGCCAGCGTAACCGCAACACCGTACAGCAAGAACCACCACCAAGGCTTCGGCACCGTAACGCAGCAGATGTAAGGACTCACAAGAAACACAACGATCGCAGCGCCAACGATTCCGCCTACGATCGCACCAACGGCACCTTCGACGGTTTTGTTCGGGCTGAGCTTCGGTGCGATTTTCCGTTTCCCAATCGACTTGCCAACAAAGTAAGCGAACGAATCGGACAATTTTACGGTCGTGATCACCAATACGATCGCCGCTACGCCCAGATGATTGCTGTCCTGAATCTGGCGATGCGACAACACAAACCCGAACAGCATCGCGATGTAAACAAACGCTAGTGAACTTTTGGCGATCCGAGTCGCGACTTCACCGCGTTTCGATTCGCTGACTGCAGACTCAGGATCATACGTAAGCATCTCGTAGACAAAAGCGATCAACACTGCCGCACCGATGCCTGACAGAACCCACCCTAACCTTCCGATCGGACAGTCAGCAGGGTACTGCTTCCACAAAACGGGAATGTTGGACATGCTGACCATCGCCGCAGCCCCCAACATCATCAACCACGATGGATGACAGCCAGTACCTTTCCACAATCGGTGGAACTCGTCGCCGGCCGCAGTCGAAATAATCACGCAGAGTATCGCCAGCAGCAAGCCAGATCGGCCAAACCACGCTGCTTCACCGAGTGTAAAATCGGCCCACAGCAAAAGGATCATCGTCGTGATCAATACCGCCGCGGAGGCCAGTCGACGACCTAGCACGATGACTCCTGTTGATCAGGTTTCTCTTCGGTCGTTCGGTTCAAGCCGCCGAAGCGACGCTTGCGTTTCGAGTAATCCTCGATCGCGGTCCTCAGATCTTCTGTACTGAATTCCGGCCAATACTTTTGCGTCACCCAAAGTTCGGCGTAACTCAACTGCCACAGCAAGTAATTGCTGATTCTCATTTCGCCAGCAGTCCGCACCATCAAGTCTGGATCGCTCATGCCCGCCGTGTAGAGATGATCAGACACCATCTGTTCGTCGATCGCGTCGACTTCGAGTCCATCTTCTTTCACGCGGCGAGTGATACTGCGAATCGCGTCGACGATTTCTGCTCGACCGCCGTAGTTGATCGCAAGACACAACAAGGTCCCCGTATTATTCGACGTCAGTTCGATGCTACGATCCATCTCCCGTTGGACTTCTTCCGGAATACGTTCTCGACGGCCAATGATCTCGAGCCGAATATTGTTCTTGTT
>CAZORS010000380.1:0-2663 GCA_964582025.1 uncultured Pirellulaceae bacterium | reverse complement strand
ATTGCAGCGGGACTAATAATTGCAGCGGCAATGGCTCCCTCTAGCGATGTTAAGAACATCGGTTTCTTCTCTGTCGGAAATTGACTCGGCTCGATTTGGCAAATGGTGGTCGGATAGCGTCTAGCGAAATTATGCTTCGAGTAAAGTCGCAGAAGAAAGGCCTGCCGAACCGTGTACCTTCGGAGTCTACGTAGACTCTGATGCAGTCCGGCAAGAGTGTTTTTCGTTTGGTATCTGCTTGCCTAGGCGTTCGAACGACTAGTGATCGTGATCTTCAGCCCCCTCTTTGAAGTTGCCGGAATAGGGAGTTCCGTCGACGACGCCCGACATCGAGCCCTCGTAGTCTTTGGCTGTGCCAAGGTTTTCGTGGATGCCAACAAACCGTGATGCGTTGCCTTCAGATTCACCGTCTTGCGGGCTGGGTTTTAAGGAGACCGTGAAGGCCGGATCTTTGATGGACAACGTGACTTCTTCGGCGTCGATTGGTGTTGGTGTTTTTTCGTCATTGCCAAGGATGTATGCCGTCGCTTGCTGTTTGTCGTGGTCGACAGTGAATTCGACGTGGAACGTGCCGCCGCCCCAATCGGCAATGGTTCCGCCATGCGGCCCCTCGCCGTGAGTATGACCTTCCACGCTGTGATCGTCGTGCCCGTGGTGAACCGTCCCGTCTTCGTGAACGTGTTCGCCCGAATCGGATCCACCGGAAGTGGAATCGGGTTTTTGGGAATCACAGCCCACCGCAACCGTGAATACCGCGACTGCCAACAATGACAAAAACTGAAATTTCTTCATTACTAAATCTCCTTCGTGTGAATATGCCATCAAGGAAAAACACTTGAACGGCGGTTCTTTCGTATCGTTAACTAAATTTCATCAAACTCATCCTTGGTTGCAATTTTCACTGCGTCCTTGCCGCTGAACTTCCAAAACAAACCGGGGTGAATCAGGAACTCGCAAAAGGTTGATGTAAACAAACCGCCAAGAATTACCGTGGCGACAGGATACAGAATTTCACGTCCCGGTTCTTGCCCGCCAAGCACTAACGGAACAAGTGCGATTCCGGCAGTTAATGCGGTCATTAGTACTGGAGCCAATCGTTCCAGACTTCCGCGAAGGATTGTTTCTTTTGAGAACTCCTCGCCTTCTTCTTTCAGCAAATGGATGTAGTGAGTGACTAACAGAATGCCGTTGCGAACCGCGATTCCGCCAAGCGAAATGAATCCAACCAGACTGGCAACGGTCAGGTCTTGTCCGGTGATGACAAGTGCCAAAACGCCGCCGATAAACGCGGTCGGAAGTGCGTTCAAAATTTGCAAGACGATTCGAACCGAAGGCAGCAACACCATCAGCACGATAAACATGCCAACGATCGAAACTGCACTCAGGATCAAAATCGTCCGAGTTGCTTTTCGCTGGCTTTCAAATTGCCCCGAAAATTCTAGAAAGTAGCCTTGCGGCAAGTTTAATTTGCCATCAAGCCGTTGCTGAATTTCGTTGACCGCACTGGAAAGATCGCGGCCCTGCGTGTTGCAGCGGATCACGATTCTTCGACGCGCATTTTCTCGATTGATCGAATTGGGGCCAGAGCCAACTTCAACGTCGGCGAGATCGCTAAGTTCAACTTGTCCACGACCATTGGGAAGGTCGATGCGAAGCCGTTCCAGATTTGCGTAATCCGTTCGGTATTGTTCCTCCAGTCGGATGAGCAGATCAAAACGACGTTGGCCATCGAGGACTTGCGAAACGACTTCGCCCTGCAACGCTGTCTGTAGAATCTTTGCCACGTAGCTTCGGGTGACCCCGTTGAGAGCAAGATCTGCCGATCGAAGACGAATGTGAAGCTCGTCCGTTTGGCGAATCGGTTCGATAATCGGTTCCGTAACGCCATCGACACTTTGGATTGTTGCTTTTGCTCGCGTGGCAAGCTCCTGAAGCTTATTTAAGTCATCGCCATAGATCTTGATCGCGATTTGAGCGTAAACGCCGGATACCATGTGGCTGATGAGGTGTGCCAGCGGTTGTTCAACCTCGATGTCGACGCCAGGAACTTCAACTTTAATTTCCGCCAGCAGCTTGTCGATCACCTCCTCACGTTGGAGATGCACGTCAGGATTCATGCTCAAGATGTACTCGCCAACGTTGACTGGCGAAGCGTGTTCGTCCATTTCGGCTCGACCGGTGCGACGGACAAAATGCAGAATCTCGCCATCGGGATTGTCCGGGCTTTTTTGCAACTTCCGGAACTTGGCGTCGATCGTTGATGAGACTTGATTCGATGCATCCAGCGACGAACCGGGTGGAAGCGTTACGTTAACTTGAACGCTTCCCTCGTCAAACTCTGGCAAGAAACTACTGCCGAGGTTTGCGAATTGAATTCCAGCGATCGCGACGGCAACCCAAGTCACCAACAGCAGTGGACCGGGGATCGCCATGCTTAGGCGCACGAGGTAACCGCAAATCCGTTTGAGCAATCGCAGCAACAAACCATCGGATCTGCTGTGAGTCGTTTTCGACGTGGGCAGCAAGTAGTAGGAAAGCACCGGCGTGACGGTTAGCGAAACCAACAACGAGCTAAGAATCGACACGATATAAGCCACCCCAAGCGGCTCGAACAACCGGCCGGCGACACCCGAGATCGCGAACAGCGGCAGGAAAACGAGAAT
>CAZORS010000379.1:0-2673 GCA_964582025.1 uncultured Pirellulaceae bacterium | reverse complement strand
CCAACAAACCAAGAAACACAATCAACGTCCACAGGCCAAGATCAACCGGAAACGAAAGCGCGTTCGGCTTCCCGTGACCAGCTTCAGCCAAGATCGGCGTTACAAAAGCAGCAAAATTTAAAACCATAAGAAACTCCACCGCAAACGCAGCGCGAATCAAATCAGGAAACGGGTTACTTGATCAGGCAAACGATCAACGCGAAGAAGGCAGCACCTTCGATCAGAGCCGCAGCAATAATCATTGCAGTCTGAACGCTAGAGGCCATCTCAGGCTGGCGAGCCATGCTTTCGCAAGCGGAAGCGCCAATCTTGCCGATACCAAGACCAGCACCGATGATCGCCAGACCAGCTCCGACGGCAGCGATGCCCGGGATAGATGTCTGAGCAACAATACCCGCACCAGCTTCCTGAGCCATCGCAGGTGAGCACATCAATCCGAAAACACAGAATGCAAAAAGCATCAACCATTTAGACATTTGAAAAATCTCCGTCAATTTTGTGAACAACAGTTCAAAAGTTAGTTTGAAAACAGCCAGCGGCTGAAAAGTAGTGAACAAGTTTAGTGAGCGTGCTGAGCGGATCCGATGAACAACGATGCAAGGAACGTGAAAACGTAAGCCTGCAAAAAGGCAACGAACAACTCCAACAAACTCAACGCGATCGCAGCAAGTACAGCAATCGGGGACACGACATAAAACAGCCCCGAAGTTGAAACCACTCCGATAAACGCAAGGAAAATCGCCAACACAAGGTGGCCGGCAAACATATTCGCGAACAGACGAATCGCCAGCACGCCATGCTTCACAAGGAAGCCAAATATTTCGATAACAAACATCAGGGGAACGAGAGCCATGCTCATCGCTCCAGGCAATTCCATATGTGGAACCTGAGCTTTAAGGAACCCAACGGCTCCCATTTTCTGCATACCCGATCCAACCACGACCAAGAACGTGACCAAGGCCAAAGCCGCCGTTACAGCAATCGAACCCGTGGCACTTCCGACGAACGGAATCATTCCCAGCAGATTCAAGCCAAGGATAAAGAAGAACAATGTAAGGAGAAATGGAAGGAATCGCTTGTAGTCGTGCTCGCCGATCGTTGGCTTGGCGATCTCGTCTCGAACAAAAACCACGAAAGTCTCGAGCAGATTCCAAATGCGACCCTTAGGACGATCGCCGGTTCGGATTTTGCCAGCGAGCCAAATAAACAGGCCAGCACAGATCAATGCAACGATCAGCTCGTTGAACATGAACTTGCTCATCTTGCCGTAGCCTTTTGGCAACAACGTGAGAGGAGGCACACCAATCGAACTGGTCAGCTCACCAGTTTCTTCGTTTTTCTTGAGCCCCATAAACTTGGGAAGCTCGTACTCGTAACTGTCCTGAACGTGGTGGAACAGGTGAGCAGGATCTAGGAAGACTGACTGCCCGTCTTCTAATGTGTATTCAGATGGGTCTTTCGCAACTGCGTGGGCGTGATCGCCGGCATGATCATGGCCGTCGGCAGCGTGATCTTCACCTGTGTGCGCACCATCTTTAACGTCATGATCGTGGTCATGATCGTCGTGTTTTTCATCGTGTTTTTCGTCTTCGACTAAACGCACGGCTTCCTCATCCAGTTTGTCGACACATCAGGGGAAATCCCAAACGCGAAATCTCCAATGCCAGACTCGACACGAGCCCAACTGCGTACAAAATCCCGACGCTTATCGCGACCGAATTAAGCCGCGTAGCATAGTTAACGGCCACCAAAACCACGAGTAGCGGAATTCCTGTGCGACAGAATGTCGCTAACCCAACTCGAGACATTGCAGCTTGATCGCCGCGAGGGTACTCGCTGAACACCAAACCCAGCATCATCGCGAACCAAACAACCGCCGCGATACTGACCAACACTCGGACCGAAAGACTCTGGAAAGCCAGCTCCCAACTGTGAGCCGCCACCATCGCTGCGGTCGCAACAGCAATCACTGCCGTCACAATCACTCCTCGAACAACCAATCCAACGATGCCTTCGCGGCAAACGATGGAGTCACTCGCAGAGAATTTCTCTGGAGACTTTGCTGAAGGAATGGAGGTGGTTTCCGACATTGATCTTTCGAAGATCGCTTACTTGTTTCTGGTGGACTTGTATTTCTCTCGAGCCTGCTTCGATTCGCGATCCAAGGTCTTCAGCAAGCGACGAAACTGAACTCCGGCTGCAGCCATTCCAAAAAACAGACACAGGACCGTGAACAATATCTTCGTGCCTAGCCACTGATCGAGGTAGTAGCCGGCAATGATCGGAATCGCAAAGCAAAGGCTGATTGAAGTGATCTGTGAGACCTTATCCATCGCTTTTACATGCGACGAACGAGTATCTTTTGAAGGCTGTTCAGGTAGCGAGTTGTCGCGCGTCATTTCGCTTTTTCGCCCGGAAAAACCATCAATTCCTTCGAATCGTGCGTCAATCTATCTGAGCCTCCAAACTGCGACAAGCAGCCGTCCTGGACTTTGGGAAAAATTTCACAAAGTTCTCCCGTGTCGTTGAGAATTTCGCTGCTACGATGGCGTGTCACTCATAACGTGGAATGGTGGTCTCCATCGTTTATCAAATCACGGTCCAGACCACCGTGCCACGACTCTTCACCGATAAAACCATGGCCAAGAAGCGTTCAAAAACCTCATCTCGCAA
>CAZORS010000378.1:0-2676 GCA_964582025.1 uncultured Pirellulaceae bacterium | reverse complement strand
GTTTTGGAGGCATGACGGGTTTCGCCCAGGGATGGGCTGCCGTCAGTTTTGTTTTGCGTTTGAAGACCTTACCACCGTAAGTTGCGTAGATCGTTTGTTGGTCGGGACCAGCGAGTATGACATTCGTCGGGCTGTTGGCTCCAATCGGCGGCGGCAAAATCAGGTTAACGCGTCCGGGTTGGTCGCAAATTTGAATTCCCATTTTCGTGGCGACCAAGACCCAGCCATCTTTATCGACACACATTCCCATACTCCGTGTCCGCATGTCAACGGCGGCTGGTGGTGAGTGAATGTGAAAGTAAGGCTGAGCGTGAGTCAACGTTCCGTCTTCTTTTCGAACGCAGGACCAAACGTAGCGGCCGTTGAAATCGGAAACGTAAACCAATGTCTGGTCTGGCGAAAGCGTGATGCCGTGTGCACCGGACAGTCCTTCCACGGCGAGCTTTGGTTTTTTGAACCCCTTTTGCATCCAAACAGACTTAGATTCTTTGTTGGTGAAATATAGCGTGCCATCGTGCGCCGCAACCATTGCATTTGCGTTCACTTCATATGCGGTCGAATCTCCACCTGGATGCTCAAAGATTGAACCATTTTGGGCAACGAACAACGATCCATTGGGGTGAGAAGCGATTGAAGTCAATTTTTCGCTGGACGTGCCATTGTCGATCTGCTTCACTTCTCCATCTTTGGTCACAACAAACAGCTCACCTTTTTTACGATCAGAAAAGTAAACGTTGCCGTCGGCGTCAGACGCCAGCCCCGTCAAATATTTGTGCCCTTTGCTGACCAGTTCCCAGCCTTCACCATCGACCAGCATTTCTGGTGCCCGGCTTTTTGATTTGTCGAAATGCGTTTCAACCGGCTTGGGCCAGTCCTTCCAGATAAAACGCATCGCATCGGGAAGCACAGCTCCTCCGTGCTTTCGATTGTGACCCCCTTCGCCCCACACATGATCCACTTCATAGCCGCTGAACTTCAGGGCCGACAACATGCCTTGATTGGCAACCCACCAATCGCCGCAGTAAATGTTCAAGTCTTTGTTTCCGTCCTGCAAGAAAATGCGAATCGGTTTGGGTTCGGTTTTGCGAACGAGCACGGACATCTCATTAGCTCCGCGGAGTCCGATATAAGTTCCCACCATCGTGTAGACGCGGCGGAATTGATCGGGGCGCTGCCAAGCGACATTGAATGCTGCGATGCCACCAGAGCTTGATCCGCAGATGCCGCGGTCGTTCGGGTCGTCACTGATCGCATAATCCTTTTGGATCTCGGGAATCATTTCCTCGATCAAAAACGTCGCGTAACGATCATCAATCGCGTCGTATTCAAAGCTGCGGTTGAAACGCGGTTGAGCGTTTTCGTTTTGAGCTGGAACAACTCCTGGATCAATGAACAGTCCGATCGTCACAGGCATCTCGCCCGAGTGAATCAAGTTGTCGAAAACCAGTGGCGTTTTGCTGGGCCGACCTTCTACTTTGGAGAATCCTGTTCCGTCTTGAAAAACCATCAAGCAAGCGGGCTTGGTTTCGTCGTATTGCTTGGGAACATAGATCGAGTAGTTTCGCGTCGTGCCTGGAAAGATCTTGCTGGCAGAAAAATTACGGTTGATAACCTCGCCTTTCGGTACGTCAGGTTTTTTGACCTGTGAAGAGTCCAAAGGATAGGGTCCTTCTTCGGCTTGAAAGGCGATCGCCGTTCCAGCTGCGAAAAGGCAGATTGAAAATGTGAGAACACAATGGGCGAATTTCATGTTTTCTTTCCACGAGAGTTGGTGGTGACGGAATCGTTCGAGCCATTCCGTGGATCCTAAGTTATCCAGATTAGTCAAACTTTCCAGATCCCTGATGGCGCCTCAGATGCGGATTGATAGCGTTCAGTCGAACCGAATTTTGTTGCTTTGGATACCGATGCCTGGTAAACCTTGCGGGCGATATGGACTCGCTCAGATTATTCAGTAAGGAATGAGCGATTGAGGAGTCACATCGGGGCACAGTTGCTAACTGTGTTGAACCATTGGTTGCCAAGAATCGTACTGAGCAATCCAATGCCACGAAAAAACGGAACACACGGAAGTGCCATGCGTAAAATTTTGAACTCTTATTTTCTGCTCGTCGTCGTGGCGAGCCTGTCGTTGACGATGTCCGGATGTACTGCTGGTAGCGGCGGCCTCGCATCGTCTCCGGTGTTTCCTCCGTCGACCCTGGACTATTCGTCGCAGCTAGAAAAATTGCAGGCTCGAGGAGGTGAATCGCCGTACGCTCCACCAGGCGGTTTTGACAACGCAACGAGCCGTTCACCAATGTTTTCCATGGGTTCTGGCTCTCGAAGCGGATCTTGCTGAGGCAGCTAATTTGACGGCACCGTGCGTGCTGATTTGCCCTGCAATCATTAAAACTGTCCTTTCCGAATTCGGATTTGACAGATATCACATTGAGCCACGTTAAGCTGTACCCTCCGTATTCGGTCGGTGTAGTTAGCGTGGCTTTTTGAATAGCGTGGTGGTGGCTTCCAGCCGCCGTCATTTAAACGTTTCGATCGAAGCTAACGATTGCGGCTGGAAGCCACAACCACGAAAAACACTTCACCTTCTGAACACTCCTTCAATGGCCGTCGATAAATCCAACCAACGCGTTCGAGACATGTTTGGCGAAATTGCGCCGAAGTACGATCGCATGA
>CAZORS010000377.1:0-2689 GCA_964582025.1 uncultured Pirellulaceae bacterium | reverse complement strand
AATTCAAACCGCATGCCCATGAATAGATCGTGAGCATTGTACGTGCTGTTGTCTTGAAGCTCTCCAAATTGAGTCACTTCTAAATCGGTGGTTGAGAAATACCTGTACTCAACGTAGAAGTTTGCGATCTCGGTTAGCTGCAGTGATACGCCACCGATTGGCTGCCAAGCGAAAGAGGATGAATTTTGCAACACAACGCCACTGTCTCGATTGAAGTCGGCATCCACGTTAGCGTATCCAACTCCAATGCCCACGTATGGTTTGAAGAATTCAGAAGGAACCTCGATGTCGATGATGAAGTTCTTCATGATCGATAGAACACGAACTTCTCCAGTCAATGGCGCGGGAATAACTGCGGGAAGGACCTCTGCGGTAGATTCATTGGAACGATAAGTGAACTCAAACTCGCTTCGTAGTCGGTTGTTGTGGCGACGTCCGTAGGCGATACCAACAGCAAAATCATCATCGAAAACGTTGCTGCCGTCCGAATCTGCTCCAAATCCAACAATGCGATTCCAACCGCCAAACACACTGGCCGTCAGTTCAAAGTCTGGCGCAAACAATCCCGCTAGCGGACGGGTTTCGTTAAAGGAATAGTTTGAATCGCGATTGAACCTTCCATTAGAGTCGAACGTCGGAATGATTCGCCCGGCTCTACCTCGAACCCGTTGAGCAACTCTGCGTGCCGGACCAACATCCGACGGAGTGACCACTGAAGAAGCGAAACCATCACCCATCGAATAGGTCACTTGGGCATCAGCAAGCGAGCAACAGCTGTTGAGGATCAGGACAGCGAAAAAGCAGACAATGGTATTCGATTTCATGGCAGAGTCAGCGTGACCAGGTCAATGAGTAGTTTGCGTACTTTCGATACCGTCGTCGCAATTGGATATCGGGCTGTGGCACACTCCTCGAAAGCTTCAGGGATAACGTATTGCTGCAGGTCAACTTCTTCGTATCAACTTGGCTAATCCGTAAACCCGAGGCCAATTGACACTGATCCGTGCCGGAGCATCAAATTCACCCTTCCTTTGGGAGCGTCGGAGCCTAAGCAACCGGGAGGGGCAGATGTTGAAGAATACGTGGCTCTGCCAGCCAGTCGATTCTCGGTCAAAACTCGCAGCGGGCAGCCAAAGATTCCTGTGTCGTAAACAATTCAAAAGTGCTGTCGTCAATGTTAAACAAGGTAAGAAAAAAGAGTTTTTCCGATTATCCCGGTTTTTACGAAAGACCAAGGCTTGCCGGTTCCGATACCTTTTCAGACGCGACAAATGCAATGCGCTTTCGCCGCGTAACTCAGTTTCAGGACAGGATGATCCGATGTTTTCCCCAAAAACAAAACACACGCTATTCAGTTTAACGCTTGTTGTTGCGACGATAACCGCTGCAAACGCAGAAGCTCAGAGCACCGCATCAGCGCAGTATCAAGCCAGAGTGGCAGCGATGCAGCAGGCTCAAGCACGAGGCCAAATGCGGGCACAACAAGTAGAGGCTCAACCGATTCGCGTTGCATCAAACGATCAGCGGGTTGTTCGACAAGCCGTGCCGGCGCAAACTGCAAGCACGCCAGTCGCACGCACAGCGCGAACGTATCAACCGCGTCACACTCGCACCGCACAGCTAATTACCGAAGGCAGTATTGTCGACGGCGGAGCACCGATCATGGCAGAGACGGTTTTGTCTCAACCGATCATGACGGGCAACGTCATTGGTGGACCAATGGAATCAGAAGTCGTTTATGGAAACGAAGTTACTCTAGACGGATGTGATTCATGCGGAGACTCTGGCAGCTACTTTGTTGATGACTGTTGCGGACGCGGCGGATGCCCAGAAGGCGCCTGCTGGACTGGGCCGCTTGCGAGTTCACTCGGTCGAGCCCTGCGAACAGGTAGCTACTTCTTCGGAGCAACTGCATTTCGCCACCCTGCATTCTCAAGTCCTGTTGGTACTGATCTGGTGCAAGACAGCAACTTCGGAGCCTATGCCGGATTCAATTTAGGCATTCCGCTTTGTCGTCTTTTCTGCGGTCGCATCTCCGGACAGTTTGGAATTCGAAATGTTCAATCGAACTTTTCTGGAAACGAATTCTCAGATATAGGCCGTGATCAACTCTTCATCACAGCCGGCCTGTATCGTCGGGTCGACTACGGATTGCAAGCAGGACTGGTAGTCGATGTCCTGTCAGAAGAGTTCTTCGCGGAATCGGATATCGCACAGCTTCGCGGAGAAGTCAGCTGGGCTTACCCGACAGGAGCCGCACTAGGATTCCGATTCACCAGTAGTCAACAGAACGATACCAGCTCGGGCACCTTTGGCGGCACGCCATTCACTGGGCTCACAACCACGACCGACGAAAACTACCGCATCTTCTTGCGAAAAGTAGTCGCCACAGGTGGATGGGAAGAAATCTTTGCAGGATGGACCAGTGAAGAGCACTTTGCCATCGGAGCAGACTTTGACCTTCCGGTTGCTCAATACATGGCCTTGCAGGCGGGAGTCGCCTATTACCTCAGCGATGAGGCAGCTCCGAACACGAATCTTGGAGCAACACGAGTTGAAGACTCGTTCAACCTCTACGTCGGATTCGCGTTCCGTCCTCAAGGACGATCTTACTATCGATCATACGATCGTCCATTGTTGCCAGTTGCCGACAATGGCACGATGCTGATTCGTCGATAGCCATCTCGCG
>CAZORS010000376.1:0-2706 GCA_964582025.1 uncultured Pirellulaceae bacterium | reverse complement strand
CCAAGCAGCGTTTGGTCAAAATCGACTCGGACGAAAACGTAGCGGCCGGGGTTTGTGTCAGCATCTGACGAAGCAGCTTCTTCCTCGTTTACGCCCTCCGCCTCTTCATCGTCGGTGATGGCGACATCTGAATCCGCCGAGTCTTCACGCGGAGCGGACGTCGAGACAAATCCGACTTCGAGTTCTTCCTGACTACCGGTGAACACACGACCGAAATGCAGCTTGTAAACCAAACCCTCATTTGTTCCGGCCATCAGCTCACCTTCGCGAGCGATCAGTTTCAACTGATCTTTGTCGCCATCTTCGGACGGTTGAAGGATAAAGCCGCTGGACAACAAGTCCGCCTGCAAACGCTCGACACCGGACTGCGATTTCAAAGCATCGCGATCAAGCTGCAGATCAGGGGTCAAGCCGACCTGCTTGGGTCGAACACCAGCGATCTTCAACGTCGCAATCGCACTGAGCGTATCTCGCACGGCATCGGTTTCGATCTCTTCTTTCTCGGCATCCAATGAATCAAGCTGCCAATCGTTGCCGCTATCTTCGCGCGTCAGGGCCGTGATCTGGCTGTTGGTCAGCTTGCCGCTAAGTTCGTCGAAAGAATAATCGTTGATGGTCACTCGCCGCACGTCGCTGGAGTTAACGTCGAATAAATCTGTGTCGATCCAATCAGTGAACTTCGTCGAAAGATCGACATTCAACGTGGTGATGTAAACTTCGTCTTCTTCAGGATGACGGACGTAGTACTGGTCAAACTCGCCCTCGACTTGTTTACCGACAATGAAGTCAGCCAACGCCGCATCGTTATCGCCTCGCAGCGTCAACCGCTGGCCAACGCCTTCGACCTCATCGACGCCCAGCGTATCCTGCTTGGGATCGACGACGCCGTACTTTGCGTGATCAGCCGACCAGCGAGTCACCATCGCCCCACGCTCGACCCCGATGACGGAACTGGCCGTGTCGGCCAACTGCGATTCCGCGTCTGCTGGATAGTCGTGGTGCGATGGGATGACCCATTGGCCGTTGTCGGACTTAGCCACCTTGAAGTCACGCGGCTCGACAGCCTTCGCGTCGAAAGTTGACAACTCCAACGACGTCGCCAGCGTCGGATCAACGAACTCAGCGAAGAATTGCTGTCCGACTTTTCCAAACTCAGCGATTTCTGCAGGCCGGTTCAGCCAAGCAAATCCCGACGTGACGCCAAGGCACAGAACCGCGCCGGCGATGTAAAGGCTTGTCGTTGTCCAGCCAGCCCGATTGGGCCCGACGAAGGTTTGGCGAACGCCAGCCGGGAAAAGTTGACTGAATGTGAAACGTGGTTTGGTGTGTCCGTTGTCGGAGGGGTTCAGTTCAGGTTTTGAATCAATGGTTGATGACATTTTTTTCACTCCCGTGTTCAAGTCCTTTGTCTGTAGTGGATTTCGCCAGAAATCCTTTCGCATGATTAGGTAGTTCAATATCAGAGGAATTCTGGCGAATCCCACTACCTGTTTTCTTGAATGAAAAATGCAACCGGCGGCATCGCGGTGAGGCTTGCTGCCTGAAGGTTTCGTGGAGGTTCTCAGGCCTCAAGTTGAAGTTGCGGAGCAGCCCGTTAAGCGATGCTCGCCGGTTGCAAAACGTTCTCTAGTTCTCGTCGGCGTCGCGTCGACGTGTGCTGACGATGTTGTTCTTCTCCGCGCTGTTACGTTGGAAGAAAACAATCAATCCCATCAACATGGCCGGAACCGCTGGAAGCCAAGTCGCCCAGTTTCGAATTCCGGATTCGAGCGACTTGATTTGCCGATTCGTTTGAGCCCGAATCTTGCGAATCTCGTCGTTCTTGCGTTGTTCAATCTGAGCCTCCGCAAGGCTAAAGCGTTGCTGTTCGGCTTGCTGAGCCGCCTTGAGCATCTGGGCCTTGGCAATCGGATCGAGGTTTTCGTTTTCCTGAATCTCTTTCACACGCTTGCCAAGTTCGCTACGACGTTTTGCCAGTTCGGCAATCGCTTCGGCGTCCGATTTTGACTCGGCGCTGTTGGCTTCTTCGAGGAACACTCGTTTTTGAGATTCGACCCGAGTCAGCGTTCGGTGTTTTGCTCGGCGGCTTCGCAGATCAATGAAGGAATCGTCACCGACTAGCGAATCGACCGCGTTGAGCACGAAGGAAACGTTGTCAAACTCGATGCCAAGATTGCCGAGATTTCGTTCTTGAAAGAAGAAGTCTGAAATCATGTCGATGTCGGCAACGTAGATCGCGTTGACTTTATCATCGTCCTTGTCCGACTTGACTTGAGCCGCCAGAGCGTGAGCAAAGGAGTCCATTCTTCGAACAGGATTTCGTTTTGGATTCGCTGCGGCTTGCATGCTGAACATATTGAATCCGCCTTCATCGACGAACTCATTCCATCGCAAAACGCCGGACTCTGGGGAAGTGGTGATCAAAGGAGTGAACTCGACTTCGCGTTCCTCAGGGAAATTGCTTTTCGAAACGGAGCCCGAATAGATCGCGATGATTTCCTGCAAGCCTTTCGTGGCAACGTGATCGGCGGAGAACGCGTCATCGTTGTTGTCACGCGTCGCAAACACGTACTCGTATGGCAGATTTGAAAACTCTGGATGCGGGTTATTCGCGTCGAAGACAACTTGATCGTAGTCCCACACGATCCCAAGGGCTTGCGTTAACTTGGACGCACGGCCACCGCTGGCTTTCATTTCGCCGGGAGC
>CAZORS010000375.1:0-2711 GCA_964582025.1 uncultured Pirellulaceae bacterium | reverse complement strand
GCGACGGGGAGGGCGCGTAGGTTTAAAGCTTGGCCATCGAAAACACAAGCAGCCGCTCACTCCTCGTTCACGACCCTCCCAAACCGAGGGTGATCAGAACGCTAAACTTTACAAAACAGCACGTACGGACACATGTCAAAGCACTTACAACGCGAACTCGAACAGCTCAACAGGAAGTTGATGTCACTTTTTGGTGATGTTGAACGGATGATCAACCTTGCCAAGGACGCGCTGTGCAACCAAAAGGTCGAGCTGGTAGACGGAGTCATTGCCTCAGACGTTCAAGTCGATGAACGCGAAGTCGAAATCGAAGAAGACTGTTTGAAAATTCTGGCACTGCATCAGTGCGTCGCCGCCGACCTACGAAGGCTGACAACGGTTCTGAAAATCAATTCGGATCTCGAACGAATTGCAGACCTCGCTTGCAACATTGCTTCTAGAGCCAGAGACGTTCACGCCTATCCCTATTTTCCGATTCCGGACCATTTGCCAGAGATGGTCAACAAAGCTTGTCTGATGGTCAAAATGTCACTCGACTCGTTTGTTGACACGGATCTCGAATTGGCGAAAGACGTCATCAAACTCGATGCTTCGGTCGACGACTATCATCTTTCGGTGATTTCGGAATTGAGAGATTTGATGAAGCAGGATTCCGAAATCGTCGAACCTGCGCTGCACTGCTTCACCGCGGCACGACAGGTCGAACGGATCGCTGACCTCGCAGAGAACATTGCCGAAGACATGATCTACTACATTGATGGAGAGATCGTTCGCCACCACCATGAAAAAATCAAACATATCTCTGACCCAAACGGGGATCGCCAATAGATGTCTGCCAAGAACATTTTGGTTGTCGAGGATGACAGAGCCCTCGCTGGTGTGTTGGAGTACAACCTCAACGGCGAAGGTTTCAACGTCTCCTGCGCGATGGATGGCCAAGACGCACTGAACCAGGCGCGAGCCAAAGCACCCGATTTGGTTTTGCTCGACGTGATGATTCCAATCATTGATGGAGTCGAGGTTTGCCGGCAGCTTCGAAGCGAACCTGCGACAAGAAACACTCCCATTATAATGCTCACCGCCAAGGGCGAAGAAACGGATCAGGTCGTCGGCTTTTCTGTCGGAGCTGACGATTACGTAACCAAACCGTTCAGCGTCCGGGTTCTTTTAGAACGGGTCAAAGCACTTCTCAGGCGAAACGAACGAAACGGCGACGGCAACGACATGATCAGTGTCGGCGGCATCACCATCGATCGCATTAAACATCGCGCACTGCTTGATGGAAAAGTCCTTGACCTGACTCCCAGCGAGTTCCGCTTGCTCGACACGCTGATTCGCCAACCTGGTCGAGCGTTCGATCGATCCGAGTTGATTGATTCAGCGTTGGGAACCGACGCGATTGTCCTTGAACGAACGATTGACGTCCACATTCGGTCGCTAAGGAAGAAACTGGAAGGGTCCGCCGATCGTATCGAAACGGTTCGCGGCATTGGTTACCGGTTTTGCGAAAACTAGACGTTCGATAGTAGCACGGTCTCTCCGAGACCGTGCATCGCTGTCCCTCTGGAAGCTCTTCACGAACTTTAATGGGCACACTCTCACATTTCTGCGCAGACCGGCTATTGGGATTTGTTTTAGTTCCGTAGGAACGGCATGTATTAGCCATGGACGTGAGTCCATGGACCGGCAAAGTAGTGACACAGGAGTCGCGGAGCGACGGCACAAGGAGAGGCAATGCCACAACGTTCAATCATGCCATCGCTTCACGATTCAATTGTCGCGTACAGCCCGGGCCCCCGGATTTGCATCCGGGGCTAATGCATGTCGTTCCTCCGGAACTGTTACGCGCATTGACCGCTTAGCCAGCGGCATTTTTGCATTTTCCATTGGACAGCTTTAACATCTGCACCCTCCCCGTCGCTTAGGCTCAGACCCTCCCAGAGAGGGTGATCGCTAACCTATTCCATTTCTTTCCCAAGTCGCTCCGCCAGCTTCGCGACCAGTTGCGGATCGTCCTTTTTACGAAGGCTATCGATGGTTGCCTGTTTGACTTCCAGCTTCAGCAAATGCTTCTCCAAGCGATCCCATTGAGTCTCGCGTTTCTTTCCCTCAGCAAGGAACAATTCCGTCACTAGTTCCTGCACGCGCTGAAGCGCGATGTTCTCACGATTCTCGTAGTAGTTCTTGATGATGTTCTGTTGATATTTGGATCGCTCGGCCACGATGATGTCTCTTGAAGTGAAAGTTGTGCGGTGCCAATTCTAAAATTTTCGGTTGTCCACAAGTCAAATTTGAAACTTACGCACAAATGCCGGATATCCGGATTTTTAATTCGATGAAGATGTCGGTTCAGCGAACACAACGTTAGATTAGAATCAATCCGATCAACATACCCTAAAACGTTTTGCCTTCAACGTAAACGTCCGACTTCGCTCCATGTCGCAACACAATTCTATCTGCTGTGTTCAGTGTGGTAACTCGACGCCCATCGCCGAGTCGGCGCCGAAATTTTGTAGCCATTGCGGCTCGAAATTCGATTCGGTCACCGAGGGAGTTGACCAATTAGCGTTGGACGAAACGCATGACTCTTCGTTTGTCATCAAAGCATCCGGATCGGCTGGGAAACTGCAACCGGGAGACGACGTCGGTCCATTTAGGTTGGGCTGTGTTTTGGGTTCTGGGGGAATGGGAACGGTTTATCAAGCCCACGA
>CAZORS010000374.1:0-2712 GCA_964582025.1 uncultured Pirellulaceae bacterium | reverse complement strand
CAGAAACGTTTTCGTTGACAAACTGGACGTGGCCATCGGCAAACCCCATGTTGACACCCTGAGTGTGGCGGCTACCAAATGAGAGTTCCTTTTCGTCGATCGTCGTCGCCTCGCCTAGCCATAGCGAATTGACTGGGCAGGCAGTCGAACCGAGGCACTCCGAATTTTCGTTTGACCTGCGCGATCCTACCGATGCCATGTCCGACAATTCGTCGGAGCCGATGTACCAATGGTCCACTTTTTGTACGTTGCCAGCGCGGTCAGTGCCCACAAGATCCTGATCCGGAACTGTCTCACCTAGTAAAACCGTTGACGATGTTCCGTCGGTGATCATCGCCATGGAGGTGCTGCTGTTGGCGAAGAATATTCCATCGGAACCGCGAATTCCACCAAAGGCATCCATTCCAGCCCATGGGAAATCGCCAGCTTCAGAGTCCAATAGCCCGCTACCGCAAGCAATATAACAACTGGGGACGCGATCGACGCCTGCAGCTCCGTCAAACTGATGTTCGGCAATGTTTGCAGACGGACATCGCATGAAATCCAGCCATACGTCCTGTGCGTCAACGTTGGATTGGCTTGCACCGAACGAGGCACGCCAGGGCCCATTTAGATCTATCGAATTATATAGGACGCCTTGGTCAATGAATGGCAGTATGTAGGCTGACCACATCGCTCTTCCAGTTGATACGCCAGGTGGAAACCGCTGGTGGGCACTTTCGTAGTTCAACATCGCAAGCGATTGCTGTTTGACGTTGTTAGCGCATTGAATACGTCTTGCCGCTTCTCGAACCATTTGAACGGCAGGTAACAGCATCGCGATCAAGATTCCAATGATCGCGATCACAACTAGCAACTCGACGAGCGTGAATGCGTGGCGAATAGTTTTCTTGGAAGGCTGCATGATCGCCTTAGTGATTCGGAGTCAGCTGCTAGCAGCTGAGGTATGTGAGTATCCTGCGCCTAGTCCATCGCAAGCCTTGGACTGACCACCGTAGATGGTAATTGACAGCTACCGATGCGCGCAGTTGTCTGGATTCTTGGTGTTAAAGTTTGTCAATTATTTGGATTATCCTGCATCGGCTCGGTAAACCTTTCCGATACATAGGGGGACTCGGATAAAGCTCTAAATTTGATTCAGGTACACAACTATGTCACGCTCAAGAAAAAACCGAAAAAAACTGGCTTACGGGGCACTGGAAGAGCGTCGAGTGCTGACCAGCGTTTTCTTTCTCGACCCAGCTACTGCCACATTGCAGATTCGTGCTGGTGACACCAATGTCGAAGGTGCTCAATTTCAAAACGACATGAGCTTTTCCATCGATGCTCAAACCAACGAATTGGTTGTCACTGAGGCCAACGCGCCCGAAATGCGATTCGACGCGGCCCAAGTCAATCGCATTAGCTATCGCGGTACATTCGGCGACGATTTGTTTGTAAACAATACAAACATTTCGGCTCGTGTGGTTGGATTTGCTGGTAATGATGTGATTACCAGCGGCGGTGGCCATGATGTTGTAATCGCGGCTAACGGCGACGACACTGTCTACCCTGGAGATGGCAACGACTACGTTGCTGGTGGGCAGGGTGATGACTTGATCCTCGAAGGATCTTCGACGACCGGAGAAGATAAATTCTTCGGCGGCCCGGGTGCTGACACGCTTGATGGCGGAATTGGGAACGATTTTCTGGCTGGGCACGAAGGCAACGACATAATCTATGGTGGCCACAACGATGACTTTGTGTTTGGGCACGATGGCATTGATCAATTGTTTGGCGGAGCTGGCCAAGACTTTCTTTATGGCGGCGATGGTAACGACACTATTTCTGGTGATCTTGGCAATGACAGAATTCTGGGCCAAGGTGACAGTGACCAGCTTTCTGGCGGCGAGGGCGACGACGTCTTGCTTGGCGGCGACGGCCATGACACCATTGAAGGCGATGCGGGCAACGATCGTTTGGTCGGCAACTTTGGCAACGACAGTCTTCGTGGTGGAGTTGGAGCGGATAGCATTATTGCGGCAGCGGCTGTCTCCAATGGCTCAACCTTTGGCATTGATACCGTTGATACGGGAGCCGACACGGAAGTCGATTTTGTAATCGCCCATCCGACGGATGCAGTGACTTCCGGCACGGAGGATCGCCTGTTGGATACAGAAGTCATTCGCAGGAATTTGCAAACTCGATTCCTCACACAGAATCTGAACAATCCCGGCTGGCAGCAAACGTCAAGCGGACTACAGTATCGCCATGTCACGGTCGGTACGGGTGCTACGCCGGTTTCCAACGACGTAGTTGAAGTCAACTATAGCGGAACGTTCATCGATGGCACGCAATTCGATGCCAACGATGAAATTTCTTTCGGACTCAACCAAGTCATCGCCGGCTGGACCGAGGGGCTGCAATTGATGCAGGTTGGCGGGACCATTGAATTAGCAATCCCGTCGGATCTTGCATACGGTCCTAACGGTCGCGGGGGCATCCCCGGCGGTTCAACGCTCTTGTTCGAAGTCGATCTGCTCGACATCCTGATTTCGTAACATCGACAGCAAAAACCATCATTGATAACGAGCCTGTTGGGAAGCGAAGTTTTTCAATGGGCTCGTTTTATTTTGGGCTGATCCGTAGCCACTTGTCGCCGACGTTCGATTCGTCCTGCCAGTCCTCAAAACCAATCCGACGATACCATCTAAGAAGTCTCTGCTTATTCAG
>CAZORS010000373.1:0-2713 GCA_964582025.1 uncultured Pirellulaceae bacterium | reverse complement strand
AACGCGTCGTAGCGATCGAGTGCTTTGTCAATCTTGCCGCGATTGGCCAGGATGTTTGCGTCGTCCAAACCCTTCAATGGTCCCTTCTCAATTTTGCCTCGATAGCTGCGGAACAGCTGAATAAAGGCGACGGGTAAACCAAGCAATCCAAAGATGTTGCCGAAGAGCATTTTCCAGGCTTCAATTCGCATGCAAGCCGGACAACGAACCGTCTTGTTGCTGGTCCAGTGAAGGAAGTAGACCAGAAACACGAAGTAGAAAATCGTGAACTTGCGAGGATAAGAATACATGCCGCATTCTTCGCACATGCGATATTTTGCCTCGAGAGTTTCGTCAAGCGAATGAGCTTCGATGTCTTGGCCTCCGTACTGATCGCGAACCGTAAAAAGTGTCTCACAGAAATCGCAGTAGCACTGCGGCGAGTCAGGAAATTTGGAAAGCGAGATTGTCGCTTCACAATGCGGGCAGACTTCACTGCGGAAACTGGCACCCTGCCCTTGAGCCACCAAGAGTTTGTGTTCTTCGCTAACGCCCATCGCACTGCGGCGGCTATCGATGGCACGCTTGATCGCCTCAGGTTTTGCGCCGACGATGACGATCGTCAACGATTCGTATTCATCGTCTTGGTTGATGATCAAAGAAAGCATGTTGTCCGATGAACCAGCGGCCTGAACTTGTTCGACAAGGTAGACATCCTCTCCAAGCTTCAGCGTTTTGCCATCGAAGCTGCCAGCAATCGCAAGAAAGCCAGTGACGTTGCCTCCGTCCATTGGGCGGAATTTGAATTTGAGAGGATCGAATTCGTTCACGGGTGGGAGCGTCTAGTTGCGTTGGAATTGAAATCAGTAGTTTATGACACCAGTCAAATAGTCTACCGCAAAGCCGGAGATGATCACACGATCAGCAGTTTCAAGAGTGCAGTCTAACTCTCCCACCCGCCGCGAGATTTGGCGGGCCGTCATGTGTTGCTTGTCAAGCTTGTCCGCCCAATATGGAGTCAACAAGCAATGGGCAGATCCCGTCGCTGGATCCTCGTCAACTCCGAGGTTGGGTGCAAAGTACCGCGACACGAAATCGCATGAGGTTCCGCGTGCGGTAGCAATGATGCCGCGGCTTTTCAGAGGTTTGAATTTGGCAAAGTCCGGATCGAGGTCGGCTACCTGAGCAGCGGTGTCGAACACGGCGAGATAGTCGAACTCATTTGCCGAGTAATCGCCGGACAAAACTTCGAACGGTTGGGCCCCCAACGCTATACTTACCTCTTCTAAGTTATCGTTATTGGATACCGCAATGGCAGGAAAAGACATCGCCAGTTTTCCATCTTGCTGTTTTTCAACAGTAAGCGTTCCCGACTGTCGGGTATAGAAGTTCAAGGTTTGGGCAGTGCAACCCAGATGCGTAATCAGCACGTGTGCGGTTGCGAGTGTGGCGTGGCCGCAGAGTGCAACTTCTGCGATCGGCGTGAACCAGCGCAATTCCCAGCCGTCGTTTGCGGGAACAATGAACGCAGTTTCGGCCAGATTGTTTTCAGTGGCGATCGATTGAAGAATGGCATCTTCAATCCATGTTTCAAGAGGCACAACCGCTGCCGGATTGCCGCCGAATACTTTTTGCGTAAACGCGTCTACCTGAAATATCTTCAACATCGTCATCTGCCTGTTGGGTTAGTTTAGGCATGTCAGTTCTGGGCAGAGTTCACCGACAGCTATCCGTCGATTCGCTCTTTCACGATGTTCGAAACTTCATCGATCTTCACGCGGACCTGTTCCAGCGTGTCGCGATCGCGGATCGTGACTGTTTGATCATCCAGAGTTTGCCCATCGACGGTGATGCAATACGGAGTACCGGCTTCGTCCTGACGACGGTAACGACGGCCGACCGCGCCCTTTTCGTCGTAGAAGACTTTGAAGTCTTTCTTTAGCTTCAGGTACACGTCCTTGGCGACTTCCGGCATGCCGTCCTTCTTCACCAATGGGAAAACAGCCGCCTTGATCGGAGCCAATCGAGGGTGGAGCTTGAGCACTTCGCGTTTTTGCATTTTACCTTTGTCGTCCGGTTGCTCGTCGACTCGATACGCATCGCAGAGAAATGCCAAGGTCGCCCGGTCGGCACCCGCTGACGGTTCAATCACATGGGGTGTGTACTTTTCGTTCGTCAGATTGTCACGATAGGAGAGGTCCTTGCCGCTACCTTTCCATTTCGGTTTGCCGTCTTCGCCCAGCTGAACTTCCAACGGATTGGTTTTCTCATCCAGCTTGCCTTCCATGTGGCTGCGGAGATCGAAGTCACCGCGATGGGAGACTCCTTCGAGTTCACCAAATTCACCTTCGGCCATGAACGGGAATTGGTATTCGATGTCGGCGGTACCGATCGAATAGTGAGCCAACTCATCAGGAGTGTGTTCCCGCAGGATCATCTTCTCCATATCGATGCCCATTTCGTTGTACCAGGCCATGCGGCGATCGCGCCAGAACTGATACCACTTTTGCGACTCATCCGGATGGCAGAAGAATTCGATCTCCATTTGTTCAAACTCGCGCGAACGGAACGTAAAGTTTCGCGGCGTGATTTCGTTGCGGAAACTTTTTCCGATTTGAGCAATACCCAGCGGCAGACGATGGCGTGTACTGTCGAGCACGTTCTTAAAGTTCACGAAAATTCCTTGGGCCGTTTCCGGTCGCAGGAACGCAGCGCCTTCTTCGCCGGAAAGAGC
>CAZORS010000372.1:0-2715 GCA_964582025.1 uncultured Pirellulaceae bacterium | reverse complement strand
ATCAAGCGAAACTGTGATCTCGTCCGAAAACTCTCGACGAAACTCATTTAGCTCTCCTCGCAGGATGTGAACGTCTTCGGGGGCTTCGATTCCCAAACGAACTGTGTTTCCTTTGACTTGTAAAACCTTGATGTTGACTCCCAGTTCAGGAAGACAGACTTCCTGTTCTTTCTTTCGTGACAAAACAAGCATGGTGGGTCTCCTTTCCAGACAAACAAAATTCGCGTCAGTCACCGACTCCGATGTCGATGTTGAACGCTTCAAAAACCAAATCCGACTCCTTCGCTTGATGATGCCGCAGTGCCGTTAGCAACCAGCTCATTCGTTGCCTCAAGTCTGCAAAACCAATCTGCTGCGTGTGGCAGCTTTCTCGCGACTCACGAGCATCTTTGATTTGGTCCTGCAAAGCTGAAGCCTGATTGAACAGCCCGTCGAATTCAGCACGCAAGTTTTTAATACGTTTCACCAAGAAAGGTTTTTCGAGTTTGACCTCTTCGATCAGTCCATCGTCGCGTTGCACGCATTCCCGCGACTCTCTCATCGCGGCCAACAGCAAGTCCAAAGCATTGTTAACTTCGTCTTGCCAATCGGATTCCCGTCCCGGTGCGGCTTGCCCAAGACAAGCTTCCAGTCGGTGCATCGCAAAGACGAGTCGAACATGCTGAGTGCGATTGTCATCTGTCGCAACATCCCGCTCAGCGTTGCTCATCGTCTTACGAGTTTTGTGATCGTTTTGAATCATGGCGAATCGAAAACCAGTCGGATTAAATTTTTGAAACAACGGAAAGCAACCGGTGTGCCAATCCTGCAAAAAGAACATGAGCGGCAAACTTAGAAAAATTTTCGCGGCCCAAAGTTTTTGGTACGTCAATTTGACGTGGTCACCCTGTCGCAGCTACGACAAAATGACGTTGCTGGATCCAAGCCATTCAGGGAAAGATTTCGCGGTCCAAAATCACCCTCCCTCTGGGAGATAATGTCTGCACGATTAATTAACTGGCTCCCCTCTCCCGAAAATTCGAACCCCAACACAATTTTTGCTGATCAAATGTTGTTCGAATTTTTGGGAGAGGGGCTGGGGGTGAGGGAAATCCGGTCGGCTTCTGCGACATCTGATCTAAACGTGCCGAATAGCCGTACACTCGATTGGCTCGTGGATTTCCGGAAAACTATTGCCCCTCACCCCCAACCCCTCTCCCCGCGAATTCGGTCAATATTTAATCTCGAAGCTTAGCTTGCAGGTCCGAATTCACGGGGAGAGGGGAGTCAAATTTTAGTCGTTCAATATTTTGTGGACACCGATACCCAGAGGGAGAGTGATGTTCTTACGAACTGTGACCTGAAAGTTTTCGTATAGGCCGGAAAGACAATATCCAATTTCATGACTGAAGCGCTTCCAAAATTCAAAGTCCTGTTAATCGACGATCAGCCAGATAGCTTAAACGCGATGGCCAATCGCCTTGAACAGGAAGGCTATGCGCCGATCGCAACCTCTAACGCCGAAGCAGCTTGGCAGCACCTCGATGATGGCGTCGCAGTGGTTGTGACTGATCTCAATGTTGCGAAAACAAAGGGAGTTGAAGTCGTGCGGATGGCCCGCAAACGAGCTCCCCATGCAATCGTGATTGTTGTTTCTGCCGAGCCAAACATCGAGCTGGCTGTCGAAACTGTTCGAGAAGGAGCGTTCGACTATTTGACGAAGCCAATCGACCCTGACGAGCTGGTGCACCGCATCGAAATGGCGCTTTCTCGTCGCCGTTTGGCTGCTGAAATCGCGTCACTACATTTGCAGCTCGGCGAAAAAAATGGTCTGCAAAACATGGTCGGCAACAGTCCGGCAATGAGATCGCTGTACGAGAAAATTCGGCTTGTTGCAGACACGCGCAGCACCGTTTTGATTACCGGTGAAAGTGGAACCGGCAAAGAACTGGTGGCTCGATCGCTGCATTATCTTAGCAAGCGAAAAAGCGATCCATTCATTCCGATCAACTGTGCCGCCATCTCTGAATCGCTGGTTGAAAGTGAGCTGTTTGGCCACGAAAAAGGAGCATTTACCGGTGCGACGGATCGGAAGCTTGGCTTCTTCGAAGCGGCAAAGAAGGGCACGCTGTTCATCGACGAAATCGGCGAACTGGAACTTGGCTTGCAAAGCAAACTGCTACGCGCGATCGAAAACCGAACCATCATGCGAGTCGGCAGCACGAAAGAAACACCCGTCGATGTGCGGTTGGTGGCGGCGACGAATCGCGATCTGGCTCAGCATGTCAAAGACAGCCAATTTCGTGAAGACCTTTTCTATCGTCTGAAAGTTGTTGAACTGAAACTGCCGCCGCTGCGACAACGCAAAGAAGACATCGCTCTATTGGTCCGACATTTCATCTCTGACATTGCTTCTGAAACAGAGAGACCGGTAACGGACATCGAAACCGATGCTTTGGAGATGATGAAAGAATACTCTTGGCCGGGCAACGTACGCGAACTACGAAACACGCTCGAGGGCATCATTGTGCTGTCGATGAAACCGACGATCGAAGTGAGTGACTTGCCGGCTCACATTTGCAATCACTCGGAATCCCAAGCCATCATCAAGCCCGGAATGAGCATGGCCGAAATCGAGAAGGAAGCCATTCGCCGCACGTTGCAACATTCGGGCGGCAACCGAACGAAGGCTGCGGAAATCCTCGGCATCAGCCTGAGAACATTGCAGCGGAAAAT
>CAZORS010000371.1:0-2736 GCA_964582025.1 uncultured Pirellulaceae bacterium | reverse complement strand
CCTTGTGAAGCTTCAAGCCAAACTTCGCAAACCGCGAGTGGAGTTCCTCCAGACACGCCGTCGCTTCATTGTGGTTCTCAAAGCCGATCACAAAATCATCTGCGTAGCGAACCACGACCACGTCGCCGCGGCACTGCTTTCGCCACCACTCAATCCACAAGTCAAAGACATAGTGCAGATACACATTCGAGAGCAGCGGTGAAATCACCGCACCCTGTGGCGAGCCTGCATCAGACTTCGACCAGTTCCCTTCTTCGATGACTCCAGCGTGTAACCACTTGCGAATCAGTCGAAGAATTCGACGGTCACCGATGCGGTGCTCCAGGAACTTGATCAGCCAGTCATGGTCGATCGCGTCAAAGAAGCATTCGATGTCGGCGTCCAATATCCAATTCACCTTCTTGCTGGTGATCGCCACACTCAACGCATCGAGTGCGTCATGCTGACGACGACCTGGTCGGAAGCCATAGCTGAAGCCCACGAAATCCTGCTCGTACACGCTTTGCAGAACCCATAGCAACGCCTTCTGGACAACTTTGTCTTCCAGCGATGCGATTCCCAGCAGCCGCTGGCGGCCATCAGGTTTCGGGATGCGTTTACGTAGAGACGGTTTCGCGCGATAGCCTCCTCGGTGAATTCGCCCATGGAGGTCAACAAGGTTGTCCACCAGGTTTCGCTCGTAGTCGTGCCAGGTGACACCATCAACTCCCACTGCCGCGGATTTCTTCAAATCGAAGAAGGCTTCCTCCAGCAGTTCGTAGTTGACGTGGTGTAGCAAGTTCACGAAGCGGAGCGAGCTGTCCTTGCGGGCAGCTTCACGCACGCCGAGCAATCCGAGTGACTTACGCGTGTTCCGGTTCTGCGACCGGGGCAAGTCGGATGGCTCAGCGTTCCTCTCGGTTGAGTCCCTTTCCTCCGAAGGCTCCGCCGATGAGTCAGCAGCTGATAAATCGGCCTCATCATTGTTCGCCTTCTTCGACGGTACTATGGACTCATCTGAATTCCTGTTGGCGTTCATGTCAGACTTTCCGTCGGAGACGTTTTCTGACCGCTCCATCGATGCCGTTGCACATGACGCAGGCATGAGGATGGAGGCCAACAGGACCTCCCGGTTCTCGCGATTGAGATGTCCACGCATGCACAGGGTCACAGACTCCGCCGTGTCCGCAGCTGCCTTGCCGTAGCGGTAGCTGCGATGTGGCCTTCTCCAAGTCAGGACAAGATCGGCACACGGAAGTGGTGATTTCGGAGCTCAATACCTGGCCTGCGTTACCCTTCGCACGGACGCTTAGAACGAGCCGGTTGCCCAGCACGCCCCTCCGCTGAAGGCCGAAGCGATTGGCTAGATCTTCTTCGTAAGAAACTTGCATTCTCTATCTCAATCCGGTTTCATCCCGGCACACCCTGACACCTTTTCAGCGTCTCGGCGTCACTGGCGAAACACTTCGTCAATTTGCAACGTTGTTGCCAATCCGCGAAAGTCATCTTCCCAAATCCGTTTAAGAAATTCAGATTCGTCAAAAGTTGCAAAGTCTATTTCGCAGCTGTTTACAAACTCACCTTCCAGCGCTGCGCTAAAATCTGTCGAGTAGCATGAGGTTGAAATAATCTTGAGCTTATTTAGTTGCTCTTCATCGAATGCGATCAAATCGTTTCGGCAAATAAATCCTCCGTCATAAACTTGCAACTCAATCAAGACTTTGCTTTGGCCTTTCAATAGTTTGCAGTCACCAACATATCCCAACTTAACTGGCCCGTGAAAAATTGGCGTGTTGCGTTCTGGATAGGTTACACCGTCGAATTCTGTCCAAACGCTATATGTTTTTGGATGGACATGGTTTCGCCAGAACCCAAACCCAGCCGCTGTAACTCCCGCCACCAACAAATAAATTAAAGTGAATGTCGGCTTATTTTTCTTTCTGACCAACGAATTACTCACCGTCTCGTTCTTCCCTTGTTTTTCTCAATAAAGTTTTCAAGCCCTAAGCATCCGCAAAAGTTACTTGAACCGCGATCATGCGGCACTTGAGTAATTCCCGCATCTAATAAATCTTGAGCGAGTCCAAGGCACTTCTTGTAGGTGTCTACATTGCGTTTTCGCTCATCCCTTAGAAGAGCCTCGGCTTGCTCCCGACACGCCTTGCGTCGATTTTCGAAAAAAAGACTGTTGCACTCGGCAAGTCTCGTTTGGTGGATACTCGTAGTGCCCCTAGTGTTTCGGTTGAATTCATCTTTGCAGAAAAAGTTTGGATGACGAAACTTACAAGGTCGTAATCTTGATAGAATCGCGGCCGCCGCGTTCGCTTTATCGAAAAGTCTGTCGAATTCCTTTTTTCCGGGACCAAGCGGGCGTTCAAGTACTGGCCCGCCAGGCAATCCAGTGCTCGGTGGATGTATACACACGCCACCAATTACGATGCAGCTTTTCCCTTCAACGTTCTCGTTTGGCGGAATAGATACTAGTGGTGGCTCATTGGTATCAACTTCGATGCACTTTCTAGTCGAACCACCAAACGATGAGCTACTACGGTCGTAGTCTAAACTGGAACACGCCCCGTCAGTGGAAGTGAAAGAAGTACTGGTCGTCACCGCGCCACCACCGGGACCTGCCCCCCATCATGTTGTTGTGCATTTGCAAACTGCCGTACCCATTGGATCCCTCCCTTCCGGCACGAAGTACCCTCGATACAAGCTCATCCCATCAACATACTCCAGCGGATCTCTGCTGATAAACTC
>CAZORS010000370.1:0-2741 GCA_964582025.1 uncultured Pirellulaceae bacterium | reverse complement strand
ACTTCGCCAATGTCGCCAGTCGACTTGATGACCGCGGCGTCTATCTGACACGTACCGAACTTGGCCGCGAACTGGCTGACTTGGAACTTGAAAAGTGGAAGCTGTTCGAAGTCGATGAAGATACGATCGTCGTTCCGGTTCCTGACACCTCGAAAGCCGCCGCGGACTCGATGGCTTTCCATATGCAGATTCCATCGCGTGAGGGATTGATTCGCAATCGATACAGCGGCCGAACGTTCATTGAATCGTCACAGGAAACTCGCGCTCACAAAGCCAAAATTAAATACACGCCGCTTCGTGAAGTCATGGAAGGCAAACGTGTTGTCTTGGTCGAAGATTCGATCGTTCGTTCCACGACCATGAAAGCACTGCTGCAGCGAATTCGTGATGAAGGCGGAGCAAAAGAAATTCACGTTCGAGTGGCTTGTCCGCCGATCATGGCTCCTTGTTACTACGGCATCGATATGTCAACGATTCGCCAATTGTTCGCGCCGAAGTTTTGCCCGCCGGGCGAAGAAGTCACTGACGCTATGCAGGACGAAATGGCCGCAAAGCTTGGCTGTGATTCGCTGCGTTACTTGCCGATCGAATCGATCGCTCGTGCGATTGGCATTCCAGCTGATGGACTGTGCCAAGCTTGTTTGACGAGTGAATATCCGACGCCGACAGGACAAAAGCTCTATCAGATTGACAAAGACAATTTTCTGAACAACCGGGAAGAGGTCGACATTTTTGCCGGACGTGCTTTTGATGCCAACGCTGCGAAGTAGGCGAGTCTGTGGACCCAACGTGTTGACGTTCAATAAACGGTTGGGATGCTAGACGTTAAACAAAAAAGGGGCGTAATTGAACAGCGTTGACTTCTCTAACGCGACCGATCAGTTCTTGCTGAACCCAATGCCCATCGTCTCGATCGCTAACGGGTTCTCGATGTATTGGCTGTAGCATCTGCTGCACAGATCGAACGTTTTTTCACTGGCCGCTTCGTCCAAGCCTTCATCGACGCCGTCTTCAAACTCGCCAAGCATCTGCTCTAGCTCTTCGAGGCTGACATCGTCGAGCTCTCCGCTCTCTCGCTCTCCAACCGCAAGTTGAACTTCGATTCGAACGACATAGCGAATCTCTTCGCGTGCGTTGATAGATTTGTTACATCGATCGCAAGAATAATGAATCATATTTGGTCCTTCCTCGGACAAACAGGTTTCCTAAACCCATTTGAAGAAATTCAAAGTCAGCATGCAAGGAAATTTCATTTTTTTTTGAGACATTAATCGCGCGGGAAAGCCCCCTTTGATTCGCTTGCAAAGCAAAGAAACTTTTTCTTGCAAATCGATTCGAAGTTATTTAGATTCAACTGCACGGGACAAGCAGCCTGTTTTTTCACTCGTCCCGCACATTTCAGCAAGACACTCTTTTGAAACAGGAATCGACCAACAAATCAAAACTAAAGAGATTCGGTTTACGGCGGTTGCCGATTGTGATGCTCTATGTTGCGTCAATGGTCAACGGCACTGTTCATTGCTTCACCCAAAACCCAAATGTGCTTTGGACAATCGCACTATGCATGGGCGTGTCCGCAATTCATTGGGTGCAACTGGACGCAAGACACCGGGGACGCCCAATTCCTAGGATTGCACTGCAGCTATTGTTGATGCTTTGGACACTTTTCGTTCCGATATATTTGATTTCGACACGATGGTTTCGTGGATTCGGCTGGGTGATACTGAACATTATTGGACTCAATGTGATGTCGCTCATCAGTTGCTTCGCGACACAACTGCTCATCCATGGTCCGCAGTTCTTTCAGGCGTAATCACATTCTGTGCGCACCCAAAGTGATGCTTTGGTGTTGGCTCGTCGCAATCTGTTCGGTATTAACTGCTGCGTCCATTACAGCAGCCACACGATTCTGCTACAAAATCAGACGCCCACTTAATTATTTCGCTATCAGATTCCCATTATGTCTTCAGAAACATCTAGCGGCAGCTTGCTCGAATCATTTCAACTGCGTGACCTCACGCTAAACAATCGAGTCATCATGGCTCCGCTGACGAGGTCGAGATCGGGTGAGTCGCGAGTTCCAAACGACTTGATGGCCGAGTATTACACTCAGCGAGCGTCCGCAGGTTTGATCATCGCCGAAGCGACCACGATTTCTCCTCAGGCAAACGGTTGGGTTCAATCTCCTGGCATCTACACCGATGAAATGGTTCAGGGATGGAAGAAAGTTGTCGATTCCGTCCATCAAGCTGGCGGAAAAATGTTTTTGCAGCTCTGGCATATGGGCCGAGCATCCCACAGCGATTTCCATGGTGGACAGCCTGCCGTTGCTCCTTCGGCGATCGCCGTTGCCAACGGTGAGCCGATCAGGACCCCTAAAGGAAAGCAACCCGTCGAAATTCCACGAGCCCTTGAATCGAAAGAAATTCCTGGCATCGTTCAGCAGTATCGTTCCGCCGCGGAGAATGCGTTGGCAGCTGGTTTCGACGGCGTTGAGATTCACGCCGCCAACGGCTATTTGATCGACCAGTTCTTGCAGTCCAAAACAAATCAACGCGATGACGAATACGGTGGCAGTATTGAAAAGCGGTATCGTTTTCTGGGTGAAGTCATCGACGCCGTGACCAGCGTGTTCCCATCGAAACGAGTTGGAGTACGTTTGTCGCCCAACGGAATTTTTAACGACATGGGATCGCCGGAGTATCGCGAACAATTCTCTTACGCGGCGGAACAATTGGACA
>CAZORS010000369.1:0-2778 GCA_964582025.1 uncultured Pirellulaceae bacterium | reverse complement strand
AAACTCAAATCAAAAACAAGAAGCTGAAGGAAGCACTCGTTGATGTGATCGCCCGTGTCGAAGACGGTGAGGAACTTTCAGATTGCTTCCGAAGACACGACAACATCTTTAGCGACATGGCGATCAACATGTCGCGAGCTGGTGCCGAAGGTGGCTTCTTAGAGGACGCTCTCGATCGAGTCGGAACATTCACCGAACAACAGGCGGATTTGAAAGCTAAAACTATCGGAGCGATGATCTATCCCGTTATCCTCGCTTCGATGGGAACGTTGATCGTTTCCGTGTTGGTTGTTTTCTTCGTTCCCAAATTCGCGACAGTTTTCGAATCGTTGAAAGCCGAAGGCGAATTGCCTGCGGTTACCGTGTGGCTGCTTTGGTTTAGCGATACGCTCAGAAACTACGGCTTGATCATTTTGTTGGTCGCTGGAGTCGTGTTCGCGATTGTGCGAACTCAACTGGCTACTGAAGCTGGAAAGATGTTTGTCGACCGTTGGAAGCTAAAGATCCCTCTGGTGGGTCCGATTTTGCTTAGTCTTGCGGTAGCTAGGTTTTGTCGGGTGCTTGGAACGCTGATGACGAACGGAGTTCCAATCCTCCGTGGTTTGGAGATCAGTCGAGAAGCAACCGGAAACAGAGTTTTGTGTCAGGCGATTGAAAAGGCGACTGACAACGTCACCAGTGGTGAGTCGCTGTCAGTTCCGCTAAAGAAGTCCGGTCACTTCCCGTTGGAAGTCACCGAAATGATCAGCGTTGCGGAAGAGTCCAATACGTTGGACACCGTGTTGGTCACGATCTCGGATCAGCTGGAAAAACAAACGATGAGGCGGCTCGATGTGGCAGTTAAACTTATCGAACCATTCATGCTTTTGATCATGGCAATCGTGGTCCTTTTTGTGGTCGTTGCACTTCTGCTGCCAATCATGAAAATGGGGCAAACTGTCGGCGCCTAGCGGTATCGGTTTTCAAATCAATTCAAAGAAACATTCAACCTTCAGGAGATTAAAAATGAACTTCAATACGATGGTGCGTAACTCGCGCGAAACTCGGATTCGCGGCAGCCACAAAGGCTTTACGCTTTTGGAACTTTTGCTCGTGATGGCGATCCTTGTTGTGCTCGCCGGACTTGGGACGGCTGCCTACACTCGTTTGGGTTCTGCTCAATCGGTTCGTGCCGCCAAGTACGAAATCAAAAACATCAAAAACCTTTGCGTGGCGTACAAGCTTCAGGTTGGAAACTATCCGAAAACGCTTCAAGACTTGGTAACGCTGCCCGGCGGGTTGTCGCAAGCTGAGTGGAATGGTCCTTACTATCAAGAAGGAAAACTCCCGAAAGATCCTTGGCGAAATGACTATGTTTATTCTGCGAACGAAGCGCAAGATCGCGTTTACGTTACGTCGAACGGTCCGGATGGTGCCAAAGGAACTGCTGATGACATTCCCGGTAAGAACGAACAGTAAGCGTCCCGCATGAACACGCATCCTCATGTCCAGAACCTGAAGATAGCTCGATCTGCATTTACGCTGATCGAGCTACTGTTGGTGTTGGCTGTGGTGATCGTTGTGGTGGGAATGGCGACGCCTTCGATTAATCGAATGTTCCAGCGAACGGATCTTGATCGAGGCGCCGATCGTGTGCGCGCTGCCATGGGCGAAGCTCGTGTCAAAGCGATCAAGGAAGGTGATGTTTACGCGGTGTTTGTCGCGCTTGGTGGCAATTGGTTTGACGTTGGACCGTTCGCCAATTCGCAAAATCAAGTCTCTCGAGCCAACCGAGATCAACAGTACGTCGACCAACAAGGTAACTCTGGGTTCGAAGACAATCAGCTTCCTCGCGGCGTCAATTTTGCGGCCAACGAAGTCCTTTCCGATGCTCGTGCGGCAGAAGTGTTAGCCGGAACCGGAGGATCGGGCGGAAAAGGACTACAGCAGATTCTGTTCTATCCGGACGGTACTTCTCAAGACGCCAGTATCGTGTTGCAGAACGAGATTGGTGGCATTGTGGAAATTCAACTTCGCGGGCTTACGGGACTTTCAAAGACGGTTCGTTTGAAAGCAATGCGATGATGAAAATGAGACGAAATCGAGATGGATTTTCGCTGTTGGAAGTCATACTCGCGATCGCGATTCTTGGTGGATCGATGGTCGTTATCGGGCACGGTTTTTTTCAAGGATACCGTAGCGTCCGAAACGCCAGACTGATCGGATCTGGCAATCGGTTGGCCGATTCCGCGATGGCGGAGCTGGCGGCCGGAGTCGTTGAGCCAAAGTCTGTTTCTTCAAAAGCGATACCGCAGGAGGAAGGTTGGACTTATTCAGTCGACATTGAAAAGGCGTCGGTGCCGGGACTGCTGACGGCAATTGTGACAGTTGAAAACACTCAGACGCGGCCACCGGTTTCTGTCGCGATCACTCGTTTGGTAGTTGATCCTGACTACGATCCGCTCGAAGCGAAGAGCGGGGAGTAAGTGATGGGTTCAACGAATATCAACACGCTCGAAAAAAACACCACCCTCCCTCTGGGAGGGTCAGACGCGAGGAACGAGTGGCTGGATAGGGCGAAGTTCCCTGAGTTTTCCAATGGTTTGCTTAAACATACGCACCCTCCCCGTCGCTTAGGCTCCGACCCTCCCAGAGGGAGGGTGATGTTGCGTGCCGGTTACAGTTTGCTAGAACTCATTCTGGCGATGGCTCTGACGGTGATTGTGATGTCGGGCGTGGCAACTGCGATCAACCTCTACATGGTTCAGTTGGCGAAACAACAGGCTCGAGTCGAACGCG
>CAZORS010000368.1:0-2841 GCA_964582025.1 uncultured Pirellulaceae bacterium | reverse complement strand
ACATCAAGTTCAAGGAACCGACGCCGCTTTCGAATTTGCATCTAACGTTGTTGAACAAGGTCGGCGTTCCGATGGAGACTTTCTCGGACAGTACGGGAACCGTCGAAGACCTTTTTGATCCGGTGGATATGTAAGTTGCCATGACAATGGTTTTCAATCGCCTAAGTTCAATTGTATTGCTCTGTTTTCTCGCGTCCAGTTCGATTGCGCAGACGGCAGATTCTGTGGTTGATCTCGCTGAACATGGGAAGTGGGCAGCATACACGCAGCGTGTGGCCAGTTCCGAGTATGAACTGTTTGAGGAATCGCAGGCCGATGGCATGACGGCGCTGCACTGGGCGGCATATCATAATGCTGTGGATATGGTCGAAAACATTATCTTGTACGAGCCCAACCTAAACGCCGGAACGGATTACGACGTTACGCCGTTGAGCATCGCGTGCGAACGTGGATTTGAAGAAGTTGCCGAACTGCTGATCGAAGCCAACGCCGACCTTGAATCAAAACGGCTCGGCAAAGAGACTCCGCTCATGCTGGCCGCACGTAATGGCAATGCCGCGATCGTATCAGCGCTGCTGGCCGCTGGAGCAAACCCAAACGCAAAGGAAACTCGCGGGCAGACGGCATTGATGTGGGCGGCAGCTGCCGGCAACGTCGAAGCGGTCAATGCGTTGCTGGAAGGTGGCGCTGACATCGACACCTCGCTTTCCAACTCAGGCTTCACCGCCTTCCACTTTGCGGCTCGCCAAGGCAGAACCGCCGTTGTGGAACGATTTATCGAAGCGGGCGTCGATGTTAATTCGGTCATGGAAACTAAAAAGACAGGCGGACGAAAACCGCGAAAGAACATGTCAGCTTTGTTGTTGGCTATCGAAAGCGGTCACTTGGAATTGGCGCTTCGGTTGGTGGAACTGGGCGCTGACCCGAATGATCAACGTAGCGGATACGGTCCATTGCATGCAATCACTTGGGTCCGCAAAACGAAACTCGGCGATGACCCGTCCGGCGATCCGGCTCCTAGAATCACGGGAAAATATAACTCGACTGAATTCGTGCGCCGCATGATCAAGGCTGGCGCTGACGTGAACTTGAAGCTCGAAAAAGGGAAGGCTGGCAAGGCGAAACTGCGCCCCAAAGGACTCACGCCGTTTTTGCTCGCGGCGAGCACGGCAGATGTGCCCTTAATGGAACTATTGTTGGAACATGGCGCCGATCCGATGGAAACTAATGCCGATGGCTGTACGGCTTTGATGGCGTGTGCAGGAGTTGGTGTCGTTGCAGTTGGCGAAGAACCCGGCACCGAAGAAGAAGTCGACAAAGCGATTCGAATGTTGGTCGAGCTTGGCGTCGATCCGAACGTTGTCGACGCGAATGGTGAAACGGCGATGCATGGTGCCGCTTATCGAAACTTTCCATCGGCGGTCAACGTTCTGTCTGAATTAGGAGCCGACTCGAAAATTTGGAATCAGAAGAACAAGCACGGCTGGACGCCGCGCATGATCGCGTCCGGCAAACGACCGGGAAGCTTGAAGCCTTCACCGGAGACGATTGCGGCATTGGACAAAGCAATACAAGCACGAAGCGCGAGCCAATGAAATTCCCAAACATCATCCTCCCTTTGGGAGGGTCGGAGCCTAAGCGACGGGGAGGGCGCGGGTTCTAAAACTTGGCAGAGGAGATTGAGAACGCAAACAACGGCACCCTCCCCAGCCACTCGTTCCTCGTGTCTGACCCTCCCAGAGGGAGGGTGATCAACGAATCACTCGCTTGCGCTTTGGGCTTGTATTCTTGCTGGCATCGCACTCCACACCAGCGAAATGGCCGCCGCGAAAACGCTCTGCGGAACCCAACAAATAAACACGCCAAACAATACTCGATCAAATTCCATTCCCATCTTGGTTCCTACCATCACACTACCAACCAGCATGAAGATCGCGAACGCGACAAGGATGACGATTCGCTGCTCCCAGTGCAATCCAACGGGAGCCATCGCAATCAGAATCAAAACCAACGGACCCGCGAAATAGATTGCCCCCAACAGCCAGGGTGAAACTCCCAGCATTCGTGTCACGCCCATGAAAACGGCTGCGATCGTCGTTGCCACAAACAAGCCGCGCACAGAGAACGTCAATCGCAGCGGACGGTCTGGTTTTTCGCTCGCTTCAAACTCTTCGATGATCCGATTGAAAACTGGAGCAATCGCCAGAGCAATGAATCCGCCGGCAACGGAAATCACAGCCGCTAACAGAAGGTTTAGTCCCAGCATCGGAAAATTAATCATCCAACCATCGCCGTAGGCTTGGCCTTCACGCCAAATTTCGAATGGGAAACCGATGGCTTCCGAATCGGCATTGAGAGTGGCTCCGCAGAGATCAGTCCAGCCAGTGGAGAGATAGAACCAAGAAATCGAAGTCAATGCGGCTTGAAGCATAAAGCCTCCCGCCATGCCACGGACAAACCAGTGCTTTCCGGATGTTGCAATCTTGCTCATAAAGTATGATTCTCCTTCAATCTCAGCTTGGACAATGTCGCTCGGTTCTCCGAACCGATAGCGAGCGGATTTGAGAATTTACTGCTGATGCTGAGTTTGTGGATTGAAAAACCTGTCTCCCGGGCGCGTCATCAGCTTGGAAAGCTGAGCGACATTAGCCCTACTATCCTACGCATCAATCAACCGCAGTGTTCACTTAATGAACTCTTCCATCGAATCAGAATCTCTTCCTAACGTCGTCGTCATGGCGACCGGCGGCACGATCGCAGGCTCGGCAACGGCTGCCGACATCGGCGTTTACCAGGCAGGCGAAGTTGCCGTTTCCGCTTTGATCAACGCCGTTCCCGAGG
>CAZORS010000367.1:0-2856 GCA_964582025.1 uncultured Pirellulaceae bacterium | reverse complement strand
ACGGAGAATATTGGTTCGCAATCAAAACGCTCGATCGCAATCGGAGACTCATGCCAGATGGCGACGCTAGGGCTGAGCTGAAGATCTTCGTTGATTCGGAAAAGCCTAAACTTGAATTCCAAATCGAGTCTGATGCTGCGGGACGAGTCGTTTGCCGTTGGCAGGCAAGCGATGCTTCACTCGATGTCGATACTTTCAAAATTCAATATCGCGCTTCGGCTGGAGAATTATTGTCCGATCGCCCAATCGACGATTCTTGGAACACGGTTCCCGTCCAGCTAAAGCAAAACGTTGCGGGAGAAAATTGGGCTGACCAACTTGCCTGGTGGCCGGAAACTTCTGATGAACAACTTGAAGTCCGCATGCAAATCGCTGACTCAGCTGGAAACCTTACTTCCATAAACCGGTACGTCGCCGTTCGGAAAACGAATTGGCGGAAAAGCACTTCTGGCTCTACGTTGGGAACGGCTCGATCGCAAAATGGAATCGCCTCAGCAGCTGAACCAAATCCGATTAATGTCGTCGAAGACACCGGCGCTTCCAAATGGCAAACGAGACTGAAACCGATTTCCAATCCAGCGGTCAATTCACATTCGGCTCAACCACAAATTGCCGAATCTTCAGGTAATCGATGGCGGATCAACGACGAATCATCAGACGTTGCGCGGCCCGGAACATTACCCGCGAGGAACGCTTCGCGACCGTTGCCTCCGGGCGTTTCCATTTCGGCGCCGCCTGTGCCATTGGATTGGAACGAATCGGATTTCTCTCAGAACGCAGCGGGCCTGAACGAAAGCTCCTCAACACCTTGGGAAAGCGAAATTCAAAATCGTGAATCGTCTGAACGTTCGTTTATCGGTTCGACAATGTCTCCTTCACCGAATCTCGCTCCACGCCAAAACACGCTTCGTCCGCGCGTTACGGACTCGATTCCGTCCAACCCCGGAACGATGATCCGCAGCGGTAAAAACATTATCAGTGAATCGACGACTTCGTGGCCAAACAATCAATGGAATGGACCTCCAGCAAAGAAAGTAAATCCGGAAATTGCTCTGGCCCCAAGCGTAAAGAACAAGCTTGTTCCACTCCGTCGTTCAAATTCTAATTTGCCACCGCGTGATTCATTTACCGAACGATCAAATTTTTCCAATGCAGGATTCCGCAAAAACCAATCTGCCCCAATCGCTGAGGCTTCCAGTGTGCAGCCTTCTCAAGCTGCGATGCCTGATACAGCCAATACACAAATTATCAGTACGAAGCGTTTTCAGTTGAACTACGACATCAACGCAATCGACCCGTCAGGAGTCGGCCAAATCGACTTGTGGATGACGCGGGATCGTGGGCAGTCGTGGAAGCTGTGGGGGCAGGATCCAGACAGCGTGAGCCCGTTTCCCGTTGAGGTTACCGAAGAAGGCGTTTACGGATTTCGAATCGTCGTTCGCTCCAAAGAAGGGCTTGCCGGCCGAGGTCCAATGCGGGGTGAAGAAGCAGATATGTGGGTGCAGGTTGATGTCACTGCACCGTTGGTGAAAATCACATCGGTGCCGTACGGTCGTGAAAGTGAAGCCGGCCAGCTTGTTGTGAACTACGCGGTCTCTGATTCGAATCTTGCCCTGCGGCCCAACAGTATCCAATGGAGCACAAATCCAGACGGACCTTGGACTGTGATCGAAAAAGACCTTCGCAACGATGGCCGATTATTGTGGAAGCCGGGACAAAACGTGCCGCGTCGAATCTTTCTTCGCCTTGAAGCCGTAGACCGGGCTGGAAACGTTGGCGTGCACAACCTTGCACAAGCGATCGACATCTCAGGACTGACTCCTCGCGGAACCATCTTTGGCGTGACACCTGTTGGAAAATAATCCGCACAAGCCGCACAGCCCAATAATAAGTCATGAACCAACCGGCTCGTTGATGTTGATTGACAATTTGAGTTGAACTCCGCGACCTCTGGCTGGCAGGAAACCTAAGCTTTGTCATTAGCGAATTTGACGCGGCTCTAAAGTTGAAGAGCCCGGGATAACAACTCTCTTTTGATCAATATGTACCAATCAATAAAGAACAAAGTCGCGAATTTTTTCGCGGACGAAAGCGGTCCAACTGCAGTTGAGTATGCGGTGATGCTTGCTCTGATACTTGCCGTCTGCATGACCGCAATTGGGAGCTTGGGAACAGCAAGTTTTGACATGTGGAGTGGCAACTCCGGCGACATCGATAATTACCTGAACGGAAACTAGCTGACGGTTATGGATACCATCTCGCCAACTGCGTGTGCATGCGGAGCTGAATTTTCAGTGGCTCGCGGTTACTCGCACGCGACTTGCGATTCGTGTGATCGGTTTTGGTTCCCAACGAGCATCGAACAATCTGAAGATCAGATCGTACCTCAGAACCGGGCTACTCCATTTTCTTGCCCGCGATGCAACGTCGACCTAGAAGTCGGCAAGATTGGTAATACGGAAGTATGCTTTTGCGCATCCTGTCGCGGTTTTGTGATCGATTCTGAATCACTTGGTGGCATCATACAGATGCGAAGAACGATGTACGAAGGGCCCGACGACAAACCCACGCCAGCCAACTTCCAAGAATTGGACGTGCATGGAACTTGCCCAGCATGTTTCGCCAAAATGGAAGCTCATCACTATTGCGGACCAGGCAATATCGTGCTCGACACCTGCAATGACTGCAAGCTCGCATGGCTCGACCACGGAGAGCTATCAAAGATCGCTCGAGCCCCCGGCCAAAGATAGTTAGCCGTCAAGTATTTGGATTCGAACAATTCGGGGTTTACTTGTCACCTGATGGTTCAGATGCTTCTTTCTTCGGCTCTTCTTTCTTCGGCTCTTCTTTCTTCGG
>CAZORS010000366.1:0-2858 GCA_964582025.1 uncultured Pirellulaceae bacterium | reverse complement strand
GTTACAAAAGAAGAGTGGAAATTCCGGTAAATCGGTACAATTCACACAGCAAATACAAGCACGATGCGCAAGCGAGTGAATCGCAAATCCCGGAAATATCACTCGCTTGCGCTTCGGGCTTGGATTCAGTCTACACTTCTGCTTCGTTGCGAAAGACGTCTTCGTCCAGTTCGCCTTCCCATTTTGCAACCGTACACGCAACGGCAATATCGCCGGTGACGTTCGTCAAGGTTCGCATCATGTCGAGAATTCGGTCGAACGGGAAAATGAACGCGATGATGGCAATCGCCTGTTCGGGAGGCACGTTGATCACGGCCAGCACAGCAGTCGCCAACAACAGGCCGGCAGACGGAATCCCGGCGGCTCCGATCGAAATTAGCGTCGCGGTTAGCGCAACCATTACGTAGCCGCTGGCAGTCATTGGAATGCCGAGTGCTTGAGCTCCGAAGAGAGCAATCAACCCAAGATAGATCGCCGTTCCATCCATGTTGATTGTCGCACCGAGCGGAAGAACCGATGCAGCGACTGACTTGTCGACGCCAAGGTTGGTCTCTGCACATGATATAGAAACCGGAAGTGTTGCGCTCGACGAAGCGGTTGAGTAGGCGATTCCCTGAGCATCGGCGATGCCGCGAAAGAACTGCTTCAGCGGCAAACGTAAGATGCCTCTGACGATCAGCAATCCGTAAACCAAAACGATTTGCAGAATACAACTCGCGTAAAGTGCAATCGCCAGCCAAAGCAAATTTGAAAGGATCCCAACTCCTTTCGTGCACATGACCCACGCCATCAGCGCAGCAACTCCATACGGCGCGAGTTCCATGACGAGCATCGTGACCTTCATCACAACATCGGCTGCAGCATCGAAGAATTTTCGAACCGGATCCGCAGGAGGCCCGACCAACAGAATTCCAACGCCAACGAGAATCGAGAAAAAGATCGTTGGGAGAACTTGTCCACTGGCCAATGCCGCGACTGGATTCTCGGGAATGATTTCCAGCAGCCGATCAACGATGCCGCCGGATCCTTCGGCATTTTTCAATTTTCCTTCGACCGCTGCAGCACTTTCGCTGGTCGCAGAAGCGTAGTCGACGCCGACGCCAGGCTTGAGCAATGTTCCCATGGCCAGGCCAAGTGAAACGGCAAAAAATGTGGTGGCCAGGTACAGCGCCATCGTCCGCAGGCCCAGCGACCCAAGCTTCTTCGGATCGCCCATCGCCGTCACGCCCGCGACAAGCGTGGTTGCAATCAGCGGAATGATCAACATTTTGATCAGCCGCACAAACGCTTTGCCGAACGGATAAATGACGTACTCGCCAATGTATTGTGCGCCCGGCGTGGCGACTTCTTCGCCATCAACCGTTCTGACGAAATCAGGAAGCGGAATCACGTATCGCAGCAAAAGACCGACAGCCAATCCGAAAACCAGTCCGATAAGAACCCGTTTCCAGAGCGTGATTGATTGCCAAGCTTTAAACATCAAAGGCCTACGATTGAAGGAGTGAACTTCCTGAAATCGTAATGCAAATTTGCCTTCGCGTCGAACGGACTGGAGCTACGTTTCTCGCGCCGGGTCGTCGTGTCCGTAGATCCCTTTGAATTCTTCCGCGGGATACTTCTTACGGTTGAGGGCCATCTTGTGCTCAAAAGATTTGGCCAAATCGATATCCATCGAATTCGCCAATGCCAAACAGTAGCAGACGACGTCCGCTAATTCTTCCTGGGCGTGGTGCCGTTTTACATCGTCAAGCTTGCGACTTTCTTCCTGTGAGATCCACTGGAAATGCTCCATCAGTTCAGCGGCTTCGATGGCGATCGACATGCTGAGGTTCTTGGGTGAATGAAACTGATTCCAGTCGCGCTCGTCAGCGAACTGAGCGATCGCATCTTTCAGCTGCTTGACCGTCGTCGTGGTATCATCCATGAGCTATTCCAAAGCCATTACTTTAGCGTTGTTGAACTGGAATTTGCGGTCCGCGAAACGTCACCCATGAAGCTCAACAGGTCAGCAATTTCTTGCGGCGTCAAATCATCGATCGAACCCTCAGGCATCGGCGATGTTTCAACCAGTTTTTTGGCTTCAATTTCATCGGCAGCGAATCGAACACGATCTCCATTTGCCAGTAACACAACAAGTGATTCATCCACGTCTACTGCGGCCATACCTTCGATTTCACGACCGTCTTCCAACTGGATGACGCTGGCGCGATATCGGTCTGCCACATGTGCGTTTGGATTCACGATCGCTTCGATCATTTCACGTTGTGTATATCGACTTGCGAGATCGGTAAGCTCTGGACCGATTGCGTTTCCAGTGCCACGGCAGCGATGACATTTCGCACAATTCGCACTTTGGAAAACCGCGTGACCATTCATGATGTTCGAATCTTCAAGCAACTCGATCTGCTCCAGAATAGCGGCCGTCGAAACGCCATTTTGAGCCGTTTCATTTCCGACCAAAATCGGCTCGCTCTCAGGGAACGTTACGTCGTACCAATTCTTCCAGTCATCCATGGTTTCTTTCCACGACTTGCCTTCGTTAGGACGTTTTGCCTGAGACCAGTGTTCAAGCAGACGCACTGTTTTGCTGATACCTTCTCCACGGAGTCGATAGCCCAGATCAATGACGTTCCGGTAGTGTTGAGCATCACGAGGTCGGCGACTGACGCTGACCAGTTTGCCAAGCACTTCATTTCCAGTCATGTCGTCCAGCGAACTCAGGCTACTGACCAGGTAACCCCAGTTGTCTTCGTTCGGATGTTGAGCTAGTCCCAATGAGATTTCGCTGCGTCGTTCCGGCTCTTGCGTCCAAAGTTCTCGCAAGTAGTCCATTGAATCTTGGTCGCCGCTTTGGGCGA
>CAZORS010000365.1:1577-2863 GCA_964582025.1 uncultured Pirellulaceae bacterium | reverse complement strand
GCATTGGGATGGTTAGTGTACTCACAACCCTACGGTTCATCGTTTCGGAGACAAGTACTACCTTTACTATATGGGCAATACAGGCGACGGAAAGGTTGTTGGCGTGCCGGGCAAGCAAAAGCTGAACTGGGATCATCGCAACAATCAGCGTATCGGTGTTGCGGTTTCTGATTCTCCCGATGGTCCTTGGATTCGAAGTGACAAACCGGTGATCGATGTTAGTGGATCCGACGATGCGATCGATTCATTGATGACGTCAAATCCTTCTGTCTGCCAACGACCCGATGGCGGATTCCTGATGGTTTACAAAGGCGTTGGCAAGAAGTTCCCGATGCCCAATGGTGGGCCAGTCGTGCACTGCATTGCAGCTTCCGACAGTCCAGTCGGGCCGTTCAAGAAACATGACAAACCAATATTCACTTTTGAAGGCGAACGTTTCCCGGCTGAGGATCCTTACATCTGGTTTCAGGACGGAAAGTATCGTGCGATCGTCAAGCGAATCAAGACCGTCAAAAAGAAGCGACTGTTTTCCTTAGTTCACTATGATTCAGTTGATGGCTACGATTGGCAGCCCGCAACGAACCATGAGATATCTGATAGAACGATTGTCTGGGAAGACGGGAACGTTCAGCAGTTCGATCATTTGGAACGGCCGCAGGTTGTTGTTGAAAATGGAATTCCGATCGTGTTAACGTGTGCCGCAGATGACTATGACGAAAATAGAGTTCGCCAATCGTTTAACGTTCAAATACCGCTCAAGGTTTCAAGTTCGAATTAGTCGTTAAGAAAAGTGGAGGACTCTTCCAGCCTCCAACCATTACTGCATTGAAGCTGGCAACATCCACGACGTCGAGTATTGATTGATGAGCCCCGATTTTTTGATTGTCGCGGTCTATCTCCACTGTCGATATTGAGCCATTTTCAACGAACGGGTTTCGTCTCCGTCCATGCCGCCAAGGTAGTCTAGTAGCTTTGGCGTTGGATCTGAGATCGTGATCGTTCTGGAATTTTCTGGATTGCTCTTCGAGCGAACCGTGATGATGACTTCGCGATCTGAGCTATCGCTGGCTGGTTGTTCAAAGGAGACGTTTTGAACTTGTGAAGCCAGTGTGCCTCGAACCGACCGAGTTGGAGCAGGCTGAAGTTGCCGAATCGGAACCATCTTTCTGGTTGGAGCCAGCGACGGCCTTGCCATGTTGGATGCGATCGCAGTGCGATCTGGTTGGGCTGTCATGTTGGATGCGATCGCAGTGCGATCTGGTTGGGCTGTCATGTTGGATGCGATC
>CAZORS010000365.1:0-1477 GCA_964582025.1 uncultured Pirellulaceae bacterium | reverse complement strand
GCTGTCATGTTGGATGCGATCGCAGTGCGATCTGGTTGGGCTTCGGGTGGAGTGTTGTTGAAGAGGTGGTCCAGATTCGTTTTGGCGAGCTGCCAATGGACGGTTTCCAGAGCCGTGTAGATCCCTTCGTCAACTTCTACTGCCGCTGCATTGCAAACGCCCACCAACTGACCTTTAGAGTTAAACAGTCCGCCGCCGCTACGGCCGTTGACTGGACGACCGAATATGTCGTACTTAAGCGAGCCATCATATCTGGCGATGTTCTTAATTGCAGTATTGCGAATCGTCGGATCGTCGCCGTTGTCGCAGCCGAGTGAGAAAACGTTGTCTCCTCGATCGACGATTGATTCTGCAGAGGCGACTTCGACGGAACCCAATTTATGCGTTCCATTTTGGATGACCACCAACGCGATGTCATTCGCATCGGAATCGTAATCCAGCAACTTTCCCGGAACTTTTGTCGGCGACCCAGATTCAAATCCAAACTCGGCGGTGATTTCACCTTCACCCTGAGAGTCGCGAAAGACGTGCCCGCAAGTCAGAACAAGGCTTTCGCCTTCGTGTGTGTGAATCACGGTTCCGGTTGCATATGAGATTCCTCTTTCGTCTTCGACTCGCAATCGAACCGTGGAATCGAGAGCGATTGACTCGATCTCATTTTTCGGTGTTCGCGTTCCCCGCAGCATCGTGGGAGATGTAAACGGCGAAGATAATTTAGAATTCGAGCGATTTGAAGCCAGCGAAACTTTTGTTTGCGGCGGAAGTGACTTTGCGTTCGCATCGGCAGCGGTTCGTGACGCAGGTTTCACGCGAGCGTTACTTTTGTTTGGCACGTATTGGATCGTGCGAAACCAGTCACGCAATTCTTCTACTCTCATCAAGCGTGGTTGATAGGCGATAACTTCGTTGTTGCGAACCAGAGCAAGCGTCGGCGTGCGAGTTACTCGAAATGCGTCTGCCCAATCCGGCCGCTGGCCAACGTCAACCGTCGTGACCGGATAGCCTTCGGAATCGAGCTGCTTGATCGCGTGCTTGACCTGAATGCAGGGAGCGCAACCTTTGCTGGTAAAGAAGTACAGCATCGGTTCGTCTTCGGCCGCCGCGGTTAGCGAGTGCGAAAGCAGAACCGATACGAATAGCAAAACGGCAGGTAGATATTGCCGTACAAAACCGGGGTTCCCGAGATTCTTCATCCGCTCCCTCCATGGACTGGATGTGTTGTTCAAATGTGCTGGCGGTAAAACGTTCACACGTTTTGTAATAATTGCATCCTTGCAATTTCGATTTCGCCGTTGTTTTCAAGCAACGAATCGAACTCGATCCACCGTCGCAACATTTATGCACCTTTTGTGCCAAAGTCGCTCAAGAATTAGAATGCTTATGCCGAGAGACTCAAACCTCGATCCGGCGAAATAAGCTGCTAGCATTTTGTGGGTGAGCGGTTTTGATTGAACGTAGCATTGGCGGCTCGCCCATC
>CAZORS010000364.1:0-2971 GCA_964582025.1 uncultured Pirellulaceae bacterium | reverse complement strand
AGCGGAGACGACAGGATTCGAACCTGCGGTACAGTTTGACCCGTACACCTAATTAGCAATCAGGCGCTTTCGACCACTCAGCCACATCTCCGGTCAGGCGATAATTTGACAGATCGCATTCTCTTTATCAAGACGTAAAAAGCCGAAATCAGGTTCGCGGTTGCCACGTAAATTTCGGTGCCCTCTTAACCTATCTGGAACCTTGCGGTCGGCGACGACGAGATTTCCGCTTGGCATTGCCGCTTCTGCCGGTTGCACTGCCACCCGGACGACGTCGACCTCGCGAATTCGAGCGAGAGTTCTTCTTCGGAGCCGCCACAAATCGGATCGGACCGAAGGGCTCTTCGGTGTCCAAACGCTGCTCGATAATCTTCTCGATCGCCAAAAGCTCTTCTTCTTCAGTCGGCGTGCAGAACGAAATCGCGATTCCTTCAGCTCCAGCTCGAGCTGTACGCCCGATCCGATGTACGTAGCTTTCAGCTTCGACCGGCATGTCGTAGTTGATCACGTGAGAAATGCCATCGATGTCAATTCCTCGAGCCGCCACATCCGTCGCGACCAACACCTTGACTTTATTTTGTCGGAAAGCTTCTAGAGCACGCTGACGAGCGTTCTGACTTTTGTTGCCGTGAATCGCTTCCGCCCGGATTCCAATCTGACCAAGCTTCTTCACGACGACATTGGCGCCGCGCTTGGTTCGCGTGAAAACAATCGTTCGCGTACAAGATTTATGCGTCAGGATTTCCTCCAGCTGAAACATCTTCTTTGCTTTCTCCAACAGCAAAACTTTCTGATCGATCCGTTCGACGCTTGGAGATTCCGGTGTCACATTGACTGCAACGGGTTCGAACAAAAGTTCGTTCGCCAATTCGCGTGAACGTTTTGGCAACGTTGCCGAGAAGAACAATGATTGTCGCTTCTCTGGGAGCTGAGCCATAATCTTCTTCAGATCAGGCAGAAACCCCATATCGAGCATTCGATCCGCTTCGTCGAGCACAAAAATCTGCACATTGTCGAGGCTAACATGTTTTTGCTGCATCAAGTCAACCAGTCGTCCCGGTGTTGCAACCAAAACATCCACGCCACGTTTGAGTGCCGATACCTGTTTGCTCTGACTGACGCCACCGTAAACAAGCGTTTGGCTAAATCGCATGTGCTTTCCGTAAACCGCAAAGCTCTCGCCGATTTGAATTGCTAACTCGCGAGTCGGTGCGAGGATCAATGCCGTTGGCCGTTTTGAAATGACTCGTGGTTCCTCGACACCCAAGAAGTCCAAAATCGGAAGGGCGAAGGCCGCTGTTTTTCCAGTGCCCGTTTGAGCACATCCAAGGATGTCGAGTCCTTTGATTGCGGGAGGGATTGTTTGTTCTTGAATGGGAGTTGGAGTTTCGTAGTTTTGGTCGCGAAGTGCCTTTTTTAGCGGTGCGAACATTTCCATTGATTCAAAATTACTCAATTGATTCTTTCGTGAAGTCGATCCGAGCTCGCGCCCGGTAGCTGTGTTGTCGAACAAAATCGATAGCGATAAAGTGCCACGGTCCGAGCCGATGATTCATGGTTCGACGTGAGTCGAATTGACCTGGAAAACGCACCTTGGGCAATATCGCGCCAAGACATCTTCAAAATCGAGCAACAAGAAGGCTCAAAGTGAGTCGCTGATTTGCAGCGGTGGTCAAAACCATGTCATATCAGATAGCGAATAGTTCGTTACTTAAACGGTTATTCGCCGCCTAAAAAGTCAGAATTACGCAAACCATTAAGAGGTCGCATTCTTGCTAATTCTGACGAATTGATATGCAATCCGATCATCGAATTGCAGGCTTATGCCTAAGAGCATACACGCGCGATTGGAATCGACGAAGCTCAAAATGCGAATGGTTGCTGGATTAGGAGAATTTGCTGAATGCACAAATCACGCGAATCCGCGGGTTTCACCGCTCGTTCACCAGTATTCGTGTCGGCGCTTTATGATTAGTAGTCCAACAGACTGATTACGGGATACGGCTTCAACTTGTCGGCGCCATTGAGGAACGTCAGGTTGATCATGAACAAACAGCCGACAACGTTAGCGTCGCACTTCTCGATCATGCGACAGCAAGCTTCAACGGTGCCGCCAGTGGCCAGTAAATCATCAACGACCAAAACGTTTTGTCCTTTCGTCACGCCATCGACGTGCATCTCCAACGTGTCGCTGCCATACTCAAGTTCATAACTGTACGAATGCTTTTTGTAGGGAAGCTTTCCAGGCTTACGAATAGGAACCATGCCCAGCCCAAGCTTAAGTGCTAGTGGAGCCGCGAACAGGAAGCCTCGAGCCTCAGCCGCAGCGAGAACGTCAATTTTCAGGTCGCCAACCTTAGCGGCCATCTGATCGATGCATTCTTCAAAAGCATCACTGTTGAGCAACAGCGGTGTGATGTCTTTGAACAGAATTCCCGGTTTGGGAAAGTCTGCCACGTCCCGGATAAAGTCATTCAGATTGATCGGGGCATCGTTGGACATCGAAGTGGTTCCTGAGGCAGATGTGGTGGAAACAGCACAGTATAATGCCAAGCGGAATTGTAAGCGAGGTACTGCAATACAAGCTCGAAACGCAAGAGCGCAAGCGAATGAATTGACCAACATAACCCTCCCACTGGGCATTGGTGTCTACACAAATTATTTGGCTCCCCTCTCCCGAAAATTCGAACCCCAACACAATTTTTGCTGATCAAATGTTGTTCGAATTTTTGGGAGAGGGGCCGGGGGGAGGGAAGTCCGGTCGGCTTTTCGGGTTCCTGAACTGCACCTGTTGAGAAGCTATGCACTCGTTCAACTCGTGGATTGACGCAAAACTTTTGCCCCTCACCCCCAGCCCCTCTCCCCGCGAATTCGATCAGCATTTGATCTCGAAGCCAAGCTTATAGGTCCGAATTCACGGGGAGAGGGGAGCAAAGCTTTCGTTGTTCAAACTTGTGTAGGTACCAATGCT
>CAZORS010000363.1:0-2976 GCA_964582025.1 uncultured Pirellulaceae bacterium | reverse complement strand
CGGCGGTTTTGGCCGATCAGCGGTCCAACCGAACACTTCATCGCCGACCTTGCTGACCATTTCAGCAAAGAGGGTCATCGCGTTGAGCTGTTCACAGCTGCTTGGCAAAAAGGATGGCCGGAGGAATGTTCCTTCCGTGAGTTTGGTGTTCAGCGTTTGTCGCGGCCAAGTTCCGGACCCTGGGGGACGTATCGTTATCAACGAGCTCTGATCCGCTCATTGGATCGCTTTGAGCCCGATGCCGTATTGTTGTTCGGCGGTGGAGAAGATCTTGCACCGGTACGAAAACTGGTTGGCGATTCGGTTCCTTGTGTCGTTCGTGTCGACCATCGATCTCTTCAGCGAACTGGTCGCCCCGCTCAGAAGAACCTGCGATTAGATTTGGCAAATTCCGTGCTCTGCGATTCCCTGCGGACTCGAAACGACTTGGTGATCCGAAACGTCGAACTTCCCAAGGAAATCCATCTGGTGTCGGACGCTGTCCCTTATCGAAATATGCATCGACGTTCGTTAGTTCGGCAAGCCAATTCGCGAACGGCTCTCGGAGATGCGCATCCGATTTTGAGAATCGATCCTGCTCAGCCGTTGGTGGTAACCGGAGCTCCGATGGATGGTGATGGCGGCGTTTGCGATTTGGTTCGGTCTTGGAAAATCGTTTTGGAATCGTTTCCAAAAGGCAAACTCTGGATCCTTGGCGACGGACCACGTTCAAGAAAAGTCTGGGACACGATCACCGACCACGACATGGTTTACTCGGCAATCATGCCGGGCTACTTCGATGACTTTGGCGAAATCTTTCAGGCTGCTGACCTCTACGTGCATCCTCTACGAAGCCCGGTAAACTGTCGTTGTTTGCTTGAGGCGGTCGCAAATCAAGTCTGTCCATTGGTGACTTCTTCTTCTATGGAACCGATTGCTGAACTTGATTCCGCGGGACGCCGCGTCGGTGAAATGATCGAAGTTGAGCGCGATGCGACAGGATTCGTTGCTCCAGCTGGAAATTCAATGGCGATTGGTGAAGCGATTACCATGGCGCTTCGCAACAGCGAAACACGAAACTGTTTAGGTAACAACGCCGCGATGCAATTTCGTCCAGCCATCGACATTCAGAGAATCGCCAAACGGATTCTTGGTTTGTTGCTTGGCGTTGGCCAAGCAAAAAGTGCCTCTGGAGCACCCCTGTCGTGAGTCAACAAAAACGGTTTCTCTATGTCGTCGATTCGCTCGACCGATTTGGTGCGACACGGCAATTAGATTTGCTGACTCGCGAAATCAGCCACGATCACGATGTGCATGTCGCTGTGCTTGGTGGCGACGATACTATTCCAGCATGCATGGCGTCAGAGGACGTTTCACGACAGTTTCATTTTTTGGCGGCGTCGCCAACAGACCAAACATCCTTCCGAACATTGACTCGATCGGGTTTGCGTTTACGGAAGCTGATTCGTCGCATCGAACCCGCCATCATTCACGCCTGGTGCCAACCGGCGGAACGAGTCACGTTGGCGGCGTCCACTGAATTCAAATCGATTCACAAATTTGTGACTGAGCTTCACATTCGACCCTCGACGCAAATGACAATGGAAGCCATTGATCAGCGACTTGGACAGCCTGTCCTGCAATACATCGTGCCGCACGAAGAAGTCAAAAAATCACTGGTTTCTCATCAGTATCACGAAAACAAAATCTCGATCATTCCCAACGCGATCGGCGCTTTGACACTCGATCCCGAAATCGCCCGGCGAAAGCTGATTCAACTCGGCGGCCTCGGGGATCAAGTTCGCCTTGCTGGTGCGGTCGCTCCGCTGGTACCGCGATCCCGCATTAAGGATCTCATTTGGGCAACCGATCTATTGACATGCATTCGAAACGATTTTCACTTTTTCATTTTCGGCCGCGGATCACAGCGTGAACGGCTCGAACGGTTCGCGTCCCAAACCGAAGCCAAAGCTCACATTCACTTCGTTGACTCGGAACTGCATGCGTTTGATCTGATTCCTGGTTTGGATTTCTTCTGGCAGTCACACCTCAATGAACCGATGCCGAGTGCCATGCACTATGCGATGTGCAATAGCGTGCCAGTCGTTTCGGTTTATGGCCCGGGCACTTCGGAATCGATTGTGCATCAGGAAACCGGATTCGCAGCCAACTTTGGTGCACGAGATGAATTTGCTCGCTGGACGAAGTATCTGCTCGAGCAAACGGAACCGGGCCGTCAGCTTGCGCGGCAGGGTAAGGAGTCGTTGGAGGTCGAAGGTTCCTCAAAAGCAATGGCTGATAGCTACCGCGAAGCGTACGAACAATTCATATAGCGAAGAAACATCACCGCCCCAACATCACCCTCCCTCTGGGAGGGTCGGAGCCTAAGCGACGGGGAGGGTGCGGATGCTAAAGCTTGTCCAGTGGAAAACGCGATCAACTGCGCTCTCCCCAGCCACTCGTACCTCGTGTCTGACCCTCCCATGGGGAGGGTGATATCGAAAGCGCGCTATCTCTTCACTTCGACAGACGCCAGATAGTTGCCCAGAAACTGTGCGCCAATATTGCCGTAAACAAAAGCAACAACCATCATCACGGCCAAACCAGTATTCAAAAACAACATGCCCATTGCGGCTAACCCAAGCAGTCCAAGCAGCACGGTGACGATGCTCATCGTGATTAGCGGATAACCGTCTTCACACAAAAACGTGACCGATATCGGGATCAACATAAACAGTCCGTAGCCGCACCCTATCAAGAATCGCATCAAACCATCGGGCGGATACGCAAGCGCCAATCCTGCCCCCAACAACAATCCAAACAACGCCATCGCGGCCATCACGTTGGAAGCCATGATTTGACGATCATCTAACAGGTACTTTCCGTAGCGATTAAATCGCAGGATCGTATTGAACAAAGGGTTCGCAATCCAAGTCGTAACGGCAAACACAAGGTAAAAGAACACGATCGGCATCACGAACGGCGCGATCGCAGGAA
>CAZORS010000362.1:0-3019 GCA_964582025.1 uncultured Pirellulaceae bacterium | reverse complement strand
TCTCCGCTGATCGAGAAACTAGCTTGGTCGGCGCCACCCACAATGGAGTAGGTAAACGTATCGCCCGAATCGGTATCGGTCGATGTCAGTGAGCCAAGGATGTAGCCGCCTGTTGTATCGGTATTCTCATCAACCGCGAAGCTGTTCGGTGCGATATCCGTTGGAGTGACGTTGACATCGTATGCGTTGCCAAACTCAGACGTTCCGATACCTGTCATCGTCGCCGTGGCCACAATCGCATCGGTATCAATCACACCCGAGACGGCAAGCGTTCCCGCATAATTACCATTGGCGTCCGTGGTCAAGAACCCAAGATACGTTTGCCCTTCACCAGATCCGTCGCTGACAAAGAATTCAACGCGTGCATTACTAAAGTCAGCGTCATTGGCCGCGGCACCGACATAGCCCGACAGGGCAAGGTTGCTACCCACCAAGTTCGCAGTTTCGATGATCGGATGGTCGATTAATTGGTTCGCACTGGTTGGAGTCAAATCACCATCGTTGACGTTTTGACCATCACCAAAGGCAGTGGTAAACGTGGTGTCGGAATCAATGTCGATACCAATACCAGCGTTCGCGTAAATCGAGTTTTGTGTAAATACGTTGTCAGTCGGGTTGCCACCAGCGTTGGTCAACAGAATTCCCGCTCCGCCATCACCACCTGATCCCGTCGTCCCAGTGATCACGTTTTTAGAGATCGTGTTCCCCGCGGCGTCTGCGCCCAGACCGATACCGGCTGTGACTGCACCTTCGACCGTGTTGTTGTCGACGATGTTATTGTTCGCGTTGTACCAAAGTTCGATCCCTTTGCCGTTGTAAGGCGTGACTGTCGACACGATCGAAACGTCGTGAATGTAGTTACCCTGGAACGTTACGTTGGTTGAGTCAATCGTTGCCGCGTCGCCTGCGGCGTGTGCTCCGCCGACGCTAAAGATTTCATTGTTGATGAAAGTAATCGCGCTGCTGTTGCCGTTCGTCAGGCCATTAAAACGTAGTCCGGCGCCGTCAACGAACGCGATGAAGTTGTTGCTGATATTCGCAGCGCCATTAACTGCCATTCCTCGGAATCCGCTGTTGGCTCCAGGATCGCTGCCGTCTGCATTCGCTCCGATGACGGTTCGCTCGATGGTTGCTTCGCCGCCGGCAAATACGTTTTCGGTGATATTGATCGTCGCCCCGCCGCCAGCTTGTCCGATCAAAGCGATGTCACTGACAGTCGCGTGGTCGGCGTCGATCACGATTCCGTCGTTCGTGCCACCAAAGTCGATTTGCAACTCTTGTCGCTCAACGGCGTCGAGTGTCAGTCCGTCAACACCGACAGTACGTGCCGTGTTTACATTGCCGGTGTTTGTGTTGAGAACGGTTGTTCCGTCGGCAGAGTTATAGGCTGATCCGTCGATGGTTGTGCCAGCGTCAGAAAGTGTAGCAAGGCTAGAAGCTAGAGTAACGCCCCACCAATCACCACTTGCACCCGTCAAGTTCGCCGAAACACCCGGCACAAAACGCATCTCGTTGGAGCCAACGATCGCGTTGGCATTGTCGACAAACTGTCGCAGTGAACCTTGGACACTTCGGCCTTCGCCTCCGACATCATCGCCATCACGAACACCCGTTACGACGTTGAAACTAAACGCGCTATCAATGTTCGCCGTATCCGCTCCACTAACGGTCACACGCGTGACGTGCTCGGCGGTAAGCAACGCACTCGCGTCGTCCGAAACATCGGCCGCGCGCCCGCCATACAACGTTCCGTCGGCACCAAGGAATCCAGCTCCATTCGCCGCACCCGCAACACCGTACGTTTGCTCAGCCCAAATGTCTGTCTGGGCATAAGTCGCATTCAAACCCGCAGACGCGGCAATCGTACTTGAATCAACCACAACAAAATAAGTGTCGTCAGCGAGAGTCGTGAACCGATAGAATCCGCTGCCGTCAGTTGTCGTCGTCGCGTACAACGTATCCGCCGCCGTAATCGCATTGTCATCATCAACGTCTTGATACAAGTAGACTGTAACGCTGCCTGAACCAACGGCGTCAGCCAAATTGGAGTCACCGTTGACGTCTTCCAGCACGTTGCCTTCGATGCGATAAGCATCGTTGACGTCGATTGTGATGGTGTTGGCTGTTGGATCGGTATCGGCACCACCGTTGGCGGTCCCGCCATCATCGACGACTTGGAAATCAAGCGTCGCGTACCCCGCCCCACTGGCTCCTGCGACCGGCTGAAATTTGACTCTTCCATTGTCAATGATCGTCGTGGAAACGCTGTTAGGTGCGGTAATCGCTTCCCCACCATCCACCACATTGTTGTTATTCGTATCTATAAACAACGTGCCCGCAGTCGGCGCGCCACTGAACAAGACGCTTGTGAAACTATCACCATCTAAGTCGTTGAAACCAAAATCGGCAGACGTAAACACATACGTCCCATCACGAAACGCCGTTACTGTATTGTCGGTTCCTGTCGGAGCATCGCTGACGGGAGTGACGCTAATGTCTGCTGTATCTATGTCCGCTGAATAGGCAGTCGTTCCACCGTTGGTGCTGACGTCTTGAAGTGAACCGTTGGTGCCTTCGCTGCGATCCCAAGCTCGGAAAGTGATCGCATCAGAAACGGTCCCGTTGAAGTCCGCATCCGATTGGAAGTAAATCCTTGTGTTACTGTCAGCACTAAGCACGCGTGCAGATGATTCGCTAACGCTTCCAAGTGCATTCCAGTTCGTTCCGTTATCCGTCGAGTACCACCAAGTTCCATCGGTCGTGTCGGCTGCGGTAATGGCAACGCCTTCGGTCGAGCTGGCGTCGACATCGGAAACATTTACGACATCAGAAACCAAGCTGTTGATACTGGTTCCAACCACACCAACGGGAGCTCCAGCGTCTTCCAACTGAGTGTCAAGCTGCAAGTCGAAGCTGTTATCCAGCACGGGAGCATCGTTGACGTCGGTCACTGAAATCGAAGCGGTCTCGCTGGCGCTGCTGAACGCTGTCGATCCACCGTTGGTCGAAACATCGACCT
>CAZORS010000361.1:0-3029 GCA_964582025.1 uncultured Pirellulaceae bacterium | reverse complement strand
GCCCGAAGCGCGAGCGAGTGGTTTTCCCGCACTCCAGAACCACTCGCTTGCGCTTCGGGCTTGTATTGCTGGCTCAGCGGCGGACCGCCTAGTCAATTCGGGCTCGTTCAATCTCTCCAAGCGTCATGTAGGCCCGTGAAAGACTCTCGCCGACGAACTGTTTCTGCCAGATTTTTGCCGAGTCCTTGTTCGAATTGAGAACTCGCAAATAAAGCCACAGAGAAATCACCAGTCCTGGAATTCCGATCGCCATCGAAACCCAAAAGCAGTACGGATACATCACAGCGTCGATGCCGATCGCAACCATTGCCGGAAGCCACATGATCCACCATGGAAAACCAACTACTGGACCGGAAATCAAATAGGCTCTGCGGACAGTGTTCAGTTGTTCGCGAACTTTCGCAACCGGTTTCCCCAAATCCATCCTTCCGACACGAGTCAACACATGTGCCGCGGCGCCGATCATGACGACTCCGTATACGTGCAGAAGAATTCCGCTGATCAGTCGATGAGGAATGTGTGTGTTGCGTGCCCAACATTGGGCACCAATGACAATCAGTGTGATACCAATGAAGATTTGAAAGAAAAGACCACGACGAAGTGGACGAAGCGACGATCGAACACGATCCATCAGCTCACGTCGCGACAACAACAATCGAGCCGCCGTTTCCTGCTGTTGAAGACTCGCTGAAGGAATGGGCATTCCGACCTTTCCGCTTACATGTTCACGCGTGTCGTGCACCATCGTCGGAGTATTCGCATGATCGGCGCTCGAGGCGATCGATTGCAAATCCGATTTGATCGCACTGGCCGCCTGATAGCGCCGCTGCGGTTCTTTTTCCAGCGTCCGTAAAACGACCTCATCAAGTCGAACATCGATCTGAACTTTCTGCGACGGAGCTTCAAATCGTCCGATCGGAAGTTCACCCGTCAACATTTCGTAGAAGACCACGCCCAGTGAATAGATGTCCGCTCGATGGTCGACGCGGTGCGATCCTTCCAACTGCTCAGGCGCCATATAGCGAGGAGTTCCAAGCACTTGATGAGCTTGCGTTAAAGCCGTTTGTGCCGTCGCCTCGTTTCCATTGCCAACAATTCGCGACAATCCAAAATCAGCAATTTTCACTGACCCGTCTTTGGCCATCAAAATGTTTTCGGGTTTGATGTCGCGATGAACGACCGCTTGGTCGTGGGCATACTGCAAGGCATCGCATAGTTTCGGCACGATGGCCAACGCATGTTCGGGAGCGAGTTCTTTTGAGCGAACAACATCTCGAAGCGTTGAACCATCGACGAACTCCATCAGGAAATAGTAGATATCTTCAACGTTTCCGAATTCGAAAACCGAGACAATATTAGGATGGTTGAGCCTAGCTAGTGTTCGAGCTTCACGCGTGAATCGCAACGCGAACTTGACGTCGCTCCCAAACTCTTCGGGAAGAATTTTAAGTGCAACGAATCGATCGAGTCCTTTTTGTCGAGCTTTATAAACGGCTCCCATCCCTCCGGCACCCAGCAACTCAACAATATCGAGCTCGGGGAACAGTTTGCCGATTTGCTCTACAGTCGGTGGCTCAAACCCTGCGGACCGAGCTTGTTGGATTCCTAACGCTTCGCGAATCGCTTGAGTATCTTCCGGGAAACGGTCAGCATAGTCTTCAAGTTCAGGAGTCTCTCCTTTGCGACGACGATAGTCGACTTCCAAAACCAGTAGCTCCGACAGCAGCAATTCTCGCTCGTCAGTAGCCAGATCGCCTGAGATTGCGGACTCGATCGTTTGAGGCTGGTTCGATTGCCAGCGACGTTCGAACTCAGCGCACAGATCGTCAATCCGTTCCAATGCTGCGATCGGTAGTTTTTTTCGGTGAATGGTCATCGGAGATTAGCTCCTGCTGTAATTTTTCACGAATCAGGTGCAAACGACGTTCGATCGTTCGCTCTGAGCACTCAAAACGATCGGCAATTTCCGCGTTTGAATACCCCTCTAATTTGGCACCCGCTAAATCTTGCAGCTGCCCGACACCCAAATGAGAAAAAAGTTGCTCGACGGATTCCTGCATCATCAAAACCATGTCGGGAGAAGGTTCGCTACCGATGGCTTCGATAATTACCGAGTCATCTTCGTGCCCGTCAAGCGAGTGAATTGCAACATTTCCGCCGCGTCGCTGACGTTGGTCGTGCCGGCGTTTGTCGATGACTTTTCGAGCCGACATAGTAAGCAAGAGACTCCAAAGATCGTCGCGATCTGCCAGATCAGGAAAACGACCTTTTTCCGCCGCGGCATAGAAACTGTCGAAAACGCTCAGGACGATATCTTCTTCATCCGAGATGGCTCGGTTTTGACCGTAGAGCCTCCGCCGCACCGAGCCAACAAGTCGGTCGAAGTAGTGTCGCCAAATTTGGTTCGCCGCTGCCGAATCACCACCTTTGACCAAATGGATCCAGTGACTGACATTTTGAGATTCGTTTTGGGATTCCGTCATGTGAGTGATTCGCCGCGGATCTGAATTTCCTGGAAAGTTCTGGAATCGATTTCAAACTGGCGGGCAGTTTAGCCATCTTTCATTCCGTTTGCGATTCGTGAAATCCCGGTTTTCATTAACTCTTCTCCAAAATTTAGAAGCAATCCAAGCCGACAATCAGCAAGTCTCAAATAGGTTAGTAGAGTTTTCTTGTGAACGGGGATGACTCGTTCCACAGATTTAAGTTCGACAATCAACCTGCGATTCACATACATATCTACACGGAACCCGATATCCATTTTCATATCGTCCCAGACTACTGGCAGTGGAACTTCTTCTTCAACTTCAAGGCCCTTTTGACGAAGTTCGTGCGCCAGAATCTTTTGATAGACCGTTTCCAGTAAGCCCGGACCAAGCGTTTTGTGAATTTGAAACGCTGCATCAACGACGACTTTCGAGAGTTCATTTTCTGTCACGGTTCTACCTTGAGGGTTGGAGCAGCAGGACGGATTGGCTCACGCAAAGGCGCAGAGGCGCAAAGTTTAACATGATCGTCTTTGCGAGCTT
>CAZORS010000360.1:0-3080 GCA_964582025.1 uncultured Pirellulaceae bacterium | reverse complement strand
GATCAGGCAGCGCGGCTGATGATGTCGGCGTTAAGCTTATTGTAGAGCGTTTTCAAACTGATGCCCAACTGACGTGCAGCAGCAGTCTTGTTGCCGTCGTGCTGATCGAGCGTCGCGTAGATTGTCTCCATTTCGATCTCTCGAAGTGACTTCCCCGCCAGAGCATCGCTTGATGCTGCAACTCGCAAGTTCGAAAGCGTCGGCAAATCGTCGCAGACGATCGGCAGTGTATCGTTGATGATCGCAGCTCGCTCGATCACGTTGGCGAGTTCACGAATGTTTCCGCCCCAAGAATGATTTTGCAATTGTTTTAAAGCTTGAGAATCAAAAGGCTCCGCGATTCGATCTGCTTCGGGTCGGTGTCGGACCAAAAGATGCTTTGCCAACTCGGGAATGTCGTCCAACCGATCACGCAATGACGGAAGTTTGACTTCGAACGTGTTGATTCGATACATCAAGTCTTCACGAAATTCTCCGTCGGCCACCATCTTGGGCAAATCTCGATGCGTCGCGCAAACGATTCGTACGTCGACTGAAAATGGCTCACTTTCGCCAACACGTTTCACTTCGCCACTCTCAAGAACGCGAAGCAAAGACGCTTGAGTTTGTTTGGGCAGTTCTCCAATTTCGTCCAGGAACAGCGTTCCACCATCGGCGACTTCGAACAGACCCTGACGATGTTCCGAGGCACCCGTATAGGCGCCTTTGCAATGGCCAAACAGTTCGCTTTCAATCAGATTATCGGGTAGTGCACCACAGTTGATCGCCACGAAAGGTTTTTCACAACGGAGACTGTTTTCGTGAACGCTGCGGGCAGCAAGTTCCTTACCGGTTCCTGTTTCGCCTTGAATCAAAACGGTGGAATCGGTGGGAGCCACTTTGGAGATCAGTGCTTTGAGCCGCTGCATCGATCGATGTTCTCCGATCATTTTCGAACTTCCCTCGACGCGGTCGAGCCGCCTTTGAAGGGCCAAAATTTGTCGCTTCAAATCGCGTTGGGCTGCGACGCGTTGGAACAGCGTTTTCAGCTCAACGAGCTTGCACGGTTTCTGCAAATAGTCGAACGCACCAAGGCGTAGCGCCGACACGGCGGTTTCAGTTGATCCTTTTCCGGTCAGAACGATAGCCTCGGTCTCCGGAGCGATGGCTTTACATTTTTCGATGACTTCGATGCCATGCATGCCTGGCATGTCTAGATCGACTAGCAGACAGTCATAGATGCCATTTTCAAGTGCAGCGACTGCTTCGCCGCCGTCACCACAGACGGTAACTTCGTGGCCCATTCGCGGCAGTTCGGCAGCGATCAGTTCCTGCAAATGGATTTCATCGTCAGCGAACAGGATTCGCAACGGTCGAGTAGCTGACTTGCCAGTTGTTTTCTTGCTAGGCGGCATAACGAGTAACTTTCTGCTGTTGATTTACCAGTGGCAACGAAATCGTGAACGTCGATCCCGTTCCGGGACCATCACTCTCGGCTGTAATTTTTCCGAGATGGTCTTCCACGATTTGGTAGGTAATCGAAAGGCCCAAACCAGTTCCCTGTCCGTCACGGCGACGTGTAAAGAACGGTTCGAAAAGGTGTGTTTTTACATCTTCGCTTAGCCCGCAACCGTTATCCACCACGCGCAGGATGGCTTGGCCTTTGTCCGAGCTAACCGAGATCGAAACGGTTCCGCCGGACTCGACGCTGCCGAGTGCGTTGGTGATTAGGTTGAGGGCAACCTGCTTGATTTCTTGAGCGTTGACAGTCGCCACGACCGACGGGTCGGTATCAAGATGAATGTTTCGATCCCGATATTTACCAAGCGGTTTAACGATGTCGACAACGGAAGTGATAATCTCGGAAAGGTTCGAAGGCACTTTTTGGACGTCGCCCATGCGAGAGAAGTCCAATAAGCCGGAGGTGATTTCTTTACAACGAAACGCTTCTTCCTGAATCCGTGCGAGATACTTTTTCATTTCTTCGATGTCGGACTTGAGTGATTCCGGATCGGAGTCTTCTTCAGGATTGAGAATTTCGTGAAGGCGCATCTCAAGCGATTCGGCCGACCACGCGATCGATGCGAGCGGGTTATTGATCTCGTGAGCAACGCCGGCGGCGAGGAATCCAACGCTGGCCATTTTTTCACTGCGAACGACTTCTTTGGTACGGAGCTGAACCTGATTGTTGAGATCAGCTTTGATTTCCTGAAAGTTGTGAGTCATCGCGTTGAGCGCGTTACCAAGTTCCGCAACCTCGTCGTCCGAATCGAGTTGGACTCGAAAGTCGTAGTTACCGGCGGCGACGTGGCGTGAGCCTTCGATCAGTCTTTCCATCGGCAGCAGCAGACCGTTGCGGAACCGATTAAACAGCACCACAATCATTCCAAACGCGGCGATAGAAAACAGGATACTAAGCGAAATCCAAGTGCGATATTCAGCTTTAGCGTGTTCGGCAAAATCATGCGTTCGCAATTGCATGAAGACCGGAAGCTCAGCAGTGGTCGACTGGAGTTCTTCGAGTTTTTCCTTCATTCCGGCGAGCAAAGAGAATCCCATTTTCTCTGATTGCGACCAACAATCTTCGTCGACGAGACAGCGGATTTCCCGCAACGAGCTTTCGAATTTGGCAACAAACTCAAACTCGCGAGACTTGTCCGCGAATTGCGGATCCTTGATTTTGTGATTCTTCAGCTGATCATGGTATCGGTCAAGTGATTCCTGAAGTTGGTCGAGCTTTCGCACAAGGCTGTTGGCGTTGATGTCAGAGTCGACAACGGCTGGGAATCCGACGAATTCGACTTTTTGGCGATCGACTGTCCAAACGAAGGATCGCAGCTCCGAAACACGTTCGCTCAAGTCGGCAGCCAGCGGCAGTTCTACAGAACGGGCGCGAATGTTCTTGGTGAGTTCCCGAAACTTCATCACGCCTTGAAGACTGACTGCTGACAGGATCAAAACGATCACTGAAAGCACACAGACCCCAAAGTAGACTTGTGATCGAATGGTTCGAAAATTGAGCAACACCGACCTCCTTGTCGACGAAATTTGTTCGCTGCCGTTACGCACGCGTTCCAAACCGGTTCAGCATTCTGTTCTGA
>CAZORS010000359.1:0-3114 GCA_964582025.1 uncultured Pirellulaceae bacterium | reverse complement strand
TCGCCACACCAACCGTTGACTCGGCAGCCGGTGTCAACGGCGATGATGTCGCCGTCTACAAGTTCACGATCCGACGGAATGCCGTGGACGACTTCGTCATTGATCGATGCACAGATCTCGGCAGGAAAGGGGGCGCGCTCGTCGGTGCCGCCATAGTTCAGAAACAGCGGCGTCGCTTCATGACGGGCGAACACGTCGATGTAGACTTGGTTGATCTCGGCAGTCGTGACGCCGGCCCTGATCATCCGTGCTGCAGACTGGTGAGCTTCCCATACGACCAATCCAGCCGCTCGCATCTTTTTGATTTCGCGTTTGGAACGTAATTCGAATCGGAAAGACATAAGATGTTGCTTGGTTGATTTGCTGGGTCCACAGTTTTTTGACGATCGAATTCCCTTGTTCTGCCTGAGTGTTCCGCTGAGGGAACTTCGCCCTCCCCGTCGCTTAGGCTCCGACCCTCCCAGAGGGAGGGTGTTCTATCACTTCTTCTTTTTCGGCTTGTAGATCTCAGTCGCCGTTCCGTAGAACACTTCGGCACTGTTCATCATCGTTTCGCTCAATGTCGGATGAGCGTGAATGGTCTCGGCAATGTCCCGGACTTCAGCTCCCATCTCGATTGCCAAAGCCGCTTCTGCGATCAATTCGCCGGCTCCTGGTCCCACTATCCCGCAACCAATAACTTGCTCACTTTCGGGATCGACCAACCACTTCGTCATTCCTTCAGTTCGGCCCAAAGCCTGGGCGCGACCGCTCGCAGCCCAAGGATATTTCACCACTTCGTGAGGAACATTCTGAGCCTTCGCTTCATCAACAGTCAGGCCGGTCCAAGCAATTTCGGGATCGGTGAAGACGACAGCCGGAATCGTGCGACGGTCGAATGTTGTCGCGTGGCCGAGGATGACTTCTACCGCGTGGCGACCTTCGTGGTTGGCTTTGTGAGCCAACATCGGTTCGCCAGCAGCATCGCCGATCACGAAAATGTTTGGCTCGTCAGTTCGAAGCGAAGCGTCATGTGAAACGAAACCGAGTTTGTCCGTTTGGACGGCCGTGTTCTCAAGTCCAAGGTTCTTGGTGTTGGGCCAGCGGCCAACCGAAACCAAAACGCGATCGTAGGACTCGGTGCCAAACTTCTTCGGACCTTCGAACGTCACGTTAACTTTGTCGCCTTCGACTGACAAAGAGCCAACTTTCGATTCAAGGAAAATTCGATCCTCGAAAAGAACTTTAAGGTTCTTGGCCAACGGGCGGACCAAATCGCGATCGGCTCCCATCAGCAAACCGTCTTGCAGCTCAACGACGCTGACTTGCGTGCCAAGGTTTGCATAGACGGTGCCCATCTCCAAGCCAATGTATCCGCCGCCGATGATCAGCATCGTCTCGGGGATATCGACAAGGTTCAAAGCACCCGTCGAATCCATGACGCGATCCGAATCCAAACGAAATGCTCCTGGCATCGCGGGCGTGCTGCCGGTCGCGATGATGGCGTTTTCGAAAGTAATTTGGCGGCCTTCTGGAATCGATGCGTCGTCGCCTTCGAGTTCGATTGTCGTTGCGTTGACGAATTTGGCGCGAGCCTTGATGACGGTGACGTTGCGTTGTTTGGCAAGCCCATCCAAACCGCCGGTGAGCGTATCGATGACACGATTCTTGCGATCGCGAAGTTTGTCCAGTTCGATTTGGGGCGTGCCAAAACTGACACCCCAGTCGTGTTCCAGTTCAGCGGTTTCTGACAAAACTCTAGCCACGTGCAAAAGCGCCTTCGATGGAATGCATCCGCGAATCAGACACGTTCCGCCGAGCCGACCTTCGGATTCGACCAGCACGACGTTCATGCCTTCGTCAGCTGCAAGGAAAGCTGCTGCGTAGCCACCAGGACCACCACCGATTACGACCAGTTGAGTTTGCATTTTCATTTCCTGAAAGATTTATGGCTGTTTGGGTTACCGCCGTACAAAATCATAACCCGGAGCGTAAGCAAGGCGCATAACATTGCGGCTCGGTCAAACTTCGGGTTATATGTAGGACGGGCACCTTGCCCGTCAAGCTCATGTGACGTGACGGGCAGGGTGCCCGTCCTACGTTTTGTCTGCCACTATCGCGACAAGAATTCGACAACCGTGTTGGCATCAACAGGAAGCGAAATGTCTTCAGCCGAAGGAGCACCTTGGACGGTTGCACTCAGCTTTTCAGTATCGAAAGAAACCCAATCGATGCCTTCGCCAGTAACACCCGATTCGCGAACGATCTGGTAGTACTTCAGCAAGTTAGCCTTCGGTCGAATGCTGATCACATCGCCTGGGCGAACGTGATACGACGGACGGTCCATCTTGGCTCCGTTGACCAAGAAGTGACCGTGAGCCACACCTTGACGAGCTTGTGGACGAGTACGACAAAGACCAACCATACGAATGACGTTGTCAATTCGCTGCTCACAAAGAAGCAACAGGTTCGCACCCGTGTTACCCTTTTGGCGAGTGGCCTTGGTGAAATAACGGCGAAGTTGACGCTCACCGAGACCGTAATAGTGCTTGATTTTTTGCTTTTCCATCAAAGCCTGTCCATAGTTGGACGGACGACGGAAACGCGTGTGCATTCCGGGCGGTTGATTTCCGCGTTTGTCCAGAGCCTTGATTGCTCCAGATGATTCATAGATTGTCGCTTGCAAACGACGGTTGATGCGGCCCTTGGGGCCTGTATAACGTGCCATCTTCAATGCTCCTTTGAGCGTTTGGTGGAATATTCTGGCAAATCAACATTCGCCAGTCTGGCTCTCAACACCGGAGTTCACCGGGAGAGGCCAAGTTTCAAAGATCGGACAATATCGCGAAAAACGCCAGTTTTGCAAGGGCTTTTCTGGGAAAAAGCAGTAGGCGAGTCTGCCGTGGACTCGTATCCTATGCCGTGATTGCGAGTCGGTCCCAAACTCGCCTGTTTCGACCAAATCATTGTCAGTCCGGGACAGATTGACCTACTTTTTCTCCAGAGCCCCAAAATGGAAGCCGGAATCGTCGGTTTGCCAAACGTCGGCAAAAGCACGCTTTTTAATGCACTCACAGAATCCAAGTCCGCGGCCAGCGAGAACTATCCGTTCTGCACGATCGAACCCAACGAGGG
>CAZORS010000358.1:0-3164 GCA_964582025.1 uncultured Pirellulaceae bacterium | reverse complement strand
GGAAAAGCGTTCAACGATCCGAGCAAACGCGCGACCCGCACCGGCAGTGAACGTTTGGTCGCCTTCGACGCCACATCCGGCGCCGAACTTTGGAAGCATGAGTACGATTGCCCCTACAGCATTTCCTATCCTGCTGGCCCACGCTGCACACCAACCGTCGATGGTGATCACGTTTACATCCTCGGTAGCGAAGGTGATTTGCGTTGCCTGAAAACCGAAGACGGAACTTTGGTGTGGAAGAAGAGCTTCAAAAACGATTTTGGGGCCGAGGTTCCAATTTGGGGTTTCTCTGGCCACCCGCTGATCGACGGCGGCATGCTTTACACCCTCGTCGGCGGTAAAGGCCAAGGCGTCGTTGCCTTCGATAAAGTGACGGGCGATGTAAAATGGCAAGCCCTCGATTCGAAAGCTGGTTACGCCCCGCCGATCATCATTGAAAAAGGCGGAGCCCGTCAATTGATTGCCTTTAATCCTGCCAGCGTCACGTCGCTTAACCTGGCTGACGGAAAGCAATACTGGAACGTTCCGATTGAGTCGCTGTACGACATGTCGATCGTCCGTCCGATGCTCGATGGCGACATGATGTACGTCTGCGGCAAAGGAAACCAGTCGGTGATGTTGAAGCTCGATTCTGACAAACCGATGGCCACCGAAGTCTGGCGTGGTAAGCCAAGGCGAGCGATCTATTCGGCCAACTCGACGCCACTGTTTGTCGACGGAGTCATCTACGGCGTCGATCAGGAAATGGGAAGCCTCATTGCAGCTGATGGAAAAGACGGCAATCGGCTGTGGCAAACCTTTGAGCCAACCGTCCCGGACGAAACCCGCAAAGCATCCCACGGAACTGCTTTTTTGACTCGCATCGGCGATACCAATCGCTTTCTGATCATGAGCGAAACCGGCGACTTGTTGATCTCCGAACTGACTCCGGAAAAGTATATTCCTCACGGTCGCTTTCACGTACTCGAGCCGACCGGCGAATGCTTCGGCCGCAAAGTCGTCTGGTCTCATCCGGCCTACGCCAACAAGACGGCTTTCATTCGCAACGACGAAGAAATCGTGGCGGTTGATTTGGCGAAGTAGAGTCTAAAAGGTGGCATAGACTTCCAGCCTGTGAACATACGGAACAGTACGATCATAGGCTGGAAGCGCTAGAAGCCTATGCCACCTGCTGCTCACAAACACTTCTTCAAAAACTTACCAGTATGACTCGTCTTTGACTTCGCCACTTTCTCCGGCGTGCCGCTGGCCATAATCTTGCCACCCTTGTGCCCGCCTTCTGGCCCAAGGTCGATGATGTAGTCGGCGGTTTTGATCACGTCCAGATTGTGCTCGATCACCAGCACCGTGTGCCCGTTTTCAACCAGCCGATTCAGGCTCAACAACAGTCGCTCGATGTCCGCGAAATGCAATCCTGTTGTGGGTTCGTCGAGGATGTAGAGATTGTGCTTGCCACGTTTAAATTTGCCGAGCTCGGACGCGAGTTTCACTCGCTGCGCCTCTCCGCCGGACAGGATCGTCGATGGATGACCGATCGTCAGATAGCCGAGCCCCAATTCATACATCACGGTCAGCTTGCGAAGGATCGTGGCCTGATCCGCGAAGAAGTCGACGCCTTCTTCGATCGACATGTTGAGCACATCAGAAATATTCTTGTCGCGATAAGTCACCTGCAACGTTTCTTCGTTGTAACGTTCGCCTTTGCAAGTCGGACAGGTGACTTCCACGTCCGGCATGAAGGAAAGTTTCGTGACGATCGTGCCTTCGCCACTACACTCTTCGCAGCGTCCGCCTTTGACGTTAAAGCTAAACCGCGACGTGGTGTACTTCCGCAATTTCGATTCTTCGGTTTCGGCAAACAGTTTACGAATGTTGTCGTAGAAGCCGATGTAAGTCGCCGGATTGGAACGCGGCGAACGTCCGATCGGTGATTGGTCGATATTGATTACATCATCAACAAATTCGTGCCCGATCAAATCATCGTGGTCGCCAGAAAGAACGCGACTGTCATGCAAGACGTTGTACAGTTTCTTGTAAACAATCTCGTGGATCAGTGAACTCTTCCCCGAACCGCTCGCACCGGTAACGCACACGAATTGCCCCAACGGAATCGCCACGTCAAGATTGTCCAGATTGTTTTCGCGTGCTCCCTGAACAAGCAACTGCTTCTCGCTGGGCATGCGTCTGGTCATTGGAACGGGAATGTAATCTTTGCCGCCAAGGAATCTTCCTGTTGGAGAGTTCTTGCATGCGGTAATTTTCTTAAGTGGGCCATCGACAACAATTTCGCCGCCGTGAATGCCAGGACCTGGACCAATCTCGACAATGTGATCGGCCGCACGAATCGTGTCTTCATCGTGCTCGACAACGATCACGGTGTTGCCAATGTCGCGCAGCCGCCGAAGTGTTTCGATCATCTTGACGTTGTCTTTGGGGTGTAAGCCAATGCTTGGTTCGTCTAAGACGTACAACATTCCCATCAAGCCAGAACCAATCTGTGACGACAATCGAATTCGCTGTGCTTCGCCACCAGAAAGCGTGCTGCTTTTGCGATTGAGATTCAGATAGTCCAAGCCGATCGAAATCAACAGATCCAGACGAGTCGTGACTTCTCGAAGGATAATTTCCACAACGCCTTTTTGTTTTGCCGTTGGCTTGATCGACTTGAGAAACTTTACCAATTCGACCAAGTGCATTTCGCCAGCTTCAAACAGATTCGTTTTGTTAATCGAAACCAGCCGCCGAGAACGCTTGAGCCTCGCGCCGTCACATTCAGGACACGGATGCTCGACCATGATCTTCTTCAGATAGTTGTCAAACCCGTCGCTGCTTTCGCCTCGCTTGCGATACCAACGGTAATTATTTTCAATCTGAGTGATCACACCACGGAAGCTAACTTTCTTGCCCTCGCTTTTGTGCGGCTTGCCGCCGGGCGGAATCTTGACCTCAAACTTTTTTCCTTTGGATCCGTACAGCAACAAGTCGATCGTTTTCTTCGGCAGTTTTTCGTAGGGCTTGTCCAGATCGAATTTAAACTTCTTCGAAAGACTGTAAAGCATTCGACCGCCCCACGTATCTTTTTTGTGTTGCATCGCCTCCTTGACGAAGGCGCCTTCGTTAAGTGACCGCTTGGGATCGGGCACCAACAATTGCGGATGGACTCG
>CAZORS010000357.1:0-3170 GCA_964582025.1 uncultured Pirellulaceae bacterium | reverse complement strand
GGCTCATCCCTCTCACAGAACCGTACGTACGGGTCCGTATACGGCTCCTGTTTTATCATGCTGACGCAAGGTCAGGTAGGATCCCAGTCTCGATCGCCGCCAGATCAAACAAGCCAAGCTCGACCAGGAAACCATTATTAATGGCCATGCTGGCATACTGGCTTCGTGACGTTCGCCACGAAGTCATTCGCATCTTCAGAAGTTTACCCTTAAAGCCGATTTGCCGTAAACGGCGAGTCAATCGGTCAGGCTTCTTCCACAACGCAAGTTGCTTGGATCGCAAGCGACGGCGAATCCATCCTGCTAACTCTCGATACAATGTCTTGCAGTTGGCCATCCGGAAGTAGTTGCCCCAGCCTCGCAGAACTGGATTCAGATCAGCGATGACCTTCTCCAGATTCACAGGACTGTTGCGACGTGTGATTCGCTTAACTGTCTGTTTGAAAGCCGCGACCTTCGATGGCAAGATGCGGGTGTGCACCGAACCTATCATGACACCCAAAAACTTCACGCCCTTGCGAGCGGTCGTGATGTGCGTCTTGTCGCGGTTGACCGTTAACTTCAAATCACTTTCGAGAATGTCCGTGGCGACAGACAGTGCATGCTGAGCACCCGTTTCGCTGCGGCAGAGAATCAGAATGTCGTCGGCGTATCGAACGATTCGATGGCCGCGACGCTTCATCTCCTGATCGAACGCATCGAGATAGATGTTGGCTAGCAACGGGGAAATTACGCCGCCCTGAGGACTGCCTATTTCAGTCGCTTGCCAACTACCCTCGACCATCACGCCACTGGTTAGAAACTTCCGAATCAAGTTCAGAATGCTCCCGTCAGTCACGCGTCGACGAATCGACTTGATGATCAACTCATGGTCCAACCGGTCAAAACACTTCGATAAATCCATGTCGACCACGTGCTTACGCTCGTATTGTCGAATGAACATCGAGGCTTTGGCAACTGCCTGTTGGCAGCTGCGACCCGGCCGGTAACCATAGCTCGATGGATGAAAATCCACATCGAAAATCGGTTGCAGGATGTCCAACAACGCTTGCTGGACGACTCGGTCCCTCACTGCGGGAATCCCAAGATGACGCTCGCCGCCGTCGGGCTTCGGGATCGTTACCCGTCGCACAGCTTGAGGCCGGTAAGTCTTGGTTCGCAGTTCGGTCAACAAACAGTTTAGCTCTTCACGCAGCTCTACCCCAAAGGCTTGGATCGTTTGGCCGTCAAAGCCAGGAGCTCCCTTGGCACGACGGACCTTCTCAAACGCCCGAGCCAACGCTCGGTAGTTCAAAAGGCGATCATAGAGACTGTAGTAAATTCGCATGCTCTGCTCGTTGTCTTTTCGTTGGTTCCATTGGAGGTCACGGCGGTTGATGTTGCGGCGGTTTCTTGTCGCTCAGTCGTGTGCTATTCCAATTAAGGACAATCGCGAGCTGAGAATGTGACAGTTAATCCACGCTGACGGTCGGGCACTGTAGCTCATGGTTTCCCACTTACCGCTGGTGTCGATCCCGGAAGCCTTCAGTCTCTTCCGCTGGTGTCAGACATCGGTTGTACGCTAGTTCGTTTGGTTCCAATCCATCAATAAAACTTCACCCCTTCGCATCCAACAATCACCTTTTGAGCGATCGTCGTCTAACGAAACTCGCTGCCGTTACCTCGGCGGCTTTGTTCGCTATCGTCGCGGTTTTATCCTCCAACTCTCGCAAGACGAGAGTTGCTCCCTCACGAGAGCCACGGTTGCCCGCTTTCAATGGCCACAACTTACTCACTACTACGGGTTCATCCGCCACCTCACATCACGTCTGCGAGTTCTTGGGCAGGCCCTTGAATTCGCATTACCGCTTCTCACGCTTCGCCTATGGGAGAGCTAACGCGGTTGGATGATGCCCGGCTTCCCCAGTTACTGCACTGGCTCCCTGTTGATGATTACGTCCTCAAGCACCTGTTGCCTATGTTTCATGTATTGGACATCGCACACTTTTTGCAGGCTCGTCCCGGCAACCGGCCGAATCAGGTTTGCTTACGCTACGTTCCATCAACTTCCTATCGCTTCCTTCAAACCCCAGCGTTAGCCGCTGACGCCCTTGCGAGTCGGATTCAATTCCCCATGAACAGGGCTTGATCGGTGACAAGCACCGATTGGGTTTGCCAGCTTCGCTGGGCAAACAAAAAAATCACCAGGCTCAAGTGAGCCTGATGATCCCATCAAGAAAACATACGCGTTGTCTTTTCAGCCGACTACTCGATCGTCAGCACTTGAACTGTTCGAGCGATTTCGTCAAAAGCGGCGATCAACTCTGCATTGGTGTTGGCATGAAGATGCTGACCGCCCGTGGTGTCGGCGACCTGTTTCATCAACGCTTCGTTCGCACCGCTGCTAAACGTGATCGTATGGACGATGATTCCCAGATCTCTCGCTTGCTGAGCAACCACAGCAGGACTGATGCCTCGGTTTTGATTTCCATCTGTCATCAAAACAACCGATTTCAAACTGAATGCACCTCGAGAGCCAGCATCGTTTTGGATTGAGTCCATTCCCACCTCCAAAGCTCGACCAATCCCGGTGAAACCGCTTGGAGACTGAGTCGCCAGTCCGTCGCGAATCGAGGTCAGATCAGCAGTCATGTCGACCAATTTTGTTGGAAATTCATCGTAAACGGTCAATGACACTCGCTCTTCGGAAAGTGAGTTATCCAGTTGGCTCAAGAAGACGTCTACGCCATTGAGCAGTGCTGGAAATCGACCGCCAGATCCCATTGAACCTGATTTATCAAGGACCAGTGCAATGTCGCGATCCAGTCGCGTTGCTGTCGAAGTTGCAACTGGCGAAAATGTGTCTGTTCCAAAAATCGGTCCGAACACTAGTGATACGGGACCATCGATAGACGTTGTCGAACGGTCTCCAACAACTCGAACCGAATTAATCAGTGTTGTGCTCTCTTCGAAAGTGAATCTGCCGTCACTGCCCTGAGATGCATTTCCAAAAACAATGTCGTTTGGATCGATCGACAGTCCCTGTCCGGCAACTATGTTTCTTTTGGCGATTGCCAAAGCTGCATCAGTCGACAACTGTGTGTCTTGGACACGGCTCAACATTTCGACAGCGGCACGTGCCGATGCGTCTGTCGCAGATCGTAGTTCACTTTTTGTAAGGTGTATCCGAG
>CAZORS010000356.1:0-3204 GCA_964582025.1 uncultured Pirellulaceae bacterium | reverse complement strand
GTCATCTGATTTTTCTGCTTTCGATTACTGTTTAATTTTCAATCGGGGTTTTCGCAAAGCGAAAACCCCGATTGAAAATTAAACAGTAATCGAAAGCAGCACTAGCAGTCCGGGAGGGAATCGAACCCCCATTACCTGAACCAAAATCAGGAGTAATAGCCGTTATACCACCGGACACGGTGGGGGGCGTTGGGGGGGGTTTTTTTTTTTTTTTTTGTGTGGGGGGGGGGGGGGGGGGGCGGCCACACCAAGTTTTAATCACTGTTTCTGCGTGTGGATGTTCTACAGGTTTTCGAACACCCATAGGAAGCCCGGCATGACAACAGAACGAATGAACCCAATCGAATTCGCGCGGCTTCGACGACAATTGTCCGACGAATTTGAGCGACTGATGTGGCAACTTTTGCGAAACCGGCAACGTTGCAACAAGAAGTTCCGCCGCGAGCATCCGCTTGGAATCTATACAGTTGATTTCTATTGTGTTGAGGCGATGCTTGTTGTCGAAGTCGATGGAGCAAGTCATGAATCTGATGAAGCTCGGCAATATGATGCGGCACGAGACAAATGGATGAATGAACAGGGCATTCGCGTCCTTCGGTTTACATGTGCTCAGGTTCAGAACGAAACAATAGACGTGTTGGATCGTATTGACGAAGCGTTGCGAGAAAACCCCTCACCCCCAGCCCCTCTCCCCAAAAATTCGGATTGAGTTTGATCTCGATGACACAGCTCTCGCGTCCGAATTTTCGGGGAGAGGGGAGCTAGTTTTGAAAATTGTTTGTGACTCGTCACAACAGGAACCACCATGCTCACAATTTACGACTACGTCGCGATCGCATTCTTCTTTCTGTTCATGCTAGCGCTTGGACCGATCTTTAAGCGATACAGCAAAGACGATAGTGACTTTTTCCGCGGCGGCGGACAGATGCTCTGGTGGATGGTCGGCGGATCGGCATTTATGTGTCAGTTCAGCGCTTGGACCTTCACCGGTGCCGCAAGCAAAGCCTATCAAGACGGCTCGTTGGTCGCGTTGATCTTTTTCGGCAACGCAGCTGGCTTCTTTCTCAACTACCTGTGGTTTGCCCCACGTTTTCGACGCATGCGAATCGTTTCTCCGATCGAAGGTGTGCGCGAACGGTTCGGCCCAGCCAACGAACAAGTTTTCACTTGGCTGCAGATTCCAATGAGCCTCGTTTACGCCGCTCTGTGGCTAAACGGGTTGGCGGTATTTGCGACCGCAGTGTTTGGTTTCGATATGAACTACACGATCTGGGTGGTTGGTGTCGTGGTCATTATCCTGTCGGTCGCTGGCGGTTCTTGGGCGATCTGCGCCGGTGACTTTGTGCAGTTACTGATCCTGATGGCCGTGTCGATTGCGACCGCGTTCATGGTGCTCGGCCACGCTGACATCGGTGGCGTTTCCGGTTTGATCGAAAAGGTGCCCAGCCATCACTTTAACTGGTCCGAAGTGGCCAATTGGAAGATCGTCATGTTTTGGATTATCGGCACGTTTGTGCATAAGTTCGTGACGCTCAACAACATGCAGGATTCCTATCGCTACTTGAACGTTAAGGACGAAAAACAATCGCGCAAGGCTGCTCTGCTGGCTTCGGTTCTGATGTTGATTGGGCCAATTATCTGGTTCATTCCACCGATGGCAGCCCGTGTGCTTTGCCCCGATCTGTCGGAAGTATTTCCAAACGTTACCAACCCTGACGACACCGCTTATATCTATGCGGCCAGCAGAGTATTGCCGGCTGGAATGATGGGGCTGTTGGTTTGCGGTTTGTTCGCGGCGACGATTTCATCGATGGACAGTGGCCTGAATCGCAACGCGGGTATCTTCGTGCGAAGCTTCTACCAGCGCCTGGCTAAAGATTCTTCGTCAGGGCATCTCTTGCTCGTCGGCAGGTTTGCTTCTGCTTTGTTTGGTTTGTTCATCATCCTGATCGCCATCTACATCAACCAACTCAAAGGCTTGAATCTGTTCGACGCGATGCTGTTGTTCGGAGGGATGATCGCTCTTCCTTACACCATTCCGCTGATGTGGGGAATCATTTTCAAGAACACACCGTCTTGGTCTGGTTGGAGCACGGTGCTCATCGGATTCGTAATGTCGTTTGTTCTCAATTACAGCTACACGGGAGCCGACGGCAACACGATGTACTTGATCGATCCGTCCTGGTTCACCAATGCGTTTGGGATCGACGGTGAATTGAGTAACCGGGAACTAAAGGACTATCGTTACTTCATCCCGATCTTTGTCAACGTCGCGATCTGCTCCCTGTGGTTCTTCTTCACGTCGCTATTCAATGGATCCTCCAGTACCGAACACCGCGAACGAGTGGACAAGTTCTTTACGGCGATGAACACTCCGATCGACTTCGAAAAAGAAGTCGGCGAAGGCAAGGATAGCGTTCAGTCGAAGACCTTGGGGATTCTTTGCTTGATCTACGGCGGTTTTGTCGTCTTGATGGCGTTGGTTCCCAACCCGCTGACCGGACGTCTGGCGTTTCTGTTCTGCGGTGGCCTGATCGGCGGCGTGGGATGGTTGCTTTTCCGAGCATCGAAAAAGAGTGAGACAGCGGAGGCGGTCAAAACATCCAAGCCTCCTGGCTGACGGTAACCCATCAGGAGCAGTTCGCTCCAGCACTAACATCAAATCATAAGAAGCCTAAAAAGAGGATCGAATCATGAGTAAAAAACTAAACGGAAAAAAAGCATTGGTGACAGCCGGTGCCCAAGGAATCGGACTGGCGATCAGCCGAGCTCTGCTGGACAACGGATGCAACATCGCCGTGCACTATTTCTCATCCGCCGATGCGGCCAATGAACTCAAAGCCGAATTCGGCGATCGTGTCGAAGTCTTTCAGGCCGACCTGACTGATCCGGGTCAGACCCAAGAAATGGTTGAAAAAGCCGTCGCCGCTCTGGGCGGGTTGGAAGTGCTGATCAACAATGCGGGTTCACTGATCGGTCGCAGGAAGTTGGACGAAATCGAGCCAGATTTTTGGCAGACCGTCGTTGACGTGAATATGACTTCGATGATCAACGTGACCAAGTTCGCTGCTCCGGCTCTGCGAGAAGCAAAGGGCGCCAGCATCGTAAACCTCGCGTCACTGGCCGGCCGAAAAGGTGGACATGCCGGTTCGCTGGCTTACTCGACCGCCAAAGGCGCCGTGCTAACGATGACTCGCGCGATGT
>CAZORS010000355.1:0-3264 GCA_964582025.1 uncultured Pirellulaceae bacterium | reverse complement strand
GCTGCGTCAACATGAGATGCTGACCTTGGCCTTGCGGTCCTCCCCGCAACCTTGGATCAAGATTTGGATTAATGCCCGGGTTAAACGTGATGTCATTGTAGTGATCGAGTACAGCATCAAAGCTGTCCATGGAGCCGTCATGCATAAGTGGTCCGTTAAGCATGCCTTCTGGCGCAAAGAGATCTCTCAGCGTTGGAGATTTTGTGTTGGTCAAATCGGTCACCCCGGGATCGCCTGCAACGGTGATCACCCCGTTGTTTCGTTGAGCACCTTGTTGTGGATCGATGCTGAATTCGGGACCGCCGTGACAAGCAGCACAACCTAGCCCACCACCGACGCGAACTCCGCTCCCTTGAAACTGAGGGGGAGCCAAAAACAGAGTTTTGCCCAAATTCTCTTCAGCAGAGAAGTTCGTAAACTGGCGGTTAATATTTCCGTTAGCCGCCACCAACCCAACGTCGAACTTTGAATCAAAAGACTGAATGCTGCGAATGAACTGAGCCAACGCCAGCTGCATTCTTGCTTCCGTAATATCGGCGTCGCCAAACGCGAGAGTGAAGAGCGATTTATAGTACGGCGTTCCTTCCATTCTGACGATCAAGTCACTGAAATCAGGGTCGCCGTTGGTTCCGCTAAATCCCATCTCGCCGTGGTCCCGAATTGGCTGAGTCACTTGTTCCTCAAGCGTCGCAGCACGCTCGTCCCAGAAGAATCGGTCTTCATTACTGAAACGACTGTTGATCAATCGCATCGAATGTCGGCCTGTAACTCCATTGACTCCCTGACTAACGGTCGCCAAATCAGAGAATCCAAACTCCTGCTGGTGGCAACTGGCGCAGGAAACCGTGTTGTTGCTGGAAAGGTTTTTGTCGTAAAAGAGGACTCGACCCAGTGTCGTCGTTGCATTGTCAATCGAATTGCCAGCTGTGTTATCACGATTGATGTATCCCGGAACTGTCTGGTTTTCGTAGTCAAACAGGTTGGTCAAGTCGACTGTATCAGCGACCAAGACGACTGTCATCGAGGCGAAGATTGAGAAAATGGCGACAATTTTTCGAGTTGAGAAAGACATGAGATACGCACGTGTTTGTAGGATGTAAGAAGTGGAACGAGCTTTAATCGATTTCCAAAGCAAAGATCCACGGAAATTACGACAAAATAGTCAACTCGTTTGATATCTGCAGTTTTTCTTGGGAAAAGCTAAGTTTGATGGTCAGTGGCGGCAGTCGACTCAGGCAAATTTTCCGTTGTCTAAGCGAATAACACGGGAGAATTCGCCAGCCAGCTTACTGCTGTGCGTAACGCAAACCAAAATCGCATTCGATTCCTGTTGAACTTTCAATAACAGCTGCCCGAGAGCACCAGCATTGGCTGAATCCAGCGACCCGGTAGGCTCGTCAGCGAGTAGCAAGACCGGTTCGCAAATCAAAGCCCTCGCGACGGCAACTCGCTGTTGTTCACCTCCAGACAACAAACCTGGCTTGTGCGTCATTCGATCCGCAAGCCCAACAGATTCTAACAGCGACTTGGCACGCTCGAATTTGGAATCATCAGGCTTACCCATCGCTAACGTTGGAACCAAAACGTTGTCCAGAGCCGACAGCTGCGGCAACAGGTGATGCTGCTGAAAGACAAAACCAACGTTCTCATTTCGATGTTTTGCCAGTTGATCTTCATTCAAGCCTGACACGTCTGATCCAAGCAATTCCACAGAGCCCGACGTCGCATCTTCCAGCGATCCAATAATGTGCAGAAACGTGCTCTTGCCACTACCACTTTCGCCAACAATCGCCACGTTGTCGCCGCGGCCGAGTTCCAGCGAAACGCCATCAAGGATCCGCAAATTTTGCGAAGGCGTTTTGAACTCTTTGACGATTTCAGTTGCTACAAAGTCTGCCATTGATTTAGCCCCGTCCGCTGTTCAAAAGTGCCAGGCAGCCCAAACCGTAAAACGAGTATTCAACATCGTGAGCATCGTCCCATGCGGCTGCCTGAAAACCACCTTCAGGCAATTGTAACGAATCGACAAACTTTCGTAGCAATTCGACATCCAGTTCGTCAAACGATTCCAAATCCAACAATGTCAGTCCGCCAGTAAATGAACTCAACAAGTCTGCGATTGGAATCCGAGTGTTGGCTCGCAGTCCACCTTCGTCGGTTTGCATCTCGCAAAGGAAATCGAGAGTCAATTCTTTCGTGTCGTGTTCCATTTCCGGCAACGTGGAATCGTGTTGCCGAAGGATGTTCAGCGTTGCAACCGCCGCTGCGGATGGGTTTGTGCCGGCTCGCTTGCTGGCTCGAATTTCTCTCCATCCTCCTTCGGGATCTCGCCGCGATTCGATGAAGTTCACGATTCCCTGAGGATCCGGAATTTCTTTTTCCAACAGCTCCAACACTAGGACGACTAGAAACGTGTGATAGGTGCTACCAGCGTGACCTTCGGGCGCTTTCGCATAGCCACCGTCTTCTCGTCGCAGCGTCGCTAAAAACGATGCCACGTTGTCTCGCCAGGCCGGATCGGATTCGGCGAAGATGTCGATGCCAGCCGAAACCTTCAAAAGATTCGCGGCATAGAACAGAGAAAAGAAATCGACGATCGTCTGATGTCCCGCCAGTTGGCCGCGCAGGAAATTCGCCGCCTGTTCCGCGACGTCTCCGTAAAGTTCGCCCAAAATCGAAAGCCCGCGGAGTGCAAACGATGTGTAGTACAGATCACTGCCGCCCATTCTCCCGCCGAATCCACCGTCTTCTTTTTGGGCGCGCAGAAAGTAATCCGTGTGCAACGCACGTTGCTCTTCGGGAAGGTTTCCCATTCCCGTCGCGAGACGAATCGTCAGGTTTTGAAGGTAGGAAGAAATCGTTGTCTTTCGAGGATGAATTTGGATGTTTGAAACGCAACACAAGCCCGAAGCGCAGGCGAGTGAATCTACCAGCATCACCGGGAGCGTCGGAGCCTAAGAGACGGGGAGGGCGCGGCTACACGAAACTTGACAATGGAAAACACAAGCCGCTAGAAGCCTATGCCACCTAAGCTTCTTTCACAAACGGCTGAATCTTCTCAATAAACCCGGCTGGAATCACAACGGACTCCGGTTTCTTGCCGTGCTCGAACTTGCAGCAAACAACCGTGATACTACCATCAGCAACTACAGCTTCTTCGCGAGAAAATTTGAAATCGTAGGTCACACTTTTGGTGCCGATCTTTGCGACACTGACTTCGATGTCAATCATCTCTTCGAACTTGATCGCCTGCCGATAGTTGCA
>CAZORS010000354.1:0-3298 GCA_964582025.1 uncultured Pirellulaceae bacterium | reverse complement strand
GCTGAACTGGAACAGAGAAGAGGAAAGCTCGGATCATGATTGTTGAATCGAACACCACAGACCAAGAAGAATCCGCAATGACTTCCGATTTCCAAGCGATTACCGGCGAGTACCTTCGATTCGAAGGAGAGAAGTATTTTCGCATCGGCAACTGCCATTTGATGGACGACTTCTTTATGTCGCTTGTCGGAGCGAGTGACCACTGGATGTTTGTGTCCAGCAACGGCTCGCTTACCGCTGGTCGCCGCAATCCTGATACGGCGCTGTTTCCTTACGCTGCTGACGATCAGATTTCAGCAGCCAGAGCATTGTCGGGATCGCTGACATTGGTTCGAATTGCAGGTGAAGACAAGCCTACGATTTGGCAACCTTACTCGGCGGATTCGCATAGCGATTTTGAGATTCGTCGCAATCTTTACAAGACGCCGCTGGGCAACAAGCTGATCTTCGAAGAGATCAATGAAACGCTGGGCTTGCTGTTCCGCTACCGCTGGGCGTTCAGTGAAAAGTTTGGTTTCATTCGCAGTTGTCACATCGAAAACATCGGCGATACGGAAGTGACATTTGAGTTGCTTGATGGAATTCAGAACATTGTGCCGTTCGGCGCTGAAAGTGAATTCCTGATGCGGTACAGCAACCTTGCGAACGCGTATAAGAAAAACGAGCTGATTGGCAGAGACGTTGGCGTTTACTATCTAAGCTCCATTCCATCGGATCGGGCCGAACCAAGCGAAGGACTCCGCGCCACAACGGCTTGGCAGGTCGGACTTGAAGCAGACGCGACGCTGATCTCGACTCAGCAATTGGCTACGTTTCGAGCCGGGAAATCAGCAATAAAAGAAGATGACGTTCGCGGAAAAGCTGGCGCCTACCTAACGCAACAATCGGTGACGCTCAAAGCTGGCGAATCAAAGCGTTGGCACGTTGTGGCTGAGCTCTGTCAGGATCACAGTGCGATCGTCGAGCTTGACGACTGGCTTGGTTCCGCCACACAAACAGAAATCGAATCTGCGATCGAAGAAGACATCGCGGCCAACCAACGTGAATTCATCCGCATCATTGGATCCTCTGACGGACTTCAGCTAGGTGCTAATGAACGTCGTTGCAATCGTCATCTTTCGAATACGGTTTTCAACGTGATGCGTGGCGGATTGCCGTTGGCCAACTACGATGTTCCTACAGCTGACTTTCGGGACCATGTCGCTAAGTTCAATCAGCAAGTTGCCGATCAGCATCGTGCGTTCTTGGATGGACTTCCGGAAACACTTCACGCGGAAGAGCTTCGTTCACAAGTCACCGATCAGAACGATCCGCATTTGACGCGGCTTGGCATGGAGTATCTACCGCTGGCCTTCAGTCGCCGACATGGCGATCCGTCACGGCCGTGGAATCGGTTCTCGATTGATCTGCGATCCGAAGATGGTAGCAGCAATCTCAACTACCAAGGCAACTGGCGCGACATTTTTCAGAACTGGGAAGCATTGGGCGTTTCGTTTCCGCGATTCATGACGGCGATGATTTGTCGGTTCCTTAATGCGACAACCGCTGACGGGTACAACGCGTATCGCGTGACCAAGGACGGCATCGAATGGGAAGAAGCCGATCCGGACGATCCGTGGGCGAACATTGGGTATTGGGGCGATCACCAAATCATCTATCTGTTGAAGTTGTTGGAATGGAATCGTCGCTTCGAACCACAGGCGCTGGATGGACTGCTCAACTCGCCGCTGTTCACGCATGCCAACGTGCCGTACACGATTAAGTCATTCGAAGAGATTTGTAAAAATCCGCGTGACACGATTGTCTACGATCACGATCGCGCCGCACAAATTGAAAGCCGCGTCGAATCGACCGGTGCCGATGGAAAACTGCTGCACGATGGCGACGGCAACATTCATCGCGTGACGATGTTGGAAAAATTGTTGACGTTGTCGTTGGCAAAGCTTTCCAACTTCGTCCCTGACGGAGGCATCTGGCTCAACACGCAGCGGCCTGAATGGAACGATGCGAACAACGCACTGGTAGGAAACGGCATGTCAGTTGTGACGACATGTTACTTGCATCGCTGGTTCATGTTCCTGAAAGATTGGATCGAGCAATCTAGCGACGAAGCTTTTGACGTGTCGGAAGAGGTCGCGATTCTCTTCGCCGACATTCAAGCGATTTTGAATCAGCATGAAGGAGCGTTGGATCAGCCGTACGATGCAGCTCGCCGAGCGAAAGTCGTAACGGCACTTTCGCAAGCCGGCAGCAAATTCCGCAATGGACTTTACAGTTCGTCGCTCAGTGGAAAACGAACGTCTGTTTCGAAGGCCGATTGTGTTGCCTTGTTCGAGACAGCTCGCAAGCACATCGAAGCCACGATTCGTTCTAACCGTCGCGAAGATGGACTCTATCACGCCTACAACTTGCTGGACTTGAATGGCGACAGTGTCGAAGTTGAATATCTCTACGAAATGTGCGAAGGCCAAGTCGCCGTGCTCAGCGCACAACTGCTCGAACCGACCGAAGTGGTCAGTTTGCTTGATTCACTTCGAAGCAGTGCCCTCTATCGCGAAAATCAGAACAGCTATCTGCTCTATCCCGATCGTCAGCTTGCTCGTTTTCTTGACAAGAATTGCATCGGCAAAGAAGCGGTCGAATCAAATCAACTGATTCAGAAATTGTTGGCTGATGGCAACGAGCAAATCGTCAAACGCGATATCAAAGGCGACGTTCACTTCCGCGGCGATTTCAGAAACTCGGGTGACGTTCGCAAAGCGTTCGCTAAGCTCGACAACGCATACGCGGACCTTGTCAGCTCCGACGGCGATTCATTAGTCGCGACGTTTGACGATGTCTTTGCCCATCGTCAATTCACGGGTCGATCAGGAACTTTCTTTGGTTACGAAGGGCTCGGTTCGATCTACTGGCACATGGTTTCGAAGCTGGTGCTGGCCGTTTCTGAGAATTTCTTCTGGGCGATTGAAAACGGAAGCGATCAAGCAACGATTGACAGTCTCGCAAAACATTTCGATGCCATTCGTCAGGGTGTAGGAGCAGAAAAACATCCAGCGGCTTACGGCGGTTTCCCAACGGATCCGTATTCGCATACACCAGAGAACGCTGGCGTGAAGCAGCCAGGCATGACTGGACAAGTGAAGGAGGACTTGCTTTCCCGTTTCGCGGAACTCGGCGTGCAGATCAAAGATTCGACGTTGAGCTTCGGTCTCGATTTGTTTGACCGTAATGAGCTCCTTGAATCAGAGGGCGAGTTCACTTACTGCAACGTTGCGGGTGAATTCAAAACGGAACCCGT
>CAZORS010000353.1:0-3307 GCA_964582025.1 uncultured Pirellulaceae bacterium | reverse complement strand
GTCTTGAACCATTTCCTGCCTGAGGAATCCTTGTCAATGGTTGGGTTTTTCATCTCGCGTTCGTTTTCGAAAAGCTCAGCTCCGGAGGCAAACGGAATAAAGACAGTCGCCGTTGTGTTGACTGGGACCTCAATGTCCCAATGGAAAATGTCTTCCTTATTCTTCCACTGGCTCTTGATGATGCCGTAAGGCGAATCAACGCTTGCCTTGGCCCACTCAAGTTGATTCGTAAGGTGCGGTTTGAGCACGAAGTGCTTGTAGCCTGGCGAAGATTCGATTGGGTTGATACCGCCGATCGATTCGTGCATGAACGCCACAAATCCGCCGTTCATCGGGTGATTGAAAGAGTTGCGCCAAACCGTTTCCTTCTTCCATTCCCAACGGCGTTCAGGCCACGTGGAAAGACCGCAGCTCAAAACGTAACCCGGACTGGGGAACGTTGTATCGGTCAACATCTTGTACGCCAGTTCATCCTGACCGTGATCGGCAAGTACAGTGTACAAGTGCCTTAGTCCATGGATCCCGCAGGCATGATGCCCGTCGTGCAAGCTATTGATGTCGAAGAGTAGAGCTTGAACAAGCCGATCAGCGTCTTCCTCGGAGACCATTCCCAGTTTCAACGCCATAACGGTTGCGGTCTGGCTTCCGTAGTGCTTCAATTCGCCGTCCTTGATTGGTTTAAGATAGACCTTCTCAAACGCGGCTTTGATTTCGTCGGCCTCGGTAAGGCATGTTCGGCTGTACTCATCGTCTCCCAGAACCAATGCCATCTGGCTGGCAATATTCAATGCCTGGAAATAGAACGCGGTCCCTGAAACGTATGGATCGCATTCCATGAATTCAGGAGCCTTCTTGCGATCCCAACGAGGCGGACACCAGTCGCCCAAACCGTTGTCGATGACTCCCTGTTTGTTCTTGAAAGTACGATAGTACGCGAGGAAATCTTTCACGTGTTCGAACCGCGACCGAAAGGCTTCGACATCGCCGGTGTGAACGTAGAGTTGCCAAGGCAGAATCAGATACGCGACGCCCCAATCGATGTTGGCAACTCGATTGGCTCGTTTGCCCGGAGCCACCATCGTCGGCACGCCCGCGCTTTTGGGGCGAACCTTTCGCAGACGACGATCTTTGCGCCGACTGTCCTCGATATCGCGTATGTACTTCGTGTAGAACATGTTCATGTCGTAGTTGAACAGGCTCAAGTCCGCTGTCGCATGAGCATCACCTAGCCAGCCGCACTTTTCGCGATGCGGGCAGTCTTCCGGCAGCGAATGCCAGTTCCCTTCGAGGCTGAGCAGACTGGCCGTGTATTGCTTGTTGAGCATATCGTTGGAACACTCGAATGAACCGGTACGCTTAACATCGCTGCGAACGAATACGGCAGTGATGCTTTCTTTGGTTGGAGGATTGTCGAGCCCACTGATTTCAACGTATTGGAATCCAGCATAGGTGAATCGCGGCGACCACGTTTCGTTCTCCGCACCTTTGCAAACATAGAACACTTCGTAGGGGCGACCGGGAGCGCCACCGTACGTTCGCTGATCCGCTCGTTTGGAACCTTTGTCCAGCACTTCTGCGGGCAGGACTTTTATCACGTCGCCAGCGTCCTGGTTGACTTTCATTTCGACCCAGCCGGCGATGTTCCTGCCGAAGTCGAACAACCAGGTTTTTGGGGCCACTTTCTTGATGGAAACGGGTGCGATGCGTTCGACTTCTTTAATCGGCGGAAGCAACTGGGGCCGCAGCCGGTCATCGGGACAAGGCGAATTGACTTCAATTGCAGTCTGCCAATTTGAAACGTCAAGTCCGGGCTGTGACCAGTCGTCGACCTCCAAACGGGCGTCGTAGCTTTCGCCCCAGTAGACATTGTCAAAAACTGTTGGGCTGACCGTGGTTTTCCACCTTCCGTCCGTCACGATTTCTTTGGTGGTGCCATCGGTGTATTCAATGAAAAGTTTGGCTCGTAAGCTTGGCTGGCCATAGCCGAACTTTGCGTCAAAGGCCATGTTCTGGCCGTAGAATCCGTTGCCCAGCCAAAAGCCAATCACGTTGTCACCCTCTTTGATCTGATCGGTAACATCATGAACAACGTAAAGCGTATGCTTGCCATAGTTCGTTTGGCCGGGATCGAGAACTGCATCGCCAATCCTTTGTCCGTTGATGAAGAAGTCGGCGTAGCCAACGCCGCTGACGCAAGCTATCGCACTGCGAACTTCTTTTGTCAGCGAAACTTTTTTGCGAAACAGCGGCGACGGATGCGAGCGAAAATCTTTTTTCAGTTTAAGGTGTTTGCGACTGGCAAGTTCTGATTCGCGCGTGTCATCTTTCAGCCCGATCCATTTTGAGCCTGACCAGTCACTCGGCTCAAGCAATGCCATTCGCCAAGTCGCTGTCGCAGACCAATTGGCTTGACGGCCGTGGTTGTCTGTGCTCCGAACCTTCCAGAAGCAAACTTGGCGGCTCTTCAGTGGCTTGCCCTCATACGGAACCAGCACTGATTGGGCCGACTGCACGACACCGCTGTCCCAAAGGTCAGCTTGTTCTGGTGTTAGTAACTCTGGCTTGCTGGCGACAAGTATTTGATAAGACTGCTGCACAACGCCTCGCACCGCAGCGTCGTCCGAATTTAGCTTCCAGCTAAAACGCGGCTTTGGCTGGTCCAGTTGAATCGGATTTTGCAGGTGCTCGATTGTCAAATTCTTTAGCGACAATCCGGACGGCTGGTCTGCCAAAAGCGGAGCTTGGCAAACGAAAAATGTGCAGATGAGAAGAAGTTGTTTCATGACGTGTACGGATTGGTCTATACAGTTTCCAATTGAATCATTTGGTCTCGCCTCTGTTTCCATCTGCCATCACGATCTTGTTGACTGAAAGCGGAGGAAGGGTGATGCGATTGTCGGTGAGCTTCATCTGTTTCAGCGGATTCGTGTCGATGTCCAGCATCGTGGTTGCCGCCAAGTCATCGAAGGCGAATGCCTCCAGAGTCAAAACTGAGTGCTGATCGTTTTGATCGACCTTAATCGTCAAATCGCTGGGCTGATCTGAGAGGTTGACCGCGCAGATGGTCAGGCGACCATCTTTCTTTACAGCCCGGGCAGTGACGGTATCAACGCTGCCGCCACCGGTATCGAGGCTCGATGTTTTGACAGTCGTTGAGAGCAAATCAGCGTCTTCAAAGATGCCACGCATGATCTCGTGGACGCAACCGAATGCCGTCTTTTGCACCGGTTCAGCGGGCCGGCGGTTCTTGCCCATGGCGACAAAACTGCGAGCGACACCGTTGACTGAAAACCAGTTCGCACGGTGG
>CAZORS010000352.1:0-3337 GCA_964582025.1 uncultured Pirellulaceae bacterium | reverse complement strand
AAGACGATATGTACGCCGCGTTCGCTGGTTGGCAAACCGTTCACGAAGAGATCTTCATCACGTCGATCGACAAAGCCCGATCCGCGGGAGCCGACGCGATCTCGATTCTGGAAGGTCGGCTCAGCAGCGTTGAAGACGGCGTGGTCGAGAAAGTTGAATTCGTCGGCAACTTTTTCGGTCAGTGGATTCTACTCGCGTCCGGAGAAACCGAAGGCAGCCAAGCAACTTTGGTCGTCGACGAGGATGAGGAGTATTGGATCAGCTGCGGCAATCCAAGTGCTCCAATCACGGCAGAAACCGTTTGGTCAATCGTGCAAGGACGGAAACTGTTGGCTCATTTTAATTGAGCCCGAGATCATAACCTGATGCGTGAGCGAGGTGCGGCAGAACCTCGCTTTTTGAAGTTGCACTCGCTCTAGCCCGGAGGGCGGCATAGCCATTGCCGGTGTCGTCAGGCACCGGTTTTTTTGGCAATTCAAATATTAAAGCCCGGAGGGCGACACAGTTTCTGTCAGCATCAATTTTGTGTCGCCCGCTGGGCTACATGCGAATCAGGCACCTTTATCCGGTGCCTTACGACACCGGCAATGGCTGTGTCGCCCGCTGGGCTGCTACTTCAAAACTTACACTTTACGTTGTGAGTCAAATTCCACAAACGCCAAGTTCGCCACCAGCATCACCAGCCCGAACTCAAGCATCCCCATACACAGTCCAATGCCAAGGTGAAGAGGAATTGCCAACAGCAACATCACGGGACGCGTTGTTCGATTCCAAATCAATCCGATGTAGCCGACCTCAAAGACTAGCGTCACCAAAGTAATCAGACTGACCAGCCACATATGGTGGGCCATCCAAGTCATATCGATCGTTTGATATTCGAAACTCGCGATCGCTCCCCAAATCGCTTCTCCATTCCACCACGTTTCGCCTTGGCATTTTCCAAGCCCGGCGAAAAGATAGACGACGCAAAGATGAACTTGCATCAATCGAATCGCAATATTGTTTCGTACAAGATTCCGTGTCACGTCGCTGCCGATTCCAAGTCGTTTGGCCAAAGAAAACGAATCGCCACAATTGCTAATCGACAAATACAGAACCAGAAAAGCGGCAATTTGGTCCAGCCCAAACAGGGCTCCTGTTGCCCGGTTGGCGTAAGAAATCACAAACAACGCCGTGACAATACCAGTAACCCGAGTCCAAAATCCGAACGCAAACATCAACATCACAACCAAGGCGAGGATGTGCATTCCCCAGATCATTCCCGGTGAGACACACCAGTCGAAGTGGCTCCACGCAAACGGCGAATCAAAAAACTGACGCCGATACGATTGCGGCAACATGCCCTCGGGTCCGAGAAATCTCAGCAACAAAGGCGTCCAAACCAGATGCGTGTAAAACACGATCAAGCCCGTCAGCAATCGAATCAGCCCAAGCATTTTCCCGTCGCGGACCGTAAACCAGAAAGTATCCCACGCGTTAACTAGGTTTGAAAACCAGTCGGAAAGACGACTCATTGTTCACCTCCAACATCACGCGAAGGAAGCGATTCTGTTTCAATGGTCGTCGCTGTCTCTGCTGCTGAGGTGTTTGGCTCATCCGCCGAAAATATGCCAATCGATACAGGTTGGTCAGGCTTTAGAAAACGCTCATCGTCCAGCTTCGCACCTTCCTGAACTTCGAACGGATACGGAATCTCTCGCTCGCGAACGAATAGCTCAACTCGCGTTCCGCCATGCATCTCCAATAAGTTTTTAGCAACCGATTCGACCAAATCATCAATTCGTTGTCGAGTATTTGCGTATGACTTTTTCTGTTGTTCAATATCAGCCCGCATTCGCGATGCAATTTTGTGATGGCCAGCGATCTGTTTTTCTGTCGCCAATCGTTCAAGCTGCTTTAACCGAACACGAAAATCAGATTCGTTCGGTGTCAACGAATGCTCTGTCCAGATGGTCTCGCTAAGCATAAACCAGCGATGATATTGCAGTCGTGGAAACGCATTGGAATCATCATTGCGATCCGGGAATAGACCTTCCAGTATTGAGCCGTCCTGTTTGGTGATCTTGTACTCAACCAAGTGCGATGGCCCCGGGTCAGGAGCAAAAAAACGATAGCCGTGACCAAGGAACAATGCTCGGTGAATCGGACTTACCTTTTCCGCGATCGGTCGCGTCAAATGTTCGGAGCCAACAGGATTCGAAAGCGGACCAAGAATCAACACCAATAGATAGAACAGAATCGCGCACGAAAGGACACGCTTGAGCGTTGGTGAAATGGTATTTTCTGGCGGCGGAAGGTCCATGGTTTCAGTCTAATTTGGACTGAACCATTTCGATTCCGATAACGCTGCAATTGGGCGAATTGCATGTTGTTTGTAGTTAACGCCTTTAGGTGCGTTCGCCAGAGAACGCGATTGCAAACAGCCATGCCGCTTTGTGTCGACTATGCGGATTCTTCCGCTTCAGTAGATGCGGATTGTTCCGCTTCAGTAGATGCGGATTGTTCCGCTTCAGCGGACGCGGATTGTTCCGCCCACAGCTATGCCGACTCGGCTCGCGGCGGGTGAAAGTTGTGATGTCGCCTCGAACAACGATCCTTGAACTCAGCCAACGCTGATTCGCGATCGTCAACGGATCGAAACGCTCTGGCCAACGTTTGATCTAAAAACTGATGCGACCGGGCGAAGACAACTTCGTCTTCTTTCAGGTATCGATGAGCAAACTGACGTTCCGTTTCGGAAATGTCAGAGTCCTTCTTCGACACATTCGCACGAACGTAGCTCAGGTCGGAAAACACGGTCGGGAAAAGTCGCTCGAGACAAATGCAAGATTCATCGAAGCGTTCAATCGGAAACAGAAATCCTCTTCCCGTCGAAAGGGCGTTCTCGATCACCGACATGTCATCGTTGCCGCGACCACCATTGAGAAAGTAAATTTGGCTGTTGGTCTGCGGGTGAACATATTGATCCACCAGTTCCGCGTTGGCAAATTCTCGGAAACTCATCCGCTGGGCGATGCAGTTAACTTCTTCAAAATGGCGATGGAAAAAGTATCGCGATATGAATCGCTCCACCGGTTCACGAACGTAAGCCAATCCATAGATACTTGCGTCTTCATGATCCCACGGCAAGTCGAGCGAAAGCTTGTGATCGCTCATGCAGCGAACCCACGGATGGCAGCGCACAATCTCGCTGACATCGTCGCGAGTGTACTGCTTCGTTTCCAACAGCGAATTGGAATTGTAAAAACTGTCGCCAAAGTTTCGGTTCATCAACTGACGCAGCGTCGAACCGCCAGCCTTGGGAACATGAACGTGCAGCCACGCTTGGCGCAGCGGA
>CAZORS010000351.1:0-3344 GCA_964582025.1 uncultured Pirellulaceae bacterium | reverse complement strand
TCATCGGGGGAAGTCGTTAGTAAAGATACTGCCAAACAACGTATGTTTCGGGCAAAATCAGCATACGCCTCCAAGATGATTTGCGAAATTGGCAATCGGATTGGCGACTCCGACCTTGCAGCAATTCGAAGTGCTGCAGAAGAAATGGGACTGCTGGTTTATGTCGAAAACGAAATTTCGCGCCGTTGAGACTCTGAGTTGAGTATCGGTGGCAGTATCGTCAACTAGCATGCATCGGCGCGTTTAGGTTGACCATAGACAATTCGATTCATCGGCGTGATTTGTTTGGGAATCAAACCCCAACGAACTCGATAGCCGGCAGCTTCTAAGCGGTAGGTGCGATCGATGTCGAAAGCAGTTTCTAGTCCGAACTGTGTTTGCAGTGACTGCGGAGCATTGCAGACTGATTTCGGATAGCAACATGGAAGAATCGCGATCGGCCCACCGGACTTGATTGCAATGTCGATGCACAAATCCGAAAGAACACCGCAAGCGTGTGCGCTGACAATTGAAATGCCCGGTTTAATCCAATCGTCGTCTAGGCTGATTTTTGCGGCCCGATTGTCGATCTTCTCAGCGATCCATGGCGCGACCTGACTGGCAACTGCAATTAATTTTTGACGACTCTCCGGTTCGTTTTGATCGATCAGAATCGTGCGCTGAACATCTCGTTCAAACATCGCAAACAAGATTCCAAGCAAGCCGTGTCCGCAGCATAGATCGGCCACGGTTTTCATTCGGGTCGACTTGCGGATTCGAGTGAAGAACTCGAAAGTCTCCAGCACTTCCTTGATTGGTAACAAACGTTCTGCGGCGATGGCTTGCAGGAATTTGTCCTGAAGAGAGTCCGAATTGAAATGCTGTTTCGCGATCTCAGAATGAAATTTCTGACGAGAGCCAAGCCACTCGGTACGTTCGAGATTGTTTAGCTGCGGCAAAAATTTGAATCGACTGTTGGCGATTTGGTTCATGTTCGTGGTCAACGCCTTCAGATGAAGCGTGCTTCAATGCGGTGCCGATTCGTAACGTGTTTAATTGACGGAATTTGGCAATGGTTCGATTCGGCGATCGGCCATGACTTGTCGCAGCAATCCAAGACGCGACGCCGACTCAGACGAAAGACGATCGAACTTCCGCCACCAAGCTTCTTGGTGCTGAAGATGAAGATCGAATTGTCGGTCTTCTCGCTTCAAAACGAAAGGCCCAAATAGCGTCGCCGACTCGCGATCGATGCCTTCATACGCTGGATCGGCGTCGTCTGGGTTTGCTGCACGACAAAACGACAGAATCGTGTAGGGACGTCTTCGTCGCGTAACTTGCTCGTCGAGCAAATGGAATCCATTGTCCAAACCCCAGCGTCGAATGATCTGCGATTTGTGAAACACTTGCAGCACCACTCGTTCCGGAATTCGATCCGGATGAGCCAACAAGATGTCTCGGATGCTTTCGGAGCCGAGTCCGCAGATGCTTAGGCTATCCGCTTCGTCGGCTTTCAGTACTTCCAGTCCGTCACCGAGTCGAACGTCGGCGGAGAGACCTCTCAAAGCTCGAGCCGAATTTTCGAAAGGCATCTGTTTGTTTTCGATGGCGATTCCAGATTCGATTCGACCACTTTCAAGTAACGCGACCAACAGGCTTGCATGATCGGAGCCGATGTCTGCATGAACATTCGACCGAATTTGTTTTGCAACGGCGATCAATCGATCATCAAGTTTCCGGCTCACAGCTCGAGACTCTGTAGTTCACGTTCTACTTCGTTTCTGATGTCGTTGTGAAGTTTCTCGATGACAGTGCGGACTTTTTTGAGTTGTCCGTTGTACATGTTGATGACGACTTTGGATTTGCGAATCGGTGTCTTGCTCGATCTCAGTGAGCGACAAAAATGAAGTCGCACTCGAATCTCGGTCTCTTTAACTTTCGTAAACCGCATGCACTTGTTTATCCAGCGAATCAGTTTCCGCAATGTCTTTTTGTGCGCGTTGGGAGTCAAAGAAAACTGGTCAGTGATCTCTGCGCAGAGCGAGTTCGCAAATGCTTGCTCGTCCTGTTGCAGGAATAGCAGATAGGTCAGAAGCTCTTTGTTGTCTTTCTTGAACCTCGCCAGCCGTAAACAAGCGTCCAGTAGCTCGCCGTGTTCCAGTTGGACGAGCTCCTTTTTCAGTTGGGCAATGGACGCGGCTTTCATGGTGAGCCTTCAAAAATGTTGCAAGCGTAGCCGCTAAGTATAAGCGAAAATATGCATTGCAACTTCGTCTCTGCAGATGCAGAGACGAGTTCGGCATCAAAGCTTGTTACCTTTCAGCGTGGTTTGACCTTGAGAGCCAGTTTGTAAACCGCTTCAAGAAGGCAGCTTTGCCGATGCCATGCGGCGCGTCGGTTCTCTCAAATTCGCCATTCTCGACACAGGCTGAATCCTGACCCTCGATCATTGGCGTGTCTTGCATCATCGATTCGTCGATCATCATGCCATCGGTCATTATTTGGCCGGGCAAAATAGGACCACATCCCCCGCAAGGATCTTCCATCATCGGTTGGATCGGAGTCGCGATCACTGTGTTGCCACACGGATCCATGTTGATCACTTCAGGAGTTTGAGTGGAAGGATCAATGGTCTCTTCACATCCACAATCCCCAGTATCCTCAACCACTGCCGCGTCGAGAGAATATCCTCCGGTGACAGGTCGTCCACTATCAAGAGTCAGCGGATTCACGTTGGCATTGATTGGAATCCCAGAATAAATCGGGCCCGGAGCACCAATGAAGCTGTCAATCAAGTCGCTGATCGGTCTTGTCGAGATCGGAGGCAAACCTCGAAGTTGCGGTGGATTACCAGAAGTCGTGCCATCGTCTCCAGCAAGCAGCTCCGCGAAAGTGCTGTTGGCGAATGCTTGGCCGAACCCAAGTTGAATATTCGTGATGCTATCGTTGCCAACGGTGAACGAAGGATCACCACCGACGTCGATTCCATCGTCATATCCAAGCGGCTGAGTTTGTGTCACCGAATAACTACCCGCAGTCAAACCATTGAACGAGTAGTCGCCGTTGGCATCTGTGAACACCGTGACATCAACTGGATTGCCGTAGACATCGGTACCGGTCAGAATGATCTCCACGCCTGGAATGCCCCGTTCGCCAAGTTGTTGAATTCCGTCACCATTATCGTCTTGGAATACGGTTCCAGAAACGGTACCCAGTGGAACAGGTGCCGGCTGGTAGATCGTTGGATCATCTGGAGTTCCTTGATCGTCCGGGTCTCCAGGGTTGCTGGATACTGGATCGGTTCCGCTGTCACTGACATCCGAAGCAACGATTGGATTGTTACTGGAATCCAGAATCTCAACGCG
>CAZORS010000350.1:0-3353 GCA_964582025.1 uncultured Pirellulaceae bacterium | reverse complement strand
TCACCATCGGCAAGATGAAAAATGAAGCTGTCGGCATGATGAGCAATGAGGCTGTCGGCATGGCGAAAACGACCAACGTTGGCGGGGCATATACCGTCACTGTTGGAGCAGTAATGAATACGGCGGTCGCTGGGGCGAGTGTCGAAGAGGTTGGCTATCTCAAAAAGACGATGGTCGCTGGAAGCTATTCAATGTCATCCGGCAGCACACTCTCGATCGAAGCCGACACGACACTCGAGCTGAAATGTGGTAACAGTTCAATCACGCTAGACAAAAGTGGTCTGATCACAATCGAAGGGGTTACACTTAACGTCAAAGTAGCTGGGAATATTAAAATGGACGCCTCACTTATCGATTTAAATTAGACACTTCTCGACCGAAACGCCCGGCTCAATTCTCTGTCTTACAGACAATCATGCAAATTAGACTCAACAACCCAACTCCCTTTTCGGCTCTGAATTTTGAGTCGGTGGATGCAAGACAAAATCATTTTGGTGTGGTGGTCATTCGCGGTGCATTCAAAATCGAAAATGGCAAGCGATTGATACCGTTGGACGAACAGGAGCCACTGGTTCTCGAAGACAGCTACTTCGGCGACCATGGAAGTTCAAGCGTTCGGTTTGGCCACAGCCTCGCACCCTACAAGCCAAAAACGGATGTGCTGATCGAGGCAACTGCTTATGCCCCGGGCGGCAAACCGAAAACGGATTGGATCTCAGAAGTTCATCTAGGAGAACGCTCGAAGCTCTTTCGTGTGACAGGGCCTCGGCACTGGGAACAAGGTATTGTCGGTCGCAAAGTCTCAGCACCACAGCCCATTTCAAAATTGGACATTCGCTACGAACACGCTTACGGTGGAACTGCTGCCGATGGCACAACGACGCACCCAGAAAATCCACTGGGCGTAGGTTTGGACAACACTCCGGGAGCAAAATTCCCACAGATTATCCCAACGAATCATGCATTCCATGAAACTGGACCAGTACCCGTGGTCGGGTTGGGACCAATTGGCCCCAGCTGGCAACCGCGACTCGGTTTGGCGGGTACCTTCGATGCCAAATGGCAAGCGGACCTAGCTCCCTACTTGCCGGCCGACTTTGACTTTGAACACTACAACGTCGCACCAGCTGGTATGCGGGTGACAAATTTTGTCGAAGGCGACGAAGTCATCGGGCTAAGAAATCTTTACTCGAAAGGTGATCTGTCTTTCGGACTGCCCGGGATTCAATATTCCAACGTCCTTCGATTCAAAGACGGAAGGATCGTTCCTGGCCCAATGAACTTGGACACGATCGAAATCCAAGTCGAACAGCAGCGAGCTTTCTTACAATGGCGAGGGATTTTCCCAGCGACGCTGCCGATCTTTGAAGTCGACCTTCGTTTGTCCGCTCCTGAATTCTTGATCGCAGCCGGAAAGGAATAGTCATGGCATTTTTGGAAGGAACACGTGCGTCAAGAGAGTTCATGTGCCTGAGTACCCAGCCCGACGTGTGTTTAACGGCAAACGGCTCGACGGTGCCCTTTCATATCTTCGCGTACTTTGACCGTGCTGTGGGCTTTAGTCCCGACGTTCGTTTTCGAAAGCAGTTTGCATTCCACCACAAATCTCGATTGTCAGCGGTCGAAGGTAACGAAAAGGGAGTCGGCGGCGGCGTGAAGTCAGGAGTAAATCTTGGCTACTGTCGACCGATCCCAGGCACGCATTCAAAAAACGTTCAAGTCAACGGTTCTTTCGTGGACTACCACGCAGGGACTTACATGTACATGAACTGTGCTGGGCCAGAGGGACCATGGAACACAAAAGGGCAGGTTATTTTTCTGGGCAACATGGAATCGGCGAATCCTCCTGTGAAAGGGGAGATCAAGAAGGGATCGTTTTTTAGTCTGCCAGGTATTTTTGGCAACATCGCCGATTTGGCGGAAAAAGCCAAAAGCATTTACGACACGGGCAAAAAGCTATACGCAATCGCGGAAACGGATTGGAGTGATCCAAGCAGCGTATTGGGAGCGATTGCTGGACTGGCCGGAATTGCGGATCTGCAAAAAACAGCAGAGGCGTTGAATACCGCCAGAGGATTCTACGACCTGGGGGACAAGGTTCTGAACACCGATTTCAGTGACCCCAGACAAGTCCTCAGCACGATCGCCGGTGTTGCCAGCGTCGCCAACATGGATGACCTTGCCATGACCGCTCAAATCGCGGGTTCAATCAACGATGCAATTCGAGCAGACTGGAAAGATCCCCAAGCCGCAATCGCGGCAGCAACCGGCATCATCAAGAACTCGGGGTTGGACCGGTTGGCGATTGAAATGGCTGATAATTCGGGCATCGACCTCGGTTTTCTCCCACCACTGATGAACAATCTTCCGGCAATGTTCCCGATTCCAGGTTCTGCTGGTGCCCAAGCAGCTCCGCAAACAACGAGCACGTCATCGAATGCCGCCAAGCCTGGCGAACCACTCACCAAGGCTGCCGTCAATGAACTGGCGGGAACCAGCCCAATCGCATACCAACGTTTCCAGGCATTGCCCAAAACAGATCACGGTAAGGCCGCCGGTACTTTGGTTGAGTTCAGCAGCAATTCAACTGGGCCTCAAGCGACAGCCATTCCCGCCAACAACTCGGCTGCACTTTATATCCCCACCAACGGTGAATCAAACCCACAACAACTCAGTGATGGCTCAGGTGATCCTGCGTCGAACACTGAAAAACTGAAAGAGGTTTTCGTTGCCAGCCAGGATAGCACGGGGAAGGGACAGATGTTTGGCATCCGCGAGCAGGATGGAGAAGTCTATTTGTTTGGTGGCACAGTGAGCCCAGATTCCAAACCTGAATCTGGAAAATCACAGCCAGCACCAGGGAGTTTGGATTCCTGGTGGATCACCGAAAGTGCACTCGGCAACCAACCGCCCGCCCCAGCGAACCAGAGCCCTGAAGGCAACAGCGATCGCGAGGACTTCATGAATGTCTTGCAGCAAATGGCAAGTTCATTCGACAAAGGCGAACCCAAAAGTCCACTTCGATTACCGCTGGACAGCATCAACGGTGGCGGTTCGAGTTTGGCAGGCACGCTATCAGCCGCCAAAGAATCCTTGATCGGCGTCAAGGACGAGCTCAGCGAGTTCGGTACTGAAGTGTATGACTCAGTTGGCGATTTTTACAACGACCTTTTCGGCGATGAAACTGTGGCGCCGGAAGTTGCCGCGGGCTCATCAGCGTCGGGGCAGTCCGTGGGCGGGTCAGCAGGAGGCACTGGTGGAGCAGGAGGCGGTGCAAGTGCTGCCGGATCACTCTCTCTTCCCGGAGCCAAACCTAATTCCGGCGCCGCTCCGCCAAGCGTCGGAGTCGACGG
>CAZORS010000349.1:0-3360 GCA_964582025.1 uncultured Pirellulaceae bacterium | reverse complement strand
CTGCTGGGTAATCGTTAAACGATCGAGTTTGTCGTACGAGTACGTGTTGAGGTAGTCAGATGCAGAGCCGATCGAAGCTTCCACGGAGGTGCGATTGCTGACAGCGTCGTACCCGATATCCAGAGTGATGTCCGGAGCCAGTCCACTGAACGCTTCGGACTGCTGGGTGACTCGCCCCAGACCATCGTAGGTGTACCCGTAATCGAAAGTTGAATTCAAATCGGAAACGGATTCCAACCGATAGAGTTCATCTCTTTCGTACGTGATCTCATCGACCATCGTTCCTTCTTCTTCCAGAAAGAAGTCAACCGTCATCTGAGGCGTCGGTCCATCGAAGCTGATATCCAATCGACTCTGACCAGCCCGTTCGACCGTCACACCACCATAGATCGACTCAAGTTCTTCCAAGGCTGCCTCGATCTGCGGGTTGAGTTCGGACATGTTGATCCACTTGGTGGTCTGTCCATCGGCTGAAATTCGGAAGAAGTTTGCTTCGTAGGTATCAAGAAGAACATTTTGAAAGTTGATGCTAACGTCGTTGCTGCCCGTGACAGTAGCGAGCGGTGCGTCAGCGTACTGATACCACTGTTCTGAAGTGTCAAAGCCATCGTTGACGAAGCGGGTTACTTTTCCGTTGCCGTCAACAGACCGAACGAGCCGACCAGTCGAGTTGTGGTTGTAGCTACGTGTGACACCCCGGGCATCGGTCTCCATCGTCATCCGACCAAGCCCGTCGTAGGCGAATCGGGTCACATTGTTACTGGCATCTTTCAGTTCGAGCAGCTGCCCAGCATCATCGTAGGTATAATTGGTGAACTGATTGTCGGCATCTTCGACTGATTCGAGCCTCGACAGGATGTCGTAGTTGTATTTCGTTACTGACGGAGCTACTCCTCCTGCACCATCAGGATCAGGACTCGTGATTGAAGTAAGCCGATCCAAGTCGTCGTAGCCATAGCTTGTCGTATTTCCTGCGCGGTTGGTGAACGAAGTCAACCGGCCGGCATCGTCGTAGCCACGCGAAACAGACGTACTCACTGAGCCAACCGTGGTGGCAATCACGGGGGAAATCACGGTATCGAGCAGCATTTGGTCGTTGTATTGGAATGTCCATACCGGTGAGCTTTGATTGCCGTTTACATCTGGGGCCGGCTGAGTGACGGTTTCCTGTCGATACAGGTTGTCGTATTCAATTGTTGTGACCCGGCCCAAAGCATCCGTCTGGGAAATTATGTTGCCAACAGCGTCATAGTCCATCGAGTAGATCGGCGCGGCTTGTGAACCCGAACCATCCGGGTCTGGAAGCGTGACGGATGTCAACCGATCAAGATCGTCATAGCCATATATTGTCACGTTGTTCAAAGCGTCCGTCATCGATTCCACGTTGCCGACGTCATTGACCATATATTCTGTGCTCGGAGCTTGAAGTGGACCGCTGCCATCGGGATCAACGCTGATGGATTTAATGATCCTGTGTTTCACATCGTAGACCGATTCGGTGAATCGCCCCGAAGGATCAAACACTTTACGAACACGGCCAATTGCGTCGTACTCGTTTTTGTCCGATCGATATTCAAGACTGACTCCAGCCCCCAAAGGCTGAGAAAGCGTCAGCGCTCCGTCGTGCAGGAAGCTGTCCTGGGTACGATCCTGACCGTTCTGTACTTGCGCGACACCTGATCCAACAGTGATCGAGACAGGCTTGACGCGACTGTAGTTTGCACCGTCAAAAACTCTGTACCTGAACGAACCGATGCCTTCAAACCCTGCAGTCGGATTGAAGGTAAATGTTCCGTTGGAATTTAGGGTCACACTGCCGTTAACAGGATTCCCAAACTGTTCTGCGGTGATGCTCGCACTATCGGCGTCGAAATCATTGGCTAGAACACCGAAATCTGCGTTACTGATATTCAATTGAGAATTGATCGGCGTGACGTAAGAGACGTCGGGAGTTGCAATTGGAATCGCGGCCAGCATGGATCGCGGTTCAAGCGTTTGATACGAATCGCCTTGTTTTCGTCGCTTGCGTCGACGCAGACCTCGTTTGAATTTCCGTGACTGTGCGTTTCCAGAATCGCTGTTTCCAACCCATTCGTCTGATCGCTCATTGCATCCTCGCTGCGAGCATCGATTTCTTCAAACAGCTCTGAGTAGACCAAGTTTATTTGCGTTGTCAAATTTCATTCAGTTAATTTTCAAGTTTCGATAGTCAAGCATCCAAACCCATTTTAGTTCGCACTCGTTGAGTTTAAAAAACTCAACGCTACGACCGCTTGCAGTCCTGTACAGCCACTTAATAAATGTGATTAATCGAAATAAAAAGTGATAACCAAATCGACTTTCATTTCGTTAATAATTTTAGCGCAGCGCTTGAGTAGCAGACTGCGCAAGAAAAAAGTGATGGTGACCCAATCGTCACCATCACTCAATGAGCTCGACGCCCACTTCCAAACGTCGAGACTCTACCCACTCGATCCAGTACCCTCGAGAGCTGTGATGAACGCGTCCGGTGAGGAGAAAATTCCATCAAGCGTAATCGGCTTGGCTGGATTGTCTTCTGGGAATACCGCGTAAAACGGAATCGATGCACTGTTGTTTCCAAGTTGCTTCAGCAGTTCGTCAACTTCAGGAGCCGGTTCGGTTTTGTCGGCTCGAAACGCGACGATATCTTTACGACGAATCAGTTCAGCAACTTCAGGCTGGTTGATCGCAACGGCCTCATTGGATTTGCAAGTCAAACACCAGTCGGCAGTGAAGTCGACGAAAACCGTCTTGCCACTCGCGATCGCAGATTCAAGTTGCTCCCGAGAGTATGGCTGCCATGGAATTTCATCATCGGCTTGAGCCATGTGTGACACTTGAGTAACCTCGCCGCCTTGAGCGGTAACGTATCGCGTCGCAGCTCTTTCGAAACGCTCGGTGGAAACCTTGTACAAAATCCCGAACGACAACCAACCAGCAACAGCAACGATCGCTACTGATGAAGCGAGTCGTTTCCAACCGCTTCCGGTTTGTGCGAAATCATGTTGACCGTACCACCAGCACGCCAAACCGATGGCTGCCATCAATGCAATTGAAGGAACCAGAGCCGGAATCTTGATGAAGCTCAACAGGAACACCACGGTTGCGATCAACACAAACCCCATCAACTGCTTGAAGCTCTTCATCCACGCACCGGGCTTCGGCAACCAGTTGACCAACTTTGGAAAGAAACCAATTGCCAGAAATGGACTGGCCATTCCAAGACCAACAGTTCCGAAAACAAGGAAGGTCAAATGAGCCGGTTGGATCACGGCCCACGCAAGTGCGGAGCCGAGAAACGGACCGCTGCAAGGTGTTGCCAAAACGGTGCTTAAGACG
>CAZORS010000348.1:0-3383 GCA_964582025.1 uncultured Pirellulaceae bacterium | reverse complement strand
TCAATACGCTCGACAACCGACACATCATCATTCCAAACAGTGAAATTTTCGGTAGCAAGCTTGAAAACTACACTCGCAACCAACTCCGCCGAGTGGACGTTAACGTCGGCGCTTCGTACAACGCAGACATCGACCAAACTCGAGCCGCCTTGCAGCGAGCCGTCGCGAAATCTGGGGGAGCATCCGATCCCCAAGGATACGTTTATCTGATGGAACTTGGTGCATCTTCGGTCGATTGGCAGCTTCGTGTTTGGTGCGATGCCGCAGATTACTGGGGTGTTCGGGAAAGTTTGACTGCGAACGCAAAATTTGAGATGGATCGCGCCGGCATTGGAATTCCATATCCTCAGCTCGACGTCCACGTTGGTGGAAAGCTTCTGGCCAAAGCTGCCTGAGCCATTGATCGTAGCCGGAGTCGCAAGACTTCGGAGAGCATCCAAAGAACTGACCGAATTGTTGCCAATCCGGCTACCGAAAGAAAACTTACTTGTTTCCAAAGCTGATAACTCGATACGTCGTATGGGAACTGTTAAAGGTTTTCGTCGTGTCGTCGTCGGCGTTTGTGTTGCTGATGTTGCTGGTTGGCTTGGCACAGAAGGCTCGCGAATACGGCATCGGTCCAGATATCGTGATGCAGCTGATACCGTTTTTGGTGCCTGAAGCTTTGATGTTCGCGATTCCCGCAACATCGTTGTTTAGCGTCTGCGTTGTTTTTGGACGGATGGCCTCGGACAATGAAGTCACTGCACTGGAGTCTTTGGGTTTGTCCAAGTCGATGGTGGTCGTGCCGGCTTTGGTGATGGCATTTGGGCTTAGCCTGTTTGCTGTTTGGCTGAATGATGTCGCCTACGCGTGGAGCCATTTCGGAATCGAGCGAGTCGTCCTTAGTAGCACGGATAAAATCGTGTACAGCGTCCTGCAACAGGAAGGCAGTTTTAAGGATGATCAGTTTTCGATCGAAGTCGATGGAGTCCAGGGCCGAACACTCATTAAGCCAGTCGTCACGATTAGTTCGGGCGACAATATCCGCATGGCAGCCGCGAAAGGGAGCTTAACGCTGGACTTGGAAAAACAAAGCTTGCTATTCCGAATGGATCAAGGTTCGATCGATAGCAACAGCAAGTTCAGGTTCGCCGATGGCAATCAAACGGATATTGAAATTCCGCTTCGGTCGCCAGATGATGCGGGATCAAAACTCAGCCCGTCGCATCTTTATCTCAGTCAGATTTCGAGCGCGACGAAAGAACAGGCGGAACATCTCGCGAAACTAGAATCCGACTTAACGCTCGATGCAACCGCCAAGCTTTTCTCTGGAGATTTTGTTGGCTTGTCTCACGAAGGCTGGGCTGAGCGAAATCAGGAGCTGGAAGATGCTCGCAATCGTTTCAATCGTCTGAAAGTTGTTCCGCACCGTCGTTGGGCGAACGGATTCAGTTGTCTTGCGTTCGCAATCATTGGCGTGCCCGTTGCACTGCGGCTAAAGACCGGAAACTATGCAACCACATTTGGAGCGTGTTTCGTTCCAATTCTAGTGCTCTACTATCCGCTTTTCATGGTCGGACTCAACGGAGCAAAGATGAGCACGTTGCCGGCTTGGGCTGTGTGGATGGGGAATGTCGCGTGTATGGTGGTCGGGTTTGCGTTGCTGCGGATCGAGTTGAAGAAGTAGGCTTGAGTACTGAGTCCTGAGTGCAACCGACTCAATACCAGACTTGCTTTAATTCCGTGACACGACGATTCACTTCTTCGTAAGGCATGCTTACGACATTGTCTGGAACCATCTGTTGAAAACATTGTCGCCCCAAAGCCATTACTGCATGGTCGTGTGCTTTGCGACGTTGAATCCGAAGCGCTTTTAATTCATAAACGTGACGTCGGAGCTTGCGTTGACGCCGCACATCCATCTGATTCTCGACTTTGTCTTCGCCAACTTCGATCAGATGATCCAAGATTTCGATTTCACGGGCAAGCTTCAGCGTAAATCGTTGCTGGGCATGCAATTCTTTCGGCAGAGGTTTTCGCTTCGCTTCGGCCCCTACTGATACCAGCAATCCATCAAGTTCAGCGATTTCGCGATAGCCGAAAGGCACATCATCGGCAAACACGTCCATGCCTTCGAACGAGTCTTCCTCGTCATCGACTTCGAAATTGACTCCGTAGAGAATCTTGTTCCGCCAAACTTCGAGAGATTCCAGTCGAGTGTGGCTGCGCTTAATCGCGAGACGTCCGAGGCTTGGATTCTCAGGCGATTTCGCGTAGACGTCGATACGTCCGTCTTCGTTGTAGCGACAATAAACTTCGATCACGTCGCCTTTGCGAACGCCTTCGCCCAACGCAACTTTGAACTTCCCAACTTCAAAACAGAGGCTGGGGTTTTCGCTTTCACCTTCCAGCAAAACGAGAAATACATGTTCTTGGTCGTCTTTCGAGGTGACAAACTTTTTGATCACAGTGCTGGGAAGCGTCGAGTTCCGTGGGATCAGGATGCGATTCGTCGGTCGTCCAGTTTCAACATCGCGCCCTCGAATTCCCAAACTGTGAGAGTTGACGTTCGCGACTTCAAAATTCAGTTGGGCGTTCTCGGACAGCGTCGCGGCGTACAAGGCGCAGCCCTTGGCAACCAACTCCTGTGGATTGTCGATCTGAATTGGATCGATCTTGGAAGCTTCGCGCAAACGTTCGCTGATGTAGGGGATTTGACTGGTGCCTCCGCAGAGCAGGATCGTATCAATTTCATCCCAAGACTTGCGAGCCGAAAATAGGACGTCTTCACAAGCTGCGATTGTTCGGTCGACGAAAGGCGCGATCAAGGAATTGAAAAATTCTCGTGTAATTTCGAGATCCAGCGAGCGATTGTCATAGAACATATTGACGACAGAAGTGTCGGATTCTGACAGGTCGTGTTTGATTCCGTTGGCCAGAAGCATAAGAGATTTCCATCCACCTGCTGCCTCACGTGGATCGTACCACTCGCGATGCAAGAATTGTTGTCCCAGCCAATCGGCGAGTTCTTCATCGATATCAAAACCGCCAAGATAAACATCGCCATCAGTTGCCAAAGTCGTAAATTTTCCGTTGCCGCAAGTGATGACTGTGGTGTCAAACGTTCCGCCACCGAAATCATAGATCAGCAAGTTTTCGGTTCTCGTGTCGGTGCCTCCACGAACGTAGCCCTTCATGTCGCAGTAACCGATGGCCGCTGCGGAAGGTTCGTTGATGATTGAAACGACGTTCAAACCGGCAAGGCGACCTGCTTCATGGGTTGCCTGCCGGCGTTTTGAGTCAAAGTAGGCTGGCACCGTCACGACAACGTCATTGATTTGCCCAAGCAATTTTTCGGCACGTTCCCGCATGTGTTTCAACACATAGCCACTGAGAACTTC
>CAZORS010000347.1:0-3416 GCA_964582025.1 uncultured Pirellulaceae bacterium | reverse complement strand
ACTTTTTGTTCGTCGTCAACAACGGCGACATGGACGGTACGGGCGTGACGGTGACGGATAATTTGCCGATCGACGTTCTAGATGGTTTTTCCGTTACAACCGACGATGCCGCTAATGTGGCCTACAATCCGCTCACAGGAAATCTTGTTTGGAGCGTTGGAGATTTGGCGGGACTTGGTGGAAATCGAACTTTGGAAGTCACCGTTACCGTACAAGATCCGGTCAGCATTCTACTTACAACGATTGACAACACGGCTTCGGTGACCGACGACGGGACGCGCGGTGACGATCCAATTCCGCCTAATAATTCGTCCACTGATACAGTGCCGCTAACGGCTGTTCCAGACTACGAAATCGAGAAAATATCCAGCCTGACGGAAACAGCTCAGGTGGGTGATTCGTTCTCTTACACGATTCGAGTTTCCAACATTGGCGATCAAGACGGCACGGGCGTGGTTGTGACGGACCAAATTCCGGTTACGGTTTTGGATCGCTTCAACGTGACGACCGATGATCCTGCAAACGCCGATTATGATTCTGCGACAGGGCAGTTGGTTTGGAATGTTGGCGATTTAGGTGGCCGCGGGGAAACACGAACTTTGACGGTATTTGTTCAAATTCCATTCGTCGTCGAAGATCCTCTCGCGGACGTGATCATCAACACCGCGATCGTGGCCGACGATGGAACGAACGGTCCTGAAGATCGCTTGGATAATAACACTTCGACCGTCCAAGACGATGTGATTGTGTTCGCCTTCGACTCTTTCAACAATTTTTCGATTGCCGATCCATCGATTCACGATCAGGGGAGTCGGCCAATCGAGCGAGTCTTGCAACCGTTACCGGTGGACCCAATCTTCAGCGGTTTGGCCGAACCGGGCACGACACTGAGTCTTAAAATTTACGACGACGAAGGAAACGTTGTCGGTGAGCGGCAGGTGGTAGCAGATAGCGGCGGTAATTGGTTGGCGACGTTCCCCAATACGGTGATTTGGAAGCATCCGCACCGGATGGACGTCGAGCAAACGGCTCCGATTCAAACGGACGTTCAACAACTGGATGGTTTCAACATGCGTCGTTACTACCACCCGGCATCGCATCATTCGTTGTTCTTCACCGAACGCGACACGGTATCGAGCGTAATGCGAAATTCGGCTTACGAAACAATCGATTCGATGCACGAGGCCAACAATCATCCGTTAACCGTGGGCTGGCGCAGTCACCTGTACCAGCTAAACGTCAGCTCAACCAATGCTGCGGCGGATTAGAATGACCAAGTGAATTCCACGACGAGTCCGCTGTTAGCTACCTTGGTGTTTGGCACAAAGCGTCTCAACTTATCAAAGCCGACTAATGGAGAAACTTGGGATGAAGTCACGCACCGAACTAGTGCGGCTCGCCATCGAAAACGGCATCGTCCAATGAGTAACGGTCGACCTCGTGTCGGTCACCAAGATTCACGAAATAGATTGCTCAAGCGATTCGACGTACTCGGCAAATGTTTCAAACACCGAATCTTCGGAAACCAAATTCGGAACTAGCTCAATGCGTCTCAACATGTCGTCCGGTTGCGTTTGCAGTCCAGTGATCACCACCGATTTACCTTCTTGCGAAAGCTTGTGAATCGAATCCTCGAGCGCATAAAGCCCCGACTGGTCGATGTACGGCACACGCTCCATGCGAACGATCACCGACTGGGCTTCCTCGGGCAGCTCATCTGCCATCGCCCGGAAACCGGAACTGAATCCGAAAAACAGCGGGCCATAAAGATGCTTGATGAAAACCTTGTTCGACTTCGATTGCGCGATTTCGGCTTCATCATCCCAAACCGGCTCCGGGTCAAGTGACGTCAGCGTCGATTCGGCTTCCGCAAGATCACTTGCCTGCTTCATAAACAGCACGCTCGCCAAAACGACGCCGGCAGCGACGGCATGAATTAAATTTCCGAACACCGTCCACACCAACACGACCAACATCACGACCGCGTCAGCTTTAGGAACGCTCAGAAGATGTTTGAAACCTTTGTAGTCGATGATCGCAACGCCAACTGAAATCAACAGTCCTGCCAAAACGCAAAGTGGAATGTAAGCCACCAGCGTGCCAAGCCCTAACAACGCAATCAACTGAAACAGGCCGTGCGTGATTCCTGAAAGCCGAGTCTTCGCACCGGATTTGATTGCCACGACGGTTCCCTTGGTTGCTCCGGCTCCGGGGATGCCGCCAAACAAAGCGGCAACGACATTCCCGATCCCCTGTCCGATCAACTCGCGTTTACTATCGTGTCGGTCTTTGGTGATGTTGTCCGCGATCACCGATGTCAGCAACGAATCAATCGAGCCCAACAAAGCCAGTGTGACTCCTGACTGGATAATGAATACGAAGTGCTCAGGCGAGACGTTCAATAACGCCCCTATTTTCAGCGGCGGGAAGCCCTTGGGAATGTCACCGATCACCGGGACATCCAGCCCCAGCGCTATCGCCACACCGGTCCCAACCAACAACGCGACTAATACGGAGGGAACTTTTTTGGTGATCAATGGGAATGTGTAGTTCACCACCAGCGTCAAGATTCCCAACGCTACGGCCGCCCAATTCAGTACCGCCAACGGTTCGCTGATCTGAGTAAAAACCTTCAGGGTTGATTTTGGCGATGCGCTTCCCATCAGCGGCCAAAGCTGCAGGAAGACGATGATCAGCCCAACGCCGCTCATGAATCCCGAGACAACAGGATAAGGAAAGTAGCGGATGTATTTGCCAATTCCCAACAGCCCTAAAATAATTTGAAAGATGCCCCCAGCGAGAAAGCACATCAGTACGATGCCGAGCCCATCTTCGATGCTTCCGGTGGCTTCGATCGCCCACAGAACGATCGCTGCCGAAACGACGGTCATCGGGCCGGTCGGGCCTGAGGCTTGAGTGGCAGTGCCCCCGAACAGTGCCGCGAAAATCCCGACTCCGATGGCTCCGTAAAGTCCGGCGGCAGCGCCAAGCCCTGACTGGACGCCAAACGCCAGTGCAAGCGGCAACGCAATGATGCCGGCAACGATTCCACCACTCAGATCGCCCTTGAGATTCTTAAAGTCGTAGCCCATCAAGAGTGTTTTTCAATTAAGAGATTTTTAGTTAGAGTCCATGGCCCAAAATTGACTGTGGATTATGGAGGTTTGCAAGCAACCTTTCAAGATGTCGACCCGCGGCGCTTGTTTACCCGCGCTGACTGCTTTGTTTGCTGCGATTTGTCACATCGACTAACCATCGCGATGATGTTTTTGAAACTGCCAGCGAGTGGGAACAGGCGATGCAAAGTTTGGTAACTGGTCTTGACCTGATTCTTAATATGGGAAAAGCTATAGTTTCCCGCTAGGGATCGGCAAATGCTGAGAACGGATTTTCTCCAACGCATCCGCGTTTGACAT
>CAZORS010000346.1:0-3554 GCA_964582025.1 uncultured Pirellulaceae bacterium | reverse complement strand
CGACTCCTGTCGCGTGTACTTTTCTTTTGGTGGCTCTCTGCCATCCTCTCATCGGCACTAAGACTAGAGTGAATCAGCGATGCTGCTTACTCTCGATATTCTGTCATCGATGAAGTGCGTTCGACGTCCGCTCTCCCAACTGTTGGCAATGCTGCTGGGGTTTCCGATGCGTAGACAGGAAAAAGTCGTCAATCGTCGCAAGATTTGATTTCATCGCAATTCTACGTTCACTATATTGGCAAGTGAGGTTTTTTGTTTCTCTCTCAGTGATGAAATGCGATGAAGCGATCAAAAAGAAAACTGTCGAACAATGTAAATCGTTCATCCGCATCTTATGAGGCTCTCGAGCCAAGGCGGTTGCTCGCAGCAAATCTGGAGATTGTCGATGCTTATTTGATCGATGGGGATCTGAATCAAATTTCGGCTCCAGTCCACGGAGAGAAAATTGGGGTGCGGGCAGTCTGGAACACGACCGACCTGCCTGCAAACACCAGTTACAAAATCGGTTTCTACGTCGATGGTGTTGAGTTGCAAGGCGGAACAACGACTGCAGGATCCGGACTTGAAACCGGTAATGGCTATTGGTGGTATCGGACTGGTTGGTTTGCGGATGGCAACGTGCAAAACGTCACCGTTGTCGCGGATGTTCTTGGCACTGTGGCCGAAGCCGATGAAACCGACAACACGATGAGCTTTTCGTTTCAGTCAATCGCGCCAACGGACTTGCCGCAAAAATTGATTTGGCCACTCGATGGCGATCCTTACAGCGAAGCAAAAATTACCAACTACTACGACACCGACCCGACCGGCGATATCGGCGACTACGCGGGAAATCAAAGCACTTACAACGGGCACAATGCTTTCGACGCAGGACCGAACGGATTTGATCGCATGGACGCCGGAGTCAATATTTACGCTGCTGCTGACGGTGTTGTTACCTACGTCAACGATGGCGAGTACGATCGAAATAAATTTTGGGTCGACGGAGCGGTTGCCAATGCGGTTCGCGTAGACCATGGTTCTGGTTGGGAGACATTCTATTGGCACATGAGAAAAGACTCCGTTCAAGTCGAGGTTGGCCAAACGGTGACTCAAGGAGAACTATTGGGATTGATGGGAAGCTCCGGAATTTCTGACGGCCTCCACATTCACTTTGGACTCACGCGTCACGGGCGAAGCGTTGAGCCGATGTTCGATGAAGCAAGCTACTTTGAGAATCCGTTTGGCAATGTGTTCGACACGGCCTACGTTGTCGATTCACTTGTTACGGACTTCATGACATCGGATGATTCCAGAGAGGGCGGTTCGCGAATCTTAGAGTTCGATCAGTCTTCCGGACAAAGCGTCACTGCGTACGCGAGGTTCTCTGGGATACGATCGAGCGACGTCGTGCAGTTTTCATGGATTCGTCCTGACGGGAGCGAGTACACAAACGCGACGATCAATCCGTCACAAGACTATTCGAGTCCCGTTTGGTGGTGGAGAAAGATTCTACCCAACACTCCAGACCTTGGAACTTGGCGAATTGACATCAAGGTTAACGGAGAAGTGTTGAAACAGGAGTTCTTTGACGTGACCGCTGATGGCGCGCCTGAAATGAGGATTGAAGACGATCAAGGTTTATTGATTGTTGATGATCGATTTACGCCCATCGATTTTGGTGCGGTCAGCTTGGGAGCAGCATCGGCTCAACAGAGCTTTAGCATCATCAATCATGGAACGGCTGAGCTGACTCTAGACAACATTCGCGTTCCAGACCGATTTGAGATTCTTGCGACTCCGGGTTCGGCTTTGCAGGCTGGTCAATCAGGCACTCTGACAGTTGGGCTAAAAACAAATGTTGCGGGCAATCACGCGGGAGAGGTCAGGATTTCAACGAATGACAGTGATGAACCGATCTACAACTTTTCAGTTGAAGGATTCGTGTCCGGAGGCGGTTCGGAGTTGGTCTTAGGAGTCAGTGAACGTCGCACCGACGAAGGTGTTTCGCTGGTTGCCAACGTTCGCCGACCCGGGAACACATCAGGTGATTTGACAGTAACGCTCACGCCGGGAGATTCGTCAGAAGTCTCCATGCCTTCAAGCGTTACGATTCCCTCTGGCGAAGACTATGTTTCGTTTACGATTGAGACCTTAGCCGACAGCACTGTCGATGGTCCGCAGATTGTCGAATTGAGTGCGGCCGCGCCGGGTTATGCAACTTCGACGAACACGCTGGAAGTTTTGGACGTCGATGCAGATGGACCTTCGACCGAAGCCGTCGTATTCGACAATGGTACTGGCCAACGAAGCATCATTCGCTCAATCAATGTGGACTTTGATATTCCAGTAACTGCCGACGCAGGAGCATTTGAACTGCGAAACTCAAATGGCGATCTGATTGATGTTGCGTTCACGTTGGCCGACATCAGCGGCTCAACTCGAGCGACGCTTACTTTCTCCGGCACATCAGTGGATTCAACCGGCTCGTTGGAAGATGGAAATTATGAATTGAAAGTCATCGGTCGGCACATCCGCGACTATGCCGGTAATCGATTGGGCGGCGGATTGGGAACGGATTCGATTGACAATTTTTTCCGTCTGTTCGGAGATACGACGGGTGATGGGCAAGTCACTGTGTTTGATCTGTTGGATTTCCGCAAAGCCTACTTAACCAGTCCGGGAGACGATGAGTTTAATTCAGCGGTCGACTTCAACGATGATGGAATCATCAGTGTCTTCGATTTGCTTGCGTTCCGACAGCGATACAACACGAGCGTTTAATCCAGCAAACCTTGTCAGTCGGTCGTTGGAAGGATTCGCTCGAGGCTGAACGAGAAGTCACGTCCTTCGACACGTGAGTTTCCATTGAGTGTACCTTCGAGATCAATCGAGGTGCCATCAATTGAAAAATCAGCGAACGAACGGCAATACCATTGACCATCACGGCGGAGCAAAATGACTTCGTGTTCCCAGCGGGTGCAGCGAATATGAGATTGCGCGTTGGGCCCAAGGATAATTGTGTTACCGGCGATCAGCACCGCATCGGACCAAGGATAAGTTCGGTTTCTGGATTCGAAACTGATGACCGCCGTCGTGCTCCAAGGGTGCGGCTTGCAATAATGAAGCGAAACGGACTCGCCCATTTCGAAGGTTCGGTTATCGTTCAGTAGTTGTGGCTCTGTAACTCGTTGTTGTTCAATGGATACAGGCCCAACAGGGTGAAGCAGATGTCCGTTGTCGACAGACTGGATGTTGGCGTGAAGTTGCCGAATGTCGCCGCAAATTGGGATCGAGACATCGTTTTGCTGTGTTGACTGGCCGATCGAATTTGTCTCGTCGGCACAAACCATGTAGCCACCGACACCATCAACCCAGACCATGAATCGAGACAGGGGTTCCGAGAGACTGGTTGAATCCTTTAATTCCATACGAGCTGAATTCATGATGTTGGCGACGCTGGCGTTCTAAATCATATCCGGCTTGCGGATCGTTGAATAGAATTCGACCAACGATGAACATTCTTGGAATGATTCAGGGATTTTTTAGCCGGTAACGGGGAGGCTCCTGCTGAG
>CAZORS010000345.1:2297-3559 GCA_964582025.1 uncultured Pirellulaceae bacterium | reverse complement strand
GTGTACCACCAGTACTCTTCGATATCGAGATCCTGTTCCTTCATGCGGCCCTCCAAAACGTCGAGCCGATGCTCTCGCTGGCTTCCGCCAATGATCTCGCCGACGCCAGGAACGAGCACGTCCATCGCGCGGACGGTTTTTTCGTCGTCGTTGCAGTACATGTAGAACGGCTTGATCGATCGTGGATAGTCGAACAGGATCACCGGCTTCTTAAAATGTTGCTCCGTCAAGAAACGCTCGTGTTCGCTTTGCAAGTCCGTGCCCCATTCAACCGGATAGTCAAATTTGTGACCGCAGTTTTGCAGGATCTCGACGGCTTCAGTGTACGGCAGGCGAACAAACTCGCTGCCGACGATTGATTCGAGGTTCATGATCAACGATTTGGTTGGATCAATGCGATCGTTGAAGAACTGCATGTCGTCGCCGCAGTTCTTTAACGCATCGACAAACATTCGCTTCAGGAACGCTTCGGCTAGGTCCATGTTGTCAGTCAACTCGTTGAAAGCAACTTCCGGTTCAACCATCCAGAACTCAGCAAGGTGCCGCGATGTGTTTGAGTTTTCGGCGCGGAACGTTGGGCCGAAGGTGTAGACTTTCCCAAGCGAACAGGCGTAGGTTTCGGCTTCAAGTTGCCCACTGACCGTCAAGAAGGAAGGTTTGTCGAAGAAGTCGAATTTGTAGTTCAGTTTTTCGATCTGGTTTTTGGCAATGTGCTCCATGTCCATCGTGGTGACCTGAAACATCTCGCCGGCGCCTTCACAGTCGCTGGCCGTGATCACAGGCGTGTTGACGTACAGGAAGCCATCTTCTTGGAAGAACTGATGAATCGAGTTCGTGATGCTGTTGCGAACGCGAGCAACTGCGCCGAAGGTGTTGGTTCGCGGACGAAGGTGAGCCCATTCGCGAAGCTTCTCCATCGTGTGACGTTTCTTTTGAAGCGGATAGGTTTCTGGATCGGCCCAGCCGTGGATTTCGATTTCCGATGCGAGGATTTCTGTTGCCTGGCCTTTGCCACCGGATTCTTTGATTTCGCCAACGGCGGTGATGCTGCAACCAGCAGTCAGGCGTTTGATGTCGTCTTCGTAATTGCCAAGTTCCGCAGGAGCGATGATTTGGATGTTGCCTTGGCACGAGCCATCGTTGATCTCGATAAAGCTGAATCCGGCTTTGGAGTCACGACGTGTGCGTACCCAACCGCTAACTTTGGCGGCGTTGCCGATGGACGATTCGAGACGTGCTGCTTTGACGGAAGTTCTTTTCAT
>CAZORS010000345.1:0-2197 GCA_964582025.1 uncultured Pirellulaceae bacterium | reverse complement strand
ACTTGACCAGCGACAGAATCTTATCGGTATAGTCGCCGATCGGATCTTCAGGATAACGTTCCCGGATATGTTGTCGAGCCAACTGGCCGATCTGTTGCCATTGTTCGCGTTTTTCCCAAGCCCGTTCCATCGCTTCGTCGAAAAGTTTTACCGTGGCACCTTCGGCGATGAACCCTGAAATGTTGTCATCCATCAGTTCTTCGTTGCGACCGAGGTTTGTTGTGATCGCCATTCGACCGCAGAGCATCGCTTCGGTGACTACCAGTGGAGCCCCTTCATAGCGCGACGGAAGCAGCAATGCTTGGTTGGCTTCCCAGATCTCTTTCACGTCCTTCACATAGCCGCCGAACTTGAGCTTGTCCTGTAAGCCATGCATTTCGATCAGCGATTCAAGCTGGCCTTTGTTACCTTGGTCGTGTCCGTAAAAGGTAACTTCGATCGGTCGCTTCTTCCATTTATCTTGCTTCATCACGTCGACGATGATGTCCTGACCTTTGGATTGAAAGTGGACTCGTCCCACGCACGCGACTCGAAACTTTGGCTGACCGTTTTGCTGCGGCCAAGAGACCTGAGTATCGTAGTCAACGTTGAACGGATTCGAAACGATCTCAGCGTTGTCATCGAGCCGCAAGGCAATGTTGTTTTCGAGCTTCAAACGATTTTCGTGGGAGACAAACAGAACCTTGTCCGCGTGGCTGTACCAGCGCCGGTATTTGTCCAATCGATCGGCCGGAATGAAGAAAAACGAGCTGGCGCATTGAAGATTAATCGCGTAAGGAACCTTGTTGCGGATGCACGCGTCAGCGATTTCGATTTGGTCCGGATGATAGCCGAGTGTAATCAATACTGCGTCGGGACGATGAGTCGTCAGCCAAGACTCGGCTGTTGCCGCTGGAGTAAATTTGCTGAGCAGTGCCTTGGTCCACGGCTTCGGTTTGTCGCGTAGCCACAGGTGAGCTCCGTGTTTCTCGAGGTCTTCGAGTTGAAAGGCTTTGTAGGGCCACCACTTGAAGCTCACGCAAACTTCGTGATTCTCGCGCTGCAAACGTTTCGCGGCCTTGTACCAGAGGACCTCGCTACCGCCCCAAGGCATGCCACTCATGCAAGAATAAAATCCGAACTTCACGTGTTACTCTGTTTGTTTATCGGAAAGGTTGGGGTGAGGGAAATACAAGGATGGCGTGCGACTGAGTGAATACGATGCGTCAAATCACTCGCTTGCGCTTCGGGCTTGTATTGGCTTCGGGCTGTATTTGGGGTCGAATTGGTGTGAGGTTACGCAACGTCAAGCGACGAATTATTGTCTGTATTCAAAGCTTCACGTTCCGCTTGCTCTGTCTGTTCAATGGCCAAACGCGTCGCTTCGGGCATCACGTTTGGTTCGCGATACCGCTTGAGTGCATACTGGTAAACTCGATCAAGTAACGGATAGTCTTGGTAGAACTGATCCCGAAGCGACTCAGGGACCACTTCATCGTATGTCGAAACGTTAAATTTCGGAAGCTGTGTCTGAGGCTTGCCGAGCACCAATCCGAGATTGTCGATCGAAGTTTGCAGATCTTCGAAGATTCCGATGTATACGAATCGATCTTCGAGCTTCTCTTCGTAGTTGGCCAACGTAATGTCTTGCGGCAAGTGATTGAAGAGCCAATACGGATAGGTTCGCACGTAGCTTTCGACGTTGGGGAACTGGTCCCTCAAGTCCACTGGTTCGCCTCGGAACCAAAACTGTCCACGAGCACTGCGACCTTTGGCGAAGAAGTACATCGAAACGACCAGATCGAACGGATCACGCAGAATCGTGAAGTACTGATCGATTTCTGGATAGTAATACGGAAGTCCATAGCCGCGACCGTGATCGAAATGTCCGTGAACGCATTTGACGTTGCCTAGCCAGCAACCTCGATCGTCTTTCGTTTCCACACGCGGCAACACGATGTCGCGAGTCTCGTCCTGATTTAGTTTGTGGTAGTAGCGATCGAACCAATCGCGGAGAAGTCGAACTACACTGGTCCCGGCACATTTCGGAATGTGTGTGTAGAGAATTGGTTGTTCAGGATTGTATGGTCGCACAAAAAGATCCCTGCAGAGACTCGTCTGTCGAGATTTTGTCGTCGATCGGAGTCTGAAGTTTCAATACGGAATTAGACAATAATCCCCAGCGTATGGGAACGAGTTTCGTTGTGACAGCAGAGAA
>CAZORS010000344.1:0-3567 GCA_964582025.1 uncultured Pirellulaceae bacterium | reverse complement strand
AAGTTGCGAAAGTCCTTCCTCGGCAAGCTCGTTGCCAACGCAAAGCGGCTCAAGCTGTTTCAAAATCTCTTCGTTAGAACCTTTGACTTCAGCAAGCTTTAAAATCTCATTGACTTGCAACTCAGTGGCAGACGTCGTCTCCTGCATTTCTTTGGCAACGGCTTCACGACCGATCTTCGGCAGTTTGTCGAGCGCACGAAGCACCGGAACGCTTGATTCAGCCAGTCCAGATTTCTCCAGCAAACCATTGAGCACTTTTCGATTGTTGACGCGGATCGAAAATTTCTCGAAACCAATCGCTCGCATCAAGTCGTAGATCACCAAACCAGTTTCAATGTCGCTGGCGATCGAACGCGTGCCGATTGTGTCAAAGTCACATTGAATGAACTCGCGATAGCGACCAGCTTGTGGGCGCTCACCACGCCAAACGGGAGCGATATGATATCGCTTGAACGGCATACCTAACTCGTTTGCGTTTTGTGCAACGAAGCGAGCCAGCGGAACGGTCAGGTCGAATCGCATCGCGACATCATGCTTCCCATGGTCGAAGCGAAACATCTGGCGATCGGTTTCTTCGCTGCCTTTACCGCAGAGGATTTCAGAATACTCCAGCGCGGGCGTGTCGATCGGAACGAAACCGTACGAACGATAGACTTGTTTTGCAGTTTCAATCAATCGCTCACGCGGGATCATGACTTCAGGAAGGAAGTCACGAAATCCGCGGAGAGTGCGAGGGGTGATCAAGTTTGACATGGGTTTATCGTTGAGGAGTTTGAAGTTGCACGTTTGTAGGCCGGATCAAGAAAACAGGCAACTGCCGGAGCTTCGGACTCCAACAAGCACCCGTTTGCGGCGCTCCGGAACGACTCGCGTCCTTGTTCCAGCCTACGCCAATACACTCAATCGCGGGCGCGGAGACCGAAACGTTTCAGGCCTATTAAATCGAGCATTGGCGTACTCTGCGATTTGCTCCGGCGTCTCAAAATATTGCTCGTAAGTGTAAGTATCGTCGTACTCACATTGGTCCGTCGTATAGTCGCGACAAATCTGAGGTCGAGTCTCGTAAATGCCGCAGCGGTGATCGTCTTGAAGATGCTTACACGTCGTGTGAACCAGAAGATACCAAGTGACTCCTTCGACAAACAACGAGGCCCGGTCATGCAGCAGATACCAGCGAAGATACTCGAAATCGGCGAACGTTCTGGGCGTATCAATCGAAAGCGCAAAATAGCGACAGCACTTCGCCGTGCAGTATTCACAAAGGCTTTCGTCAGGACCGAGGTCTTCGCGTCGCATACGGGCGTTGGGTTTGTTCATATTCTGGGTCTGAGACAGGAGTGCAACAACATTGCCGAGAAACTCATTTTAGACTAACAAGATGCTTTGTCACCGAGTCGCTTTCGATTCAGCTCACATTTCCTGACTCCGATATCACGCAGCCATGCACCTGGTTAACAAGCTCTCAAAGTTCGGCATGCTCTCACAGCTGGACGCTGCCACCGAAAGCGCAGCGCTGCCCGGATTCTTCGGCACGATCGCGCAAACGTTTTGGCTGCTGTTGGTTTTGGTTGCTCCTTTCGTGATCTTCGCGTTGCTGATCCATTTTCTGGAGCGACTGATTCAAACGCGATTGGCCAGTCGATTTGGCTGGAAGGCAGTCCTTTGGACGGGATGGCTGGGCACACCAATCCATGAACTCAGCCATTGGGTGCTGTGCAAAGTCTTTCGCCACAAAGTGCTCGAGATGGCACTGTTCGAGCCCGACATTCGATCTGGTCGATTGGGATTCGTGCGGCACTCTTGGAACACGGGTAACTGGTTTGAGGAAGTCGGCAACTTCTTCATTGGCCTCGCACCGCTGGTTGGAGGCTCACTGGCACTGGCTGGATTGCTTTGGTTCTTCTATCCCGATGCCGTCGTGAACATGATTTCGAATTCAGGGTTCGGCGACGATTTGAATTCGCTTGAGCGTCCTTCTTTCGTGAACATGATCTTCGGTAGCGTAAAGTCGCTGCTTGGCGATTTGATTTCTCCCGCTCAACTCGTGTCGTGGCGGTTCTGGCTGTTTACTTATCTGGTGCTTTGCGTCGGAAGCCACATGGCGCCCAGCCGCAGCGACTATGACGGGGCAAGTCGCGGAGTCTCGATGGTGGTTTTGACTTCCGTTGCGGGGTTGTTGCTGATTTCGCTTTTGGGTTTCGAAACGGAACGCGTTGTCCAAACGATGCTGCGATTCATGAGTCCCGTTTTTGGACTACAAGTTATTGCGATCGTGATCTGTTCATTGGCGACGATCATCGTCTGGTTGTTGACCAGCCTTTTCTCGGAACGGTTTGAAGTAACGTAAAGTCATTGTCGCTCTTTGCAACTTCACGCAAACAGCTCGGAGAGCAAAGCGACAATCATCCACCCCTACGACCAGATTATCCAATCCAGAACGATTGACACTTTGAAGAATTTTGTCGGAGTTCATCTCAGCCGCTTCAGCTCACAATCGGGTTGTGTCAGTCGTAGTTGTGATTAGGACGCACCAAAAATGACAGCAGTTTTGAGATCCTTCTAACCGAAAACGATTTATGGACAGTGTATCGAAGGAGTCGAATTCCCTGAAGGATCAATGGGACGCTGGGTTGGAAGCTAACTCAATCTCGGGGCTCATTATGCCAGACAAAATCATTCGCGTTGTATCTCTCGCCTCTGACGGATCCACTCGTTCTCGCGACTTCGAATGCTTTGATGAAATCAGCGAAGCTCACGAACAAGTCGGCATCGACGATTGCAGCACTGACTTAACGTTGCGTGGCATGCCCGTCTTTCGCGGTTTGATCGGGCCGATTCCTGAGTCTCGAGCGGTCGTTCGCTACGAAACACCAGACGTTTTCGAAATGATGACTAAGGAGTGGGCAGCGAAGAAGCGCAAACGTCGTCGTCGACGAACTGCAGAAGAAATCGCCCGGGACAATGCAGCGTTGGCAGCTGGCGAAGCAAAAGGAAGCGTTCCGATGCCGAACATTGCAATCGGCAGCCCAACGGCATCTCCCAACACATTGGTCTAGTCGTCGAAACATTTTCAAAACACGAAGCTCTGGTTATCGCCAGAGCTTTTTTCGTGCGCGGGTTCACTCGAACGATCATCTCCCTCTCTCTGGGCATTGGTGTCTACACAGGTAATTAATTGGCTCCCCTCTCCCGAAAATTCGAACCCCAACACAATTTTCGCTGATCAACTGTTGTTCGAATTTTTGGGAGAGGGGCTGGGGGTGAGGGAAATCCAGTCGGCTTCCGTGGTTTGTAATCTACGCTTGCCGAGAAGCTGTACACTCGTTCAACTCGTGGATTGCCGCAAAACTTTTGCCCCTCACCCCCAGCCCCTCTCCCCGCGAATTCGGTCAACATTTGATCTTGAAGCTTGGCTTTTAGGTCCGAATTCACGGGGCGAGGGGAGCCAATTTTTCGTCGTTCAAAATTGTGTAGACACCAATGCTCTCTGGGAGGGTCGGAGCCTAAGCGACGGAGGGCGATGATTCCCAAACCCAACAAACAGTACCGATTTTGCAATCTGTAATC
>CAZORS010000343.1:0-3570 GCA_964582025.1 uncultured Pirellulaceae bacterium | reverse complement strand
GACGATGTGATCCTGCTCCCACACGAAGTCAACAAGGGTTACGGGGCAGCTTTGATCACAGGTTTCAAGTACGCGGAAGAAAATGGCTACCAGTACGTCGTCACGATCGACTGCGACGGTCAGCATGAACCGCAGCGGATTCAGGACTTCGTTGCTCGTATCGAAAGTTCCGGCGCCGACATTGTTTCGGGCAGTCGTTATCTCGACGACTTCAATGAAGATACGTCAGCTCCGGCGGAACGTAAAAAAATTAATCAGATCATTACGAAAACCATCGGCGAATGCATGGGCATTGAGCTTACTGATGCGTTCTGCGGATTCAAAGCCTATCGCGTCGAAGAGTTGAAGAAGCTTCAGCTTACCGAAACAGGCTACGCGATGCCGCTCGAGCTTTGGGTTCAAGCGGCATGTCAAAAACTCACTGTCGTCGAAGTCGCGGTGCCTCGGATTTACTTGGACGAAAATCGATCCTTTGGTGAAACGCTCGACGACGCAAACACACGTTTGAAGTACTACAACGAAGTGATTAACGCGGCTCTATTGCGTTTGCCTGGCGGCTGCGACAAGCTCAAGGAACAACGCGTTGGCTGAGTACGTCCGATTGCGTGCCCCTCAAGATCACGGGCAGTCGCTGCAACTGCCGCCGTTGTCTGATGGTCCGCGATTGGTCGACTCGAATCAGAAAGCTCTGTCAAACTACCCAAGTGATCTAACGGTGGTCCGCCACATTGCGCGACGTGAGGTTTCGCAGGTCGCATTTGACTACTCGCGGCAATATTCTGATGTTGCTATGCCAGCGCAGTTGAATTCGATTGTTATGGCCGGGCATCAACCAACGCTGTTTCACCCCGGAGTTTGGTTCAAAAACTTTGCTCTTAGTTACTTGAGCAATTCCTGTCGTGCGACTGCGATCAATCTGGTGGTGGACAACGATTTATGTGGTGATACCAGGGTATCGAGTCCGCAAATGGGCTCTGACGGAAAAGTCAGATTGTTGCGAATTCCATTTGATGCCGCAGATGTCGCCGAGCCATATGAAATGCGTTCCATCGCGGATCGGGCAACGGTAACTTCATTTGGGCAACGACTGGCTTCGTCCATTCGCGATGTCGTTGAAGCTCCATTGATCGACAGGCTGTGGCCGGAAGTTATTTCTCTGGCGGAACGAATGAGTTTACCTGCAAGCATCGCTGCGGGACGCCATCGTATCGAGCAAAGGCACGGAATTGAGAATCTAGAACTTCCTGTTGGCCGAATGGCGACAACCGAGTCTTTCGCTATGTTCTTTGAACGAATTGCAGTTGAGGCACCGCGATTTGTAGAAATTTACAACCGTGCGATTGTCGACTATCGCCGAGTCCATCGCATTCGAAGTCGTTCCCATCCTGTGCCGGAGCTCGAAACAGATGGGCGTTTGCAAGAGGTTCCGTTTTGGGTTTGGACCAAAAGTGCTCCGAATCGCAGACGGCTGTATGTATGTTGCCATGCGAAATCGATCGAGCTGGGCGACCGCGATGGTTGGTCGGTGTCACTCGATCGAGATCGTTTCAAGGATTCGTTTCAGTCGATGAATCAGCTTGATACCGAAGTCTTTATTCGTCCGCGTGCATTAGCGACGACGATGTTCAGTCGACTGTTTGCGAGCGATCTTTTTCTGCACGGCATTGGAGGCGCGAAATACGATCAACTCAATGACGAAATCATGCGGCGATTTTTCGAAATCGAACCGCCCGAATTCATGACGATGACAGCGACGATGAAGTTACCATTCGATTATGAAAACGTGACCAGAAGAAATGTGACTGAGCTAGAAGTTCGATTGCGTCAGCTTCGATTCCATCCGGAGGTCCATTATTCTGATCACGGGGCGGCAATTCGAAAAAGCGAATTGATCGCGAATCCTCCTAAGTCGGGAAGTCGTAAAGCCTGGCGCGATGAGATCGCGGTGCTTAATGAGACGCTGTTCGATTTATTGCCAGTGCGGCGAAACTCGCTTGAAAAGAAAATCAGTCTCGCAAAGTCATCCCTTCCGGATTGCAAAATTCTTGGCTCGCGGGAATTCAGTTTCGCATTGTTTCCAGAGAGCCTGATCGAAGAGCTGCGAGTACTGAGTACTGAGTACTGAGTACTTACCGAGCTGGAGCCGTCACGGTCCCGCGTTGCACGTTGCTCCTGAGCGTGTTCGCTCGTTGCATCAAATACGCTTCATTTATCCGAGTCTTGGGATCGAGTTGAAAATCGAGCACTGGTTGATGGCGAATCTCGACCGGCGAAAAATTCTCCGTCAGAAAACTGAATGGAGGCCTGAGGTACCACGGATCAGAAAGATCAACTTTCGACTTTACGGTTTTGTATCCATCCAACTCCAATTGAAGATCTCGGCTTCCACCGTAAGTGTAGGCCGCTGCGAGGGGCGTATATCCAAGCGGATGGCCATCAAGAGTCGCGAATGCTCCTTCTGGCTGAGTCCGGATGACCAACCGTCGACTGGAGCATCCCACGGCGCATACGACCGTGATCAGCAGCAAAGATGCTAAAGCTTTGCGCAAGTTGGTTGAATGTCGGTAATTGGGAGAATTCACGTGGTATTTGTGACTTGGAATTGGTTCTTGCAGTTAGTTCCCAGATCTGCGGGATTTTCACAAGAATCGTTTAGCGAAACCCGACGAACGACATAAGTCCAATTTTTACCATGTATTGGGCACGACGTTAACTTTCGCGTCGATTCAGGCTAAGATGGCGTTGTACTTTGCCAGCACATTTCGTCTTCGACCCAATTTCAGACTCAATTCTTATCTGACCACGCATGAACAGTGATACTCCATCCTGGGACTCAACCATCGAAGTCGCATCGGCAAGCGACGTTGGCATGCGGCGAACCAACAACCAAGACAACTTGGCGATTTCACTAGCTAACTCTCCCGAAGCTTGGCAGAAAAAAGGACATCTCTTCGTCGTCGCCGATGGAATGGGAGCACATGCAGCTGGCGAACTAGCCAGCAAAATGGCCGTCGATCAAATCCCACATCTGTACGCTCGCTCATCAGAAGCTTCTGCTCCCGAAGCGCTAAAGAAAGCAGTCGTTGATGCCAACACAGCGGTCAACCGACGCGGCCAAGCAAACGAAGACTTTCACAACATGGGCACCACGCTCAGTTCCCTCGTGCTGCTGCCGCAAGGAGCCGTCGCTGCTCATATCGGTGATAGTCGCGTTTATCGTTTGCGTCAAAATCGACTTGAACAACTTACTTTTGATCACAGTCTTGTTTGGGAAATGAAAGCTGCCGGACAGCTAACGGCCGAGGAAGAAGCCCAAGGTAAGATCCCGAAGAATGTGATCACTCGATCGCTCGGACCGTATCCCGAATGTAAAGTCGACCTCGAAGGTCCGTTTCCCGTCGCCGTGGGTGACCAATTCCTGCTGTGCAGTGATGGGTTGACGGCCGTTATTACTGACGGCGAGATCGCGGCGTTTTTATCCAATATGCCGCCTGCGGAAGCCGTAAAAGTTCTGGTTGACTTGGCGAATTTGCGAGGCGGTCCGGACAACATCACCGTGGTGATCGCGAA
>CAZORS010000342.1:0-3590 GCA_964582025.1 uncultured Pirellulaceae bacterium | reverse complement strand
CCCATGCCCATGCCGCCACCCATGCCCATGCCACCACCCATGCCGCCGCCCATTCCCATGCCGCCAGATGGAGCTTTCGGAGCATCGACATAGTTGGTTCCGGTGACTTCCAAGTCAGTGTTGTCCCAAAGGATATTGTCGTAGATCAATTCGTCGACGTTCGCCTGAATTAAAGCAGCCTCTTCCTTCAATGAATCTGCAGCAAAATTTAGCGATGCCTCAATCAAGCCGTGCACCTTTGCGACTCCAATGCCAGTCATCGGCAATTGCTTCAAACCGCGAACCGCTTCAAACTTGACCCACTTGGGGAACTTGCTGTCTTTCGCCAGCATCGCGATCAGGCGATCGAAGTAAGCTCCAGACTCACTAGGCAAATCAATACTGCTCATCAGCTGAACAGACTTGCTAACCTTCCATCGATTAAAGTCGACCTTCAGTTCAGGATCTTCGGCGACAATCGTGTCCACCATGGAAGTAACCGATTGCATCAAAGCAGTTTTTCGATCGTTCGGAATCCTTGAGCTCGTAACCGCACCGTCAACTTCGATGTGACGCAAGATGCCGGAGAACGCAGCGGCTTTGACAAAGTCCGGGCTGTCACCACGCCACAATGCCAGCAAACTGTCGAACGCAGTAAGCGAAGGACGTGGAGCCCTCTTGCTAGAGCGAATCAACGGAGCATCATCCAGCCGGCTCATCATGACGACTGCGTTGACGCGAGCCGCGGGCGAGAGTTTGTCATTGTCGATCAATTGTTGCAAACGAGGCAAAATGAGATTGTTGATCAGCGGCACCCGAGAAGCACCGACGTATTTAGTTCCAAGGTAAGCTCGATCAAAATCGTATCGCAGCTTTCCAGCGTTGGTCAGGTTTTCTTCTCGAGTCATTGACGGAAACAGATAGCCATCGAAGTACTCAGCCGTTGCAGGAACATCTGGATTGCCACCAGAAAGCAGAATCGCCTGAATGGCTTTCTGGCCATCACGCCGCGCCGCACGGGCATCACGATTCTTGGTCGTCAAAGCACGTCGATTATCCGGATCCGCATCAATCTCTTCCTGCGGAATCATTTGATACTTCTCTGCGTAGGGAAGCGTCTCGAAGTCCGACTGCGCGAACGTGACTGAGCCCAGCATGACGAAAGCGGCAATCACTGCGACCAGACGAAACACGCATACCATTTGGAAGCGATCGACGAATTTTGAATCGTTTGAGAAACTCATGGAAACCTCAGTTAGCTGTATCTGCCATCGAAACAAACGATAGCCTTGGAGCATTTTGGCGAAAAATCCCCTGCTATCACAGGATACTTGTCGAATCGTGCCCACGCCAATGGAATCGGCATCTTAAGGGCGAGTTTGCAACTTACCTCTGACAACGCGGAATACACAGCCAATTGAGCTTTCAACATATCCGGAAGATTCCATATATTCAGAATTGAAACATGTCGCCAACTCCCGAAGAAAGCTCCTCGATGTCTCAATCCAAACTCGTTTTCGCGATATCCATTGCCATCGCCGTAATTCCTCAGGCTTGTTTTGGCGCGCCCCAAGACGGTGTCAAATCGTTGCCGAACTCTTCGACGCAAGCGGCGCAAGAAAGTTCCCAAACAGATATTCCGACGGAAGCCGAAAAAGCACGGGTCAAAGCCGAAGTTGCTGAGATCATGGCGATTCGAGAACAACTGGGCGGGGGAGTTGCCGCAACTTTGGGCGATCTTTCGCTCGAAATGCCCGGAGGCAAGCCACAAGACTCGGCCGCACCGAAGCAAACCAGCGACGAGTCATTCGCGAAAAAGCTGGCCGCGCAGTCAGAAAAGCACGCCGCAAGAGAAATGATCCCGAAAGGCTATCAACTGGTCAAAATCAACGACCGGGAAAAAGCCAATCGAAACCATGAACAATGCGAAGCCATTCGGCACGCCGCTCGGATGCTCGAGGAGGCTGCTGCACACTTGGAGGAAGCTCAGCAATATCATCAGGCCGATGACATTCGCGAAAAAGCACGGCAACTCTGGCAATCTGCCCGATAGAGCGCTGTGCGAATTTGCTTTCCGCTGGGGATTCCGTCGCGTATTATGTAATTACCGCTGTCCGTCTCCCGCAGGACCCTGAAAACTGCTGCGTTGTTGGACCAATTGGATCCTTTTTCCGATTCAAAAACCTTGGCAATTGCAGTAGCGCAGGGTTTCATTTAGGCTCAACTCACGAGGAGTCTGCTGATTATTCCGGCCCAAGGCACTTCCGCGCCCAACCACTTCCGCGCCCAACGCAGTACGGCACCAAAATATTTTTAGAGGACGACGATGGCACTCGAAGGCTTTGCACAACATCTGGTTAAAAACAAACTGATCACTCAGGATCAGGTTCTCGACGCAGACAGCCTCGCGCGACAAAACAAGATCTCCTTGCCAGAAGCCATTTTTGCTCGTGGCTACATGGAAGAATCTGACGTCACCAAAGCGCTTGCCGAATACCACCGAATGGAATTTGTCGACCTAAACGAAGTCGAAATCCCCGAATCAGTCATCGAACTGATGCCCGAAACCGTCGCACGTGAAAATGCCGTGATTCCAATGGCCGAAACCGGCACCGGTGGACTGAAAGTCCTCATGAGCGACCCCAATGACGTGGACACGATCGAGAACCTTCGATTCATCCTCAACCGCGATGTTTCAGTGGCGATTGCCCCCAAGTCCCTGATTATCCTTGCGATCAACAACAGCTACGGGCAAATGGAGGGTGAATCTGCCGACTCCATCCTGCAAGAATTCACCGATACAGCGATCGACTTCACCGAAACCGTCGACGATGGCGACGAAATGAACAAGGACGAAGTCGACGAAAGCAGCAGTGCGATCGTCCGCCTCGTTCAACTGATGGTCGCCGAAGCGGTTCAAGTTCGAGCCAGCGATATTCACGTCGAGCCCTTTGAGGATCGGGTTCGAATTCGATACCGGATCGATGGCGTGCTCCACGAGCGCGATACGCTGCCCAAACGACAGTTGGGTGCGATTATCTCCCGTATCAAGATTCTGGCCAAAATCGACATCGCCGAGCGGCGGCGTGAGCAAGATGGTCGGATCAAGGTTTCAGTGGGCGAAAAAGAGCTCGACCTTCGCGTCAGCATCATTCCGACTAACAACGGACAATCCGCCGTTCTGCGATTGCTGGATAAGGACAACATCAAGATCGGAGTCCGGCAGCTTGGATTCTCAGAACAGACGTATAAGCAGTTCATGGAACTGACCAAACGGCCCAACGGAATTATCCTTGTAACTGGCCCAACCGGATCTGGCAAAACGACCACTCTCTACGCTGCCCTCAACAGCCTCAACCGCCCCGATCGCAAGATCATCACCGCCGAAGATCCGGTCGAATACTACCTGCCTGGGATCAATCAGGTGGAGGTGAAACACAAGATCGGACTCGACTTCGCACGCATTATTCGATCGATGTTGCGGCAAGCACCCAACGTGATCCTCGTTGGAGAAATGCGTGACGCGGAGACCGCTTCTATGGGAATTCAAGCATCTCTTACTGGACACTTGGTTTTCAGTACACTTCATACGAACGATGCGCCCACTGCGA
>CAZORS010000341.1:0-3650 GCA_964582025.1 uncultured Pirellulaceae bacterium | reverse complement strand
TGGAAGCCTATGCCACCTTGTCACCTTTAACTATTCGTTCTTGAAAACCTGTCCCTCTTTCATTACGAACGCGACTTCCTTCATCAGCGAGATGTTCTCGATCGGATCGCCTTTGACTGCGACGATGTCCGCGAGTTTGCCTTCTTCCAAAGTTCCAAGACGATCATCAATTCTTAGCAGCTTCGATGCTTCCAGCGTTGCTGCCTGAATGGCTTGCATTGGAGTCATGCCACCCGCGACCATCAATTCAAATTCGCGAGCATTGTCTCCGTGCGGTGAAACGCCCGAATCGGTTCCAAACGCGATCTTCACGCCAGCTGCATGAGCTTTGGCAAAAGTCTTCATGATCACTGGGCCGATTGCGGCAGCTTTCGGACGAACGACGGCCGGAAAGTAATCGTCTTCCTTCGCCTTCATCGCAACCCAATCGCCAGCCATCAGCGTCGGAACGTAGTAGGTTCCACGCTCCTTCATCAACCGCATCACTTCGGGAGTCATATAAGTTCCATGTTCGATCGAATTGACGCCAGCCAAAACGGCCCGTTTCATTCCTTCCGTTCCATGCGCGTGAACTGCAACAGTCATTTCATAATCTTTCGCGATTTCGACGATCGCATCCAGTTCGTCTTTCGTGAACTGAGGATTCTGTCCGTTGACCGCAAGACTCAACACGCCACCAGTAGCCGTCAGCTTGATCAAGTCCGCCCCGTCCTTGTAACGCTGGCGAACCGCTTTGCGAGCATCATCGACTCCGTTGACAACACCATCGACCGGCGTCCCGTCGCGTTTGAATTGTCCTTTGGTTCCATTGGTTGGATCGGCGTGCCCGCCAGTTGTGGCCAGAGATTTACCAGCTGTATAAATTCGCGGCCCCAGAATCCAGCCGTTGTCGATGGCTTTGCGAAGCGAAACCGAATTGGTGCCGTTGTCGCCGAGCTCCCGAACGGTCGTGAATCCTGCCAGCAGCGTTTTCTTTGCGTAAGTCGTCGACCGCAACGCGAAATCCGCTTCGTTAAGAAAGAATTTGTCGGAGTAGACCTTTTTATGGTGCTGCATCATCAGGTGCGTGTGCATGTCCATTAGCCCTGGCATGACGGTATGCTCTTTCAGGTCGATCACCTCGACTTCGCCAAACTCGCCGATGATCTTGTCTTCGTAGCCTTCCTTAACAGCATCGATCTTTCCATCTTTGATGATGATCGACATCTCGTCGTAGACTTTTCCATCCTGGCCATTGATCAGCTTCCCTGCGTGGATCACCGTTTGAGCTGTCGCACTGGTTGGGAGCAAAACGAACAGCGTTGCAACAACAAGAAAGTTTCGGATCATGAGAATACTTGTGTGGTTTGAGAATGAATCTGTGGTACGAGTTTAACTGAACTGCTGTCGGCACGATAGAATTACCAAACCGATCACTAACGCATTTTACGGAACGAAACATTGACACTACTGTCCGATCAGGAACTTGAAGACTCCGCTGTCGTCGCGAATTGCCGCATGAACCGCGAACGCAACTTGCGTGGCAGCAATGGCTACGATCGTGATTTGCGATTTGATCCAATGAAGTTTCTTCAGTCGGTGGTTGCAAAGCATGGCAACGCGACGTGGCTGGATTTGTGCTGCGGAACTGGGAAAGCACTGATCGAAGCGGCGTCCGAAATTGAGGAAGATGAACTGTCAATCTCAATCATTGGCGTCGATTTGGTTGGCATGTTTGATTCGTACGCTTCGCCACATTTGCAATTGGTTGAAGCTTCCCTGTCACATTGGCAACCAACCGCCAAATTCGATTTGATCACTTGCGTTCACGGGTTGCACTACGTCGGCGATAAACTCGGTCTGATCGCGCGTGCATCAACGTGGCTTTCACCCATTGGCCGATTCGTCGCCAATCTTGATCGTGAAAACATGAAACTTGAGGGCGATGAAGATTCACGTTTGATCGACGCGCTTCGCAAAGCAGGGTTCAGTTACTCGGCGCTTCAACACTTGTTGCAATCCGATGAACTTCGCAACATCAAACTTCCGTTTGAGTACCTCGGCGCGGACCCGGAAGCTGGCCCCAACTACACTGGCCAGCCTGCGGTCAATTCTTGGTATCGATCTCCGGAATCGGATCGCCAGGTTTGATCGGCGATCCTTCCCATGTCGCTTCGCCGTTTTCGAAAGTCAGAATTCGATGCTTGCTGCCGGGCACTGGTTTGCGATTTACTTTTGGAAGCCACTTTCGATGTTCCTGAATCACTGAAGTGTGTGCCGAATCTTCAATCAGATTTTTCCACTCGTTGGGATCGGCTTTCATGTCGTAGAGTTCTTCGCTTCCGTCGGCGTATTGAATGAAACGCCAGTTTTGGCTGCGGATTCCGTGATTGTCGTGGTTGTGAGTCGTGATGGCTGGACGCATCCGTTTTGTCGTTGAGTCAATCAGCTGCGGCATCAGGCTCAGCCCTTCGAGAGCCTCGTTTTTTGGAAGCCCAGTTAGCTCCAGCAACGTTGGATACAAGTCGAGCAATTCTGCAGGTTGCGAGCATGTTTGGCCTCTCAGGACGCCCGGCCCGGCGAAGATCAGCGGCACGCGGGTGCTTCGGTCCCACAGCGTGTTCTTGCCAGTGATCTCTTTCTCCCCAAGATGAAAACCGTGGTCCGACCACAGCACAACGATCGTGTTGTCGGCGTATCCGTTTCGCTCGAGTGCATCGAGCACACGACCAACCTGGCTGTCGACGAAGCTTGTGCTGGCCAAGTACGATCGAACGAGGTTCTTCCACTGGTTCGTTCTGACAAGAAACTCATGTCGCGGTTCTGGAAGCTTCCAATGCAAGTGCCACGAGAAACGAGGCGTGTCGTTTCGATCGTCGGCCAGAAACGGCGGAAGCTCAAGCGTTTCTTCCGGGTACATGTCGTACCATTTTTTCGTCACGTAGCAGGGAACGTGCGGTAGAAAGAATCCGACCGAGAGGAAAAAGGGTTCCTGCGGTTTCGCGTCGAGCGTTTCGACTCCGTAAGACGCAACCGTCCAGTCACCTTTTTCTTCGTCGCGATGATCAAACGTCCCCCAATCAACCCAAGGATTCGACGTTGGCGTGTCGACCAGTTTCTTCGGAGGTTTGACTCCAACTCCGGCGGGCGGACCAACGTGATCGAACTCAGCGTGCTTCTTCTGCCGACCGTAGCCACCGTGGAAGATCTTTCCTCCCATGTAAGTCGTATAGCCGTTTCGCTTTAGATATTGCGGCAACGTCACAACATCTTTGAATTCTTCGACTTGGCGAATGGTTGGAGCAAGGCCATAGACTCCAGTCGTCGAAGGTCGCAGTCCCGTCATGACGCTGATTCTTGAAGAGTTGCAAAGGGGCGATTGGCAGTGCGCATTCGAAAACAACATGCCTTTCGATGCGAGCCCATCAATGTTGGGTGTCTTGACTTGCGGATGTCCTTTCATGCATCCGATCCAGTCGTTCTGGTCGTCGATCGCGATGAACAGGATGTTGGGTTTTTCCTTCGCCACAGCGGCAGTGAAAAAAACCGCGTTTAGCGCCAAGCCCAAGCACAGAATAGACAGGATGGGTTTCATGGGCGAAATTCTATGCGGTTGGCGACTGTGGAAGTTGAGTTCGGCGGTCAAATTGTAACAAAAGCTCAACCAAAAT
>CAZORS010000340.1:0-3667 GCA_964582025.1 uncultured Pirellulaceae bacterium | reverse complement strand
CCCGAAACGAAAGTCCCATGAAAATCCACGAATACCAGGGAAAAGAACTCTTCAAAAAGTTCGGCGTCAAAGTGCTCGAAAATCGCGTTGCCCGATCGGGCGACGAAGCCGCTGCGGCCTATGACGCTCTCGGCGGCGCAATCGCTGTCGTCAAAGCACAGATTCACGCAGGCGGTCGCGGAAAGGGAACTTTCATCGAGAACGACAAACAGTACGGCGTTCAGCTTTGCAAATCTGCGGAGGAAGCCAAAGCTGCTGCTGAGGCAATGCTGGGCAACCATTTGGTCACGATCCAAACAGGCGCTGAAGGCAAGCAAGTCAATCAAGTGATCGTCGAAGCAGGTTGCGATATCGCTCGTGAACTTTACCTTGGCATCGTGCTCGATCGCGAGAACAAGCTTCCCGTTTTGATGTGTTCGCAAGAAGGCGGCGTTGAAATTGAAAAAGTGGCTCATGAGACGCCAGAGAAAATCTTCAAAGAGAATTTCGATCCGGCTGTCGGTATCAGCTCCGAACAGATCAAGACGCTCTGTGACAAGCTTGAACTGTCCGGCGATTCAGTCGCGTCAGCCGACACGTTCATGAAAGCGCTTTGCAAGCTGTATGTTGACCTCGACTGTTCGTTGATGGAAATCAATCCATTGGTCGTTGACGGCGAAGGAAGTCTTGTTGCACTCGACGCGAAGTTGAACTTCGATTCGAACGCTCTGTTCCGTCAGCCGGAAGTCGTAGAGATGCGTGACCTGTCTGAGGAAGATGAATCTGAAGTTCGTGCAGCAGATTCCGGGCTTAGCTTTATCAACCTCGAAGGCAACATCGGCTGCCTAGTCAACGGTGCGGGACTTGCCATGAGCACCATGGACATAATCAAATTGCACGGCGGCCAACCTGCAAACTTCCTAGACGTTGGCGGTGGTGCAAAAACAGAAGCCGTCACCGAAGCGTTCCGCATCATCCTCTCTGACGACAACGTCCAAGCCGTCCTAGTCAATATCTTTGGCGGCATCATGAGTTGCGAAACGATCGCCGATGCCGTTGTTGCAGCAGCTCAAAAAGTTGGCTTTAAGGTGCCATTGGTGGTCAGGCTCGAAGGGACCGATGTCGAAAAGGGGCGCAAGATTCTCGAAGAGTCCGATGTTGACTTGATCTCTGCAACGGACTTGACCGACGCAGCCGAAAAAGTCGTCGCTGCAATTCAATAAACAAAATCACCTTCCTGCGGGGAGGTCGGCGGTCTGCCGCCCAGAGGATCGAACGGTTCCTCTGCGCTCAATTCATAATCACAAAAAACGGAAACAACCAAAATGAGTATCCTGGTCAACAAAGACACGCGGGTCATCTGTCAGGGAATTACTGGTCGAGTCGGTGAGCTCCACACTCGCGGATGTCTCGATTACGGAACAAAAATGGTCGGAGGCGTCACGCCCAAGAAGGGCGGGCAGGAAGTCGCTGGTCTGCCAGTATTCGATACCGTTGCCGATGCAGTCGAACAAACTGGCGCTAATGCAACGATGATCTTTGTGCCGCCACGATTTGCGGCAGCTGCGATCATGGAAGCTATCGAAGCAAAGATCGCGGTGATCTGTGCGATCACCGAAGGGATTCCTGTCCTGGACATGGTTCCGGTTTACAAAGCCGCGCAAGCTGCCGGCGTGGTACTGGTCGGTCCGAACTGCCCCGGAGTAATCACGCCGGAAGAATGCAAAATCGGTATCATGCCAGGCTACATTCACCAGAAGGGCAAAGTTGGCATCATGAGTCGCAGTGGAACGTTGACTTACGAAGGCGTTTGGCAAACTTCGAATCTCGGCCTTGGCCAATCGACTTGCGTTGGTCTTGGTGGCGATCCGATCGTCGGAACATCATTCATCGATTGTTTGAGGATGTTCGAGGAAGATGGCGATACCGAAGCCATCTTGATGATGGGCGAGATCGGCGGAACGGCTGAAGAAGAAGCAGCCGCTTACGTGAAAGAACACGTCACCAAGCCAGTGGCCGCCTTCATCGCCGGTAAAACGGCCCCTCCGGGAAAACGCATGGGCCATGCCGGAGCGATTATCAGTGGCGGTAAAGGAACGGCTGCCGAAAAGATGGCCGCACTCGAGGCCGCCGGAATCGAAGTCGCCCAGAGCCCGGCCGACATGGGCACAGCCATGAAGCGAGCAATCGATAGAGCCTAGCTGGCTTTGCCACTTGTGGATTGAAATCTATAGCGCATGAAAAAGCTCTGGCCTATCCCCAGAGCTTTTTCTATCGATCGTCAAACGATCTCTGGTTGGTCAAGTCAACTTTAATTAGTTGCTGCTTGGATCTTTGCCGAATTGTCTGACCACATGTTGCCGCTCTGTCCACCCACGGCCCTGATCGCGGCGAAGCAGATGCCAATGATAAGCGCCAACATGACCGCGTATTCTACTGAAGTTGTGCCTGATTCGCCGGCAAGGAAGGTTTGGGTTTTGGCAATAAGTTGCGTCATGATTCATGAACCTATTTGGGGTCAGGTGAGTTGAGATCGTTTCAGCAATGCACTCGCCGTGCCAATCGATCGATTTCTGGAAACTCTCGGAGAAATCGGCCCGATAAAATTGGAATCGCTGCTTTTTGTGCACGCGCGTTGTGAAAACACATCGTGTAGATCGTTCTGACCAACAACATTCTTTGTTACCGTGTGGTGCGTGAAACAACTCGAGTTAGTGGTGAGCCGTTTGGGCGTTAACCCAATAGCATTACTTTAAACAGTTCAACCAAATTTCAGGGCCGGAGGCCGACAAAGCCATCCCTATTGGCGAACTTCAACATTGAACATGGTGCGAGGAGTTGGCGCTTGTCCGATGGTGATCGTTGCACTGCGCGGTTCGCCATCACGAATCAAAGCAACCTCGACGACCGATCCCGGATTGGCTCGTTCGGCCATTCGATATAGGCTGTTGTAGCTATGGATCGGTTTTTGGTTCCAAGCCCTGATCACATCCTGTCTCTGCAAGCCCGCTAGATCAGCAGGTGACCCCGGTTCGACTTGACGCAACAGAGCGCCTTCGAGATCAGGCAAGTTAAGCCTCACCGCATTTTGATGCGTCACTTCTTTCGGCCTCACTCCCAAGAATCCACGAACGACTGTGCCGCGTTCCAAAATCTGTTCGTAGACGAAGCGAGCTGTCGAACTCGGAACGGCGAAGCTGATGCCCTGAAACGTTTTGCCAAAAATGGAAGTGTTGATGCCGACAACGTTTCCTTCTTCATCGACTAATGGTCCCCCGCTGTTGCCCGGATTGACCGCAGCGTCAGTCTGAAGCAAATTTTTGACTCGGCCTTGAGGGTCACCGGGGCGGTCTTTCGCACTGATGATGCCAGAGGTAACCGTTTGCTCGTAACGATAGGGACTTCCAACAGCCCACACGATCGAGCCAACGTCGAGTTCTTCACTATCGCCCCATTGCCCCGGGATCAAGCTGTCGGCTTCAATTTTCAGAACCGCGATGTCACTGATTACGTCGCGACCTACTTCGACTGCCACGTAAGTGCGACGATCATGCAGTTCGACGAAAATCTTTTCCGAGTTATCGACAACGTGAGCGTTGGTCACGATGTATCCGTCGCTTGACATAATCACGCCGGACCCAAAGCCCTCCATGATGTTCATGCCCCAACCATTGCCGCCGCGTCCGAG
>CAZORS010000339.1:0-3707 GCA_964582025.1 uncultured Pirellulaceae bacterium | reverse complement strand
GCATCGCAGTTCACTTAAGGAGAAACGTGTCCAACAACAGCAATTTAGTCGTGGCAATCGGAGCTTCAGCGGGAGGTCTCAAAGAGATTTTGACGATTGTGAATTCGCTGTCACCATCTTTTGCAGGCTCGCTTGTGATTGCGACGCACCGATCTCCAGAGAACGGAAGTATGCTGGCTGATATTCTTCGATTTCACACAAACGTTAAAGTTTCACAACCGATTCACAACGGGTCCCTTTCCTGCTCAACGGTGTACGTCGGAGATGCGGCCGAACGCGTCGAAGTCGGCGAGGACGGAAATTTCGATGTCTTCCAGGACTCGTCCAAGTTCGCGAGGTGCCGAAGGATCGATGATCTGTTTATTTCCGTTGCTGAAACCTGCGGACCAAATGCAATTGGCGTTGTGCTCTCTGGCATGCTTGAGGACGGCGTTCTAGGCTTGAGCTCGATTTCGAAAGCGGGCGGGCACTGCATCGTCCAGGATCCCGCCGACGCCAGTTACGAGTCCATGCCCAGCCGAGCACTTGATGAAGTCAACGTTGACTTTGTCGGAACAGCCGCAGAAATTGGAAAGCATCTTGTCGCGATCGCAGCGACTCGTGTTTGCCGCGACTAGGACCACTATACAACTTTGAACAGGATTAGATATGGCGTTGCAGATAGACTGCTTTGGAGATTCGCACGTTGGGCAGAGACGACCTGCGAATGAGGATCAATTCATGATCGCAGACTTAAACAAGTCGATGCGAATTCATCAAACGAGTCTCGGCCTTAACCATCAAACGCGTCTGTTCGGTGGCTCGCAGGGTAAGCTCCTGATGGTGGCCGATGGGCTTGGCGGTCACGAATCTGGCGAGCGTGCCAGTACGCTGGCCGTCGATGGAGTCACGAATTATGTGCTAAATACGATGGACTGGTTCTTCAAGCTCAACGAAGACAACCAAGAAGAATTCGAAGCCGAGCTGATCGATTCTTTCAAGCACACACAGAAGAAGCTGATTGAAGAAGCCGATGCGATACCGCAGCGAAAAGGAATGGCAACGACGCTCACGATGGCGTTCCTTGATTGGCCTGAACTGTACGTCGTTCACGTTGGTGACACGCGCTGTTATCACATTAGCAATGGTGACATCAAACAGTTAACGAAAGATCACACGATGGCCCAACTGATTCACGACAGCGACAGGGGCGCTTCGCCACCGCCGACATCAAACAACAAGATGTCTCACGTTCTCTGGAATGTCGTTGGTGGAATGGAAGAGGCTCTGGAACCACAGTTTCTGAAAACGACAATGGAGAAGGGTGATGCCCTGCTGCTCAGTTCCGACGGGCTGACCAATTACGTCAACGATGGAGAAATTCTGAAGCTTGTCAAAGATGAAAACACGGCTCAGCTGGCGTGTACCAAGCTGATTGAATTGGCGAACTCACGAGGCGGGGCTGACAACATCACGACGATCGTGGCGAAGTTTGTGGATTGCGATGACAACGTCATGGTTCAATACGAAGAAGCCGATACGACTCCGTTTCGTGCTCCAGAAGAAAACACTGGAGATGATGAACTGGTCGTTGCTCAACCGTAGATTAAAGAGTGGAGAAAGTCGCTGCGTTTCAATTAATCGACTGGGCAAGTGTCTCCATGACCTCAAATACGCGACGTTCACGCGTTTCCGGCATCTTCGCGGAAGCAACGCGGTAGCAGAACCCTCGACGTTTCCCAGCAGTCATCTGATTCCAAACCTTCATCGCTCTATCGTTGGCGTTGAGGGCACGTTCGAGCTCGCGGGGAATTGTAATCGAGTCTGGATCAGCGACGTTGAAGCGAACGATCGCGACGTCACCAAGCGTCAGGCCACATTGCTTCTGAAGTTTCTTTGAGACCATCACGTACCATTTGCCTTTGGCGGGCATCATCGCCGCATCAATACGAACTCCGTTGACTTCCCCATCTATCCGCAAACGCTTTGATTTGCTGAAGTCGAGTTTGGCAAGAATTCGCTTCGGCACGTAGACAACGGTATACACCATCGTGCCGAAATCGTATTTGACAATTTTGGCTTCAAAGGAATGTTCGTAGTCGTTCAAGGGTTAATGCGTCTTTCTAAGGGATGTGGCAAAGACAACTTCCGAGGTAAAAATTGCGTAGGAGAAAAGCCGGCTGAGTTTGGTGATCGCATTTGCATCCGTCGCGGTTATCCGATCCACCCGCATTCGTTTTATAGCACGTAACGATTGCAGTTCGAAGTTAATGGTCAGTCGAAAACACGAGCCCGAAGCGCAAGAGCGCAAGCGAGTGGTTTTTTTCGTGTTTCCAGTTTCGATCGACCAGTATTCGGCTGGAAGCCACAACCACTGATCTATTCTAACTGCCCAGCCATCAATGCACGCGGACCAATACGCCAACCTGTTCTCCGATGACCCTGACCTGGACTGCCACCGCTATGTTTTGCAGGACCAATATCTTGAGCTGACGCGGGTGAAACTTCCAGCGGTTGCAAAAGCTGCGGGATGGACCATCACGGAAGATCACTGCTTTATGCGAATCATATTGGATCAACTTTTCGACGATTGCTGGTACAACCATTTGGACAAGCGATTGGTCGCTTACAAACAGCTCAGCGAAGATCAGCTGAAGGTAGCCATTGAGCTGGCTCATTCGATTCTGGATCGTGGCGAAGTTTTACTTGAGATCTGGAACCGCCAGAGCCTTGCATGGCGTAACAAGAACTAGTTCGCAAAGTCGATCAACCGCGAGGTTCGAAACTGAGAAACCAACGTCAGAAGAGAATACGAAAGTCATCTAACGGCCCCGAGTCGAGTTGTTGGTGTTGCGGCGGACGGCGATCCGCCACAACGCTGAAGATCGTCGGCACAGAGCGTCGGCTTTGCGATGATTGCCGACTGATGGCGGAACAGGAAATCGAGCTCGATGGTCGATTGCGAGAGTTGTTCAGCTACATGACTTGGGAAGGTTTTGTGCCAAATAAGCATCGGCGAAAAGTTGACCTGTTGTTGCGGCATCCCTATCGCACGATCGCAGCATTGGCTGAAGAGCTGTTAGCCGAAGACGATTTTCAGCGTGAATTGTCGGCGGCGAGGCGTGAGCATGAAGCGGAGATGCTTGCGGATATCGAATCTCGATACGAGCGATGGATCGACAGTCGAGTTGAACGGATCGGCAAAGAGATTGCAGAACGATTTGGCTAAGAAAGGAATCGAAGTCAAATAGTTATCAGCAAGGTGGCTATTCATCGGACTCCAGCACATCTTTGACCCAAAGCTCCCTCACCAATGGCAACAGGGCCGCCAACAACGGTGTTGCGATCATCAGCCCCAGAAACCCGTTCAAAACTCCGAACACCAATTGAAATGAGATCAAAAGAGCGGGTGGAATCGATGTTTGATACTGCTGAACCATCGGCGTGATGACATTACTTTCGACTAACTGAATTGCACCATAAGCCAAAACAACCCAGCCAACAGTCGCTGGACCTTGCGATAGCGCCATCAACGACGCGAGTACCAAGGCGATGATGCTTCCGATGTTCGGGATGAACGTTAGGATTCCTGTTGCGATTCCGATGGAGATTGGCATGGGAACGCCCAAGACGGCAAGTGCGATCGCCGTGCCAAGTCCCGTCAGCAACATGGCAACGAATCGGCCAATGATCCAGCGAAACATGGACGAACCCATCATGTCCATGAC
>CAZORS010000338.1:0-3713 GCA_964582025.1 uncultured Pirellulaceae bacterium | reverse complement strand
TCGCTGCCTGCCCTGCCCCAACCTTCCGGATTGGATCCGCGAAAGATGACCTGCTCCGGATAGGCAACCAGTTTCTCACCGTCGAAAATCCCGTTGGCAATTTGCGGCAGGGAAATTCCATGAAGCTCACCGATCTCACGTACGTCGTCGATCTCCGCAGACGTATTGATACCGCGGTCCCAAGCGTACATGCAACGTCGCCAATCGGCGAAGTTAGAGTCGTCGAGCCCCAATTGCGTCGCCAGCAACGCTTCTTGTTTGTCTTCCAGATTCTTAAGTTGATCAAACTTGTAGATGCCGGCAGCATTCAGTTTCGCCGCGGTGTTGGCATCCATTCCCGAGAGACGAGTCAGGTCGTCGGCGTCCGCCGGAGGCGAAGAATATAGAACGCCGAAGTTGCCTTTGAATTCATCCTTCTCTGAATCCGAAAGTTCAACGGCCGGAATTCCCGTTACCGACGAAAGCGTTCCTGAAGCATAAATGCTGCGTTGCCATTCGTTGAAGTCTGACTCCTCGAAATCCAATTGCGAGGCAAGCACCGTCTTTTGTTTGCCGTCGAGATTTTTCAACTGATCAAACTTGTAGATTCCGGCTGCGTTTAGTTTCGCCGCCGCAGTTGCATCAATGCCAGCCAATGTTGTCAGATCGTCAGGATTGGATGGAGCCGAAGAGTAGAGCGTTCGGAATGAGCGGTCGAAATCCTGCGTGACTGTTTCATCTTGCGCAGTCGTTGGCAGACCAGTGGATCCCCCCTGCCCTGCCGGAAAGGCGGTATCCGACGCATTTGAATCTGTTGATTCAGCATTTGGCGCTGCAGAACCATTCGTGACACCAACAGCGTGATTGACTTTGGTCGATGCTGAACCGCCCGTATGCGCCACGACTCCAGACAAATTGTTCTTCCTGTTAAAATGCGGTTCGGGAACCTTTGTCGAAGCCGAACCGATTTTTGGTTTCGCTACGGAAGCTGCCGTTCCAGCCAAGGCCGCCGTGGCGACAGAAGCCGCACCAGCGACGGCATCGGAACCGGTCGTTCCAGCTGTTTCGCCTGAAGCAACGCTCGTGAGTTTTTCAAGATCCGAAAACGATGCTCGATCCAGTCTTGGCAAACTAACTTTCCGACAGAGAACCGCTAATTGCCCCGACGTCATATTTTTCAACTGATCGATTTGATAGATTCCCGCAGCATTCAGACGACCTTGAGCCTCTGAATCGATGCCTTGAATGCGAGTCAAATCATCGCAGCGTGTCGGACGACTGAGGAAGATGTGACCGAATTCCGTTTCCGTCTTTCCGACTGCTACGTTTCGAGGCTTGTCGTTGCGGGCAATGAACCGCGTCATCAATGCGAGCAGCCAACCTAAGACCAAAAGCGCGACCAAAAGAAATACCAATGGATAGAGCCAGCCAAGGCTTTTCAAAGTGATCAGCTTGGCAGATGCTACGTTTGAACTCGAATCAGATTGCTCAGCGTCTTGATCCGCTATCGGAGAGACGATTTCCTCCCACGGTTTGTTGTAGTCCTGCTCTGATTCAGTGTCCGTATCTTTGTCAGTATTCGACTTGGCGTCGGCGTCATCAACCGATTCGATCGTCGCGTTCTGCTCAGCTTCCTCTAAGACGATTGCTTCTTCTTGTGCGTTAACGCAATTGTTCAGCGGACAAAATGAAAAAGCGACACTGACTGCGATTGCGACAACTGACAACAGGCGAACAATAGACCGCGGATTTAGAGACATAGGATCAACTCGGGGTTCAGCGTGGGGAGACTGGTCTGCCGCATTCTTGCACGGAACGGCGCATACACAAGTCTTCAGCGCGTGGCTCATAACTATGGGCCGATAAAGCGACATAGAACCGTTTTCACGGATTCGAATTCTCTGGACACGTTGGCTTAGGTTCAAAACTGGACAATTTTTCTGACTGCCAACGGAATGTCGATCGATTTGAATCCTTACGCTACGCGACGCCTGCCTTGAGCATCGCGCGAACTTCAGTCAAGACCTTCGTTTGAACTTCTTCGAAGTCGTTGCTGTCGATGAAAGCACCTGCCGCCGCACGATGACCGCCGCCGCCGAACCGTTTCGCGACTTCATTGGCAGGAACATCGCAACGGCTGCGGAAACTCATTTTGTAACCGCCATCGACTTGACCGACCATGATCACAGCGAAGACCGTGCCTTCGATCTCAAGCGCGAGATTGATCAAGTCCTCAGTATCCGAAGGAAGTGCACCCGTCGCTTCGTAGTCTTCTGGAAGAAGGTAAGTCTGCGCTAGGCGACCATCAAGCTCCGTCTGAATCCGCGCCAGCACCGTGCCACGAAGGCGGACTCGTCCAACCGTTTCTCGCTCGTAGAGATCACCATAAAGCTTGCTCGGTTTCGCACCGCACTCGAGCAACTTTGCAGCCGCGCGAAACGTTCCTGCCCCAACGCTGCCGAACCGAAACCAGCCCGTATCCGTCGCCAACGCCGCCAGCACAGGTTGGGCGACCTCGGGAGTCATCGCAACGCCAAGATGATCAGCGGCTTCGACGATCATCCGACCGACCGCTTCGGCGGTAGTGTTCTTGAACAGTTCGGCGTCAATATCGTCTTCGCCTTCGTGGTGATCGAAGATAATCTTCTTGTAAGTTGAATTCTTAATGACTTCCGCCATGTCGCCCAACTGAATCCAAGCACTGGTATCAAGAATGATGTGCAAGTCAGCGTCGGCAAAGTCTTCAGCTTGGATATCTTTTCCGATGCACATGATCCGTTTTTCAGGATCAAGGAACGCCAAGTTATGTGGAACTTCTTGACCGCACACGATACGGACTTTCTTCCCAAGGCTCTCCAGCAGGCCGGCCATCCCGAGGCAGCTTCCGAGGGCATCGCAGTCAGGGCGAATGTGGCTAGTGAGGACAACATTATTTGAGGCGTTGATGACTTCGCAGAATCGGGTCCAGTCAACTTGCATGATTTACTTTCGTGAACGTTCGGCCGGAGCCAATATTGGTATGGATGAATTGTTTCCCGAGTGAAGCTGATTTAAGAAACTTCTCTGAGGATCTTTCGAGCAGCAGCAATGTCTTCGTTGAGTTGATTTTTCAACTGTTCCGCGGAATCGAATTGACAAATATCTCGTAGGTGGCTGATAAAATCAACCTCGATCGGCATTCCATAGATGGACTGTTCGAAATCAAGAATGTGCACTTCGACTTTCGACAGCTGTTCGCCAAACGTCGGATTGGGCCCAATGTGGATTGCCGCCCAATGACTTTTGTGATCAACGATCGCTCGCCCAGCATAGACACCTTTTGCAGGAATCAAAGTGTCAATCGCGTCGACGTTGGCCGTGGGAAAGCCAATCTTTCTGCCGCGAGCCGCTCCATGTGTGACCATCCCGCGAAGCCGATACGGACGAGTCAACATTTCGCGGGCTTGATCAACGTCGCCATCTCGCACAAGGTTTCGAATTCGACTGCTGGAGATAAATTCGCCACCATCGAGTGAAGGATCAAGAATCGTCAGTTCAACATCATTTTGTTGGCAAAGCTCGGTCAGTTTTTCCGGCGTACCCGCCCTGCCCTTCCCGAAATAGAAATTGGGGCCTTCAACCATCGCACAAGCGTTTACTTTTTGCATGATGATCTGGTCGAAGAACTCCTGATACGTCAGCGACAGAAGAGTCATGTCGGTTGGATAGGCGATCACTGCTTCAACTCCAAGGTC
>CAZORS010000337.1:0-3725 GCA_964582025.1 uncultured Pirellulaceae bacterium | reverse complement strand
AAACGGCGACGCCGACATGATCGCCTTCGGTCGCCCTTACATCAGCAACCCGGACCTAGTCGAACGATTCCAAAACGACTGGCCGCTAACCGATCCCGGCAGCCCAGAACTGTGGTACTCCCACGAAGCCGAAGGATACACGACGTTTCCAGCTTACGGAGAAAAGTAGTCGATGACATCAATTCACCAATCCGAAATCGACCAGCAATCACCGAAGTCCATTGGGGCTCTTGTGATCGGGCTAGCGGCGTGGATTGGAGTCTGCTTTCTCGCTGCCGCCGTTGGATCACTTGCCACGACATCCAGCGTTAACGGATGGTTTGCGACAATCAACAAACCAACTTGGAATCCACCAAACTGGATCTTTGGACCTGTTTGGACAACTCTGTTTTTGATGATGGGAGTTGCAGCTTGGTTGGTTTGGAAGAAATCAGGATTCAAGAACGCGAAATTTGAACTCGGCTGGTTCCTGTTTCACTTGTTGCTGAACGTACTGTGGTCGGTATTGTTTTTTGGTATGCAACAAATGGGAATGGCCTGCATTGAGATCGTCGTTTTGTGGCTGTCGATCGCGGCGACAATTTTCCTGTTCCACCGACATTCAAAAATGGCGGCAGGATTATTGGTTCCCTATTTGATGTGGGTCAGCTTCGCAACGTTTTTGAACTACACGATTTGGCGTTTGAACTAGCTCGTTTTTAAAGCCACAAAAAACACAAACATCACAAACAATTACGGTTTATGAGCGAGAAGATAGCGGCACTATCATTACGGCATTGCCAGAGGCTTGAAACCTCTCTCGCGGCTATCTTTTTGTGTCTCTTGTTTTTGTGGCTAAGCAAACCCCTGAATCGCGATTCGTAAAAACGAAAGACCAACCCTAAGGCTTCTCCGTCCGTTTCTTACCTTTTTTCTTCTGCTTGTTCTTGGCTTTGCTAACCTTACGTTTGCGTTCAGCCTTCTTGGCGGCGTCCTTGGACTTTTTCTTTTGAGCCTGAACTTTCTTGCTCTTCTTGGACTTGGTTGCCTTCTTGGGTTTACGTTTCTTCTCTTTCTCGGCCTCGCGTTGCTTGCGAGTCTTCCCGCTGCGGCGAACTTCCTCCCAAACGAAATCCTCGAATTCGTCGTCTTTGTCTTTGCCCTTGCCCTTGCCTCGAGGCTTTCGCTTCGGCTTTATCCTCGATTTGTCGCCGATTACCTTTTCGCGAGGCTTCCATTCACGAGGGGCTTCCTCGTTTGAATCGCGGCCCTTTTTGCCTGACGGTTCCGCACGACCGGTCTTCTCTTTGAATCGTTTTTGATTCTTGCTTGCACGACGACTGTTGCCAGGCTTGACGCCGGCCAAACGAAATTCCAAAACGCGTTTGTCCAAGTCGACAATAGCGACCTCAACTTCAACCTCGTCCCCCAAGCGGAACTGATTGTTCTTCCGGGCTCCGCTAAGCGTTCGAGAAGCTCGCTCATAGGAATAGTTGTCCGACGGCAAACTTTCGATCGGCACCATGCCTTCGGCTGGAATCTCAACCCCCTGAACGAAGATTCCGAAAGACTCGACGCCGGTGATGATTCCTGAAAGCGTTTCGCCAATCTTGTCGCTCATGAAGCTGAGCAATTTCAACTTCTTCAATTCACGTTCCGCGTCGGCGGCACGTTTTTCGAGATTGCTACAGTGCTTACCAAGCGAAGCCAATGAATCAAAATTGCTCTTCGGTCGTTTACCGTCAACCAGATCACCGATCATGCGGTGGATCACAAGGTCAGGATAACGACGGATCGGAGACGTGAAATGACAGTAAGCGGGACTTGCTAGTGCATAGTGCCCAATCTCCAACGGACTGTAGACCGCTTTCTGCATCGTTCGCAAAACCGCGAAGTGAATCGCGTGTCGCTCTTTCATTTTCTCAGATGCTTCGACGACTCGCTTGAGTTCAAATCGATCTTTCAGGCTTGTACAATCGATTCCGAGGCTCTGCACGAAGTGAGTCAGATCCTGCAACTTCTTTTCGGTTGGCGATTCGTGAATCCGGCGAATCATGAACAGCTTCTCATCTTCAAGCCGCTGGGCGACCGCTTCGTTGGCCGCCAACATGAACTCTTCAATGACTTGATGGCTTTCGGTGTTCTCAGAAGTGTGAGCACCAGAAACTTTTCCATCGTCGTCGAGTTCAATTTGAATTTCCGGCAACACAAGATTGATGGCCCCTCGATCCATTCGACGTGACCGCAGCTTCATCGCCAGCGTGTGCATGTCGCGAACGATTTGGAACACTTCCGGAGTCAGCTTCTTTTTCCAAGGCTTGTCGTCTTCGAGATAGTCGTCGATCTCTTCGTAGTTGAACCGATGAGCACTCTTGATCGCACCGCGATGCAGCTCCGTTCCGATTGGAACACCTTCGTCGGTGAACTCGATGACTGCCGTCATGCAATAGCGAACTCGATCCGGTTGCAAACTGGCAAGATTGTTCGAGATCACTTCCGGGAGCATTGGGATTACTTTGTCCGGCAAGTAGACGCTGGTTGAACGATCGTAGGCTTCGGCGTCGAGTGCACTTCGATACGGAACGAAGTGTGAAACGTCCGCGATGTGAACACCGAGCAACCAGTGGCCGTTTTCGATCTGCTCAAGCGAAATCGCATCATCAAAGTCGCGAGCCGTCTTCGGGTCAATCGTAACGACGGTCTTCCCAGTGAAGTCGGTTCGATCACCGATGGCCTCGTCAAAAGCTTCTGCCTGGCGACGTGCATCTTCAAGTACTGCTTCGGGAAACTCTTCCGGCAATCCATATTCGGCAACGATCATCCGCGTGTCGACGCCAGGCTGGCCTCGATCGCCAAGGACTTCAACGATCACGCCTTCGCCGGGCGAATGAGCCGAAGGAAAATTCGCCATCTCGATGACGACTTTATCGCCGGGCTTGCAAGCTTTAGCACCCGCATCACCGACTAGAATTCCAAGTTCGAACGTATCGCCATCGACGATCACAATTCCGAGTTCACCTGATTCCTGATAGGATCCAACGAATCGATGAGTGTAGCGTTCGATGACGCGGACGATTCGACCGGCTGTACTGCCATCGAATTTGCCACGTTTCTTACGCCGCGGATCGTCATTCTTTTTCTTGGGAATCTTGACCAGCACTTTGTCCATGTGCGCCGCGTCGCCAGTGCGAGCCTTGGGCACGAAGATGTCTTCGCTGCGGTCGGTGACGATTGAGTTTTCCGGGGTGACGAATCCGAATCCACCGGACGTTTTTCGAAACGTGCCGATGATCTCGTTGTCTTTTTGTTTTAGCTTCTTCCCAGATTTATCTTTTGCTTTGTCGGACCCCTTGTCGGGTCGCTTGCCCTTTTTGGGCTTCATGACGAGGTGCTTATCACCCCATTTGAGTTTGCCATCGCGAATGAGTCGCTTGATGGCCCGTTTGACTTCTCGCTCTTCATCGAGCAGGTCAAGTTTTTTAGCGATCGCTCGAATTTTGAGCGGTTGGTAGTTGTCGTCCAAGACGACATCCAGCACCATCTGCTGGATATTCTTTCTTTCATTCATTCCGTGAGTTTATTTGCCTCTCTGTTAAATTGATAGACTCAGAGCGGCGATGAGCGGAAAGGTTCGGGGAAAACAGGGCGGAATCGTAAGGAAAGTTGCCGGTCTGCGAAAACCAAAATACGTGCCCGAAGCGTAAGCGAGTGTTTTTTTGCATTCTGGGAACCACTCGCTTGCGCTT
>CAZORS010000336.1:0-3731 GCA_964582025.1 uncultured Pirellulaceae bacterium | reverse complement strand
TTGGTGTTTTGATTCTACTCGACACGCATCTTCGCCTGTTCGCGAACTTCGTCGCGAGTCAGCTTTCCGTCGCCGTCTGCATCGTAAGCGTTGAACCCCCAAGTCTTGATAGCGCGAGGCAACTCGGACCGGAGAATGATATCGTCCTTGTTGGCGTCGAACCGTTCAAAGAATTTTCGTTCAATTTCGCTGGCTTTCGTTTCTTGAGCAGCCGTTAGCTGACGTGGCTGAGCTACCGTTTGAACTTTTTTCGTTTTGGTTTCGACTTTATGTGGGATCGAAATATCGTAAAACGCGACCGCCATTTCCTCCCAAGTCTGATCGCCCCAAGAAACTAACTGTGTGGGATCAGGATTGAATGGGTTGGCGTCTGAATTGTCGAACTCAACTTTGCCTCGCACGCGGCGAACGTTGTTCAGTGAAATTGGCTCCGCGAATTCATAGCGATGCTGCCAATTGAAATCGTAAGCAGGGACGTGGATCAACGGAGTTTCAGTTTGATCTTTCGACACGACTGCGGATTCAAACGACTTGCCGCGATAATGCATATGCGGCGACACGGACAACAAACTTCCGTTTGTCGGCAGACTTCCGCGGCGAATGTCAACTTTATGCGAAGGATCATTTGGTGGAATTTCAAAGTCTTGATCGAGTGCCATGACGGTGAGCAACTCCTGTTCGATCTCAGCTTCATCCGCGAACAGAATTCCGATCTTTGTGACATCCGTCTGCGGCGTTCCGTTGGGCGTGTAGTGCATCTGAAATACGAACCGCGAACCTTTGGGGACGAAGCGAGCCCGATTCGATTCGTAGCTCAACGGCGTTTGGCCTGGCACATACGCGGCCAGCCAACCAACTCCACGAGCTCGCTGTCCGTCGGGTGGGCGAATGAACACGATGCAATGGTGAACCACGCTGCGATTGCCCGGAACGACTTCTGCGGCTGAAACCCAACGGTCTTCAGTGAACTTTGGATCGACAACAAAGTACTGGTACTCAACCGTTTCGTCCGCAGGAATTTCGTAAGGTCGCGGACTCATTTCCACAACGCGATCTGGCTTTCTGGGCAAACGCCAACCAAAAACTGTTTCAATCGGTTCTGGCAATTCTGACACGTCGCCCATTGGAGTTCCTTGCGCGACCCAATCGACCAGAATTTGTTTGTCCTCGTCGCTCATGTTCCTTGAGTTGGAAAATTTGCCAACGCTTGCGTCAGCATGCCATGGCGGCATTCGTTTTTCTTCGATGACTTCCAACATCATGTCCGCCCAGCCAATTGATTCCTCATACGTCTCCAAGGAGAACGGGCCAATTTCGCCGGTGCGATGACATTCGACGCAGTTACGCTGCAAGACGCGAGAAACCTGGTTTGCAAACGTCACGGTTGCGTCAGAGGAGGATTCTCGTTTGCGGCCTAGCAAGCAACCAGTCGGTTCGGTCTCAGCGACTTCAATTGATTTGCCGGCTAAGGCGGACTCAATCGCGATTCTCAGGTCATGGCGATTGGCGGAAGATCGCGAAACGCCCGGCAAGTATTGATCGTCAATGCGTCCTCGATAGAGGATCTTTCGATCCGAATCGAATACGATTACTTCCGGAGTGCGTGTGATGTTCAGGTTGTCCGCGAAGCGATTGTCATAGTCTTTTGCGAACTCAAATTTGATTCCGCTGTCGGCAATGTAAGTTTTCATCTCCGGCAACGAATCTTGAATGTTACTGTTGATTCCGACGAAACGAACTTTTTTGAATTCAGTCGACATTTTCTGCAAGCGACCAGCATAAAGCTTCGCCAACGGGCATTCCGTTCCTAGGAAACAGAGCACCGTCAACTCTTGTTTGGGCCGGTCATCAATGCTGATTTTCGAACTGCCGTCGACGCTGATCAGTTCGACCGTTGGCACTTCGATGATTGATTCCTTTTGGTCAGCCCCAGCATCGGCCGCGAGCGACAGTAGAAACAAACCGCAAAATAAAATACACAATTGGGAACGAATCATGGTTTTTGGCGTTTGAGTGTAAAAGTTCGAATTCGGATTCTACCGCGATTCCATTACAATACGGACGAGGAAAGATTGCAACGGAATGTAATTTTCCGAACGACCATTTTGGCGCAGGGCAAATTTATAAGGATAGAAATGTTTGCAAAAACTCAAATACTGGTTTGTCTGGCAATGCTGGCCTCTCCAGTTGCTCTGCTGGCACAGAATCAGCAAACAAAAACCGCAGATTTTCCAATCGAATCACAGATTGCGGAAGCGGGCGCCGAGTTCGATCAAGATTTTGCGTTCGGTCATCTTAAAGCCATTTGTGCGATCGGGCCTCGCATGAGCACTTCGCGCGGAATGGCGACTCAGCAGGCGATGCTGAAAAAACATTTTGAGGCTCTGGGAGCTCAAGTTGGATTCCAAAACTTCAACGTCAACGACCCGCGAACGGGACGACAAGTTGGCCTTTCGAACCTAGTCGTTCGCTGGCACCCAAAACGCACGAAGCGGCTGCTGATCTGTTGCCATTACGACACGCGACCATTTCCTGATCGCGATCGAGTGAACCCACAGGGCGTATTCATTGGAGCCAACGATGGAGCATCAGGCGCGGCATTTCTATGCGAACTCGGGCGGCACATGCAAAATCAGGAGGGGCCAGTCGGATTTGATTTTATATTTTTCGACGGCGAAGAATTTGTCTTTCAAGCAAGGCGTGACCCGATGTTTTTAGGTTCGCAGTTTTTTGCCAATCAGTACCCGAACTGGGACGTGAAATATGACTATGCCGTCTTGGTCGACATGATCGGGGACAAAGATCTGCAATTGAAGATGGAGGTCAACAGCCTCAATGGCGCCCGAGACCTGACAAAAATGATTTGGTCGGTCGCAAAGGATTTAAAAGTCCGAGAATTTAAAGCGACGAAGGGTCACACAATTAAGGACGACCATTTACCACTGATTCAAGCCGGTATTCCGACATGTGATATCATTGACTTTGACTATCCGCGTCCTGGAATGAACAATAGATACTGGCACACGACTCAGGATAGCGTCGAAAACTGTTCGGCAGAATCGTTGGGGAAAGTCGGAGTCGTGATGCTCGAGTGGACTCGACGCATGCAGGTTCTTTATGAAAAGAATGCGAAGAAGAAAAAGAAAAACTCCCGCACGGCGACTAGAAGATAAATCGTTTTAACGATGGAGCAATCCAGTGATTTTTGAAATGCTCATTGGCTATTTCGAACCCGTTCTGGGCCTATGCCACGGCATTCTGGGCCTATGCCAAGGCATTCTGGGTATCAGCCAGAGCGTGAAGAATTTTGCGTTTCTGCTTGGGCTGGGCTCGGTTGCAGGTGGAGTTCTTTCACTGTTTGCACACAAGCGACAGTTGGACGATGTTTTCTCAACGCCTCACACCGCCAGCGAGCTTCGGTTTGAATCACGCAAGTATCGTCGGCGTGCGATCGCCAGTTCGCTAATCGCTTCGCAAGGGATCATGCTGGCTGGGCTCGCATTTGTTGACGAGATTCGCACGGTTGCGATTTTCATCAGCATCATCTTGCTGTTGTTAGTCGGCATTCTAGGGACCGCCATGTTCGATTTCTTTTCCGTCGGCATCAACGAGATTGCACGCAAGGATGATTCGGCAAGAAAAGCGCTGGTCGATGAATACGTACGGCAGCGAAATAAGCTGGCGAAGCAGAAGGAGGAGAACGAAGAGACTCCTCCGAGCGGCGACTCGTA
>CAZORS010000335.1:0-3772 GCA_964582025.1 uncultured Pirellulaceae bacterium | reverse complement strand
GACACTGAAGAGTAAGTGAATCTCCAAACGCCTCCCTGATTAACGCTATTTCTAGGATGTCTTCCATGACCCGATATTTTCTCACGGTATTGATTTCCGTTTCTTTTCTGTTTGCCGCCCACGGTGCGAATGCTCAATCGGTCTTCGTCGAAGCCGAAAGTTTCGACCAGCATGGTGGTTGGAAGCTGGACACGCAATTCATTGATGAAATGGGATCGCCGTATCTATTGGCACATGGATTGGGCAACGCCGTCAAGGACGCGACGACTACGGTTTCCTTCCCGGAGACGGGATCGTACCGAGTCTTCGTGCGGACGAAGGACTGGGTGGCTCGATGGAAAGCTGAGGGGAAGCCGGGTAAATTTCAACTAGTCATTGATGGAACGCCGTTGACGGAAACGTTTGGCACCAAGGGAGCGCAATGGTCATGGCATGATGGCGGGATGGTTGAAATCAAGAATCAGGAGACCAAAGTCGCACTTCATGACTTAACCGGTTTCGATGGTCGCTGCGATGCGATCTTGTTCACCAAAGACTCAACGCCGCCACCGAATGAATCTGAAATTGTGTCGCAGTGGCGACGGAAGCAATTGGGACTCGATGATTCTCCGACTGAAAAAAATGGCTACGACCTAGTCGTTGTCGGTGGTGGCTACGCTGGCGTCGGCGCGGCGCTTTCAGCGGCTCGTTCGGGTTGTAAAGTGGCCCTCATTCAGAATCGTCCCGTGCTTGGGGGCAACGGATCAAGCGAAGTTCGCGTTTGGGCGATGGGCCATATTCGACGCGGTAAGTATCCTCGCATTGGCGAAATGATCGAAGAGTTCGCTGACGATGCGAAGAAATCGCCAGGAACTTATGAAGAGTACGGCGACGCAAAAAAAGAATCCATCGTTCGAGCTGAATCCAATATCGACTTGTTTTTGAACCATCACGCATTCAAGGTTGAAACTGACAACGACAAAATCACGGCAGTTCATGCTTTCGATACTAGGACCAGCGAGCAGAAACGATTTTTGGGTTCTTTGTTTGTTGATTGCACCGGCCATGGAACGATCGGTTTTTTGGCAAACGCCGATTGGGAGATGACCCCTGATGGGCGGATGGGGATGAGCAATATGTGGGCTTGGGATGAAGGCAAGCAAGACGTCGCCTATCCGGAGACGCCATGGGCACTCGACCTGACGATGGAAGATTTTCCTTACCCGCGCGACCATCACGGCCAATGGTTTTGGGAAAGCGGCTTCGATAAAGATCCACTGCAGGACGCCGAAGGGATTCGCGATTGGAATTTGCGAGCCGTCTACGGAGCGTTTAATGCGATGAAGAATCGCGACGGTGCCAAACAGCACAAAACGGCCTTTCTGACTTGGATCGCGTACATCGGCGGCCCTCGCGAATCCCGTCGACTGATGGGCGACGTGGTTTTGAACAAAGAAGACGTTGTGGGGAAACGCGAATTCAAAGACGGCTGTGTCCCCAGCACTTGGTCGATCGATTTGCACTATCCCAAGAAACAATACGCGAAAAAGTTTCCCGACAATCCATTCATCTCGATCGCGGAGCATGATCGTCGCATCGATCGTGGTTTCGGGTACCCGGTACCCTACCGCAGTTTTTATTCTCGCAACATTTCAAACCTGTTCATGGCAGGTCGCTGTGTCAGTGTCACACATGAAGCGTTGGGGACGACACGTGTTATGAAAACTTGCGGCATGATGGGTGAAGTCGTCGGACGTGCGGCGAGCGTTTGCAAACTTCACAATTGTTCTCCTCGGGAGGTGTTCGAAAAGTACTGGGACGAAATGGATGTTTTGCTAAAGCTTCCTGGCAAAGCAAGTCGCAATTCCGTCACGGCAGAGTTCGAGATTCCTCAAGACGCAATGCAGCTTGCTGACGCACGCGGTCCCGAATGGATCGCCAAGCGAAAACGCAGCGACAAGAAATTGAACGGTCAAGTTATCGACGACAAGAAAGCTGAGCTGACAGGAAAATGGACGACGGGACAAGGCGTCAAAGGGTATTTCGGAGAAGGCTATATCTATGCTGACCCCAACTCAGACGCGAAAGCGGTGTTTTCGGATGTCGCGAAAAAGTCTGGCCAATGCACGATTGGAATCTTGTACGGAGTTCACAAGAATCGCGGCACCCAAGTTCCAATTGCGGTGACCGTTGGGTCTGAAACATCGTCGTTTCTGGTTGATATGACGAAAACGCCCAAACCACTCGACAACGGCAAGAAGGAAGAACAGGTTTACGTCTTGGGTAATTTTGAACTGGAGAAAGGCGAGACGGTTACGGTTGAGTTTACAACCAAAAACGCCGGCGGCATGGTGCATGCTGATGCAGTTCAGATTTTGCCAAAGTAGTTGGGGTGCAAATCGTCGTGATCTGCAACATGAGGTTGTCAGCTGCGCACAAAAAAAGGGCCGAATGCGAACTCAATCGATCGATTGAATTGGCTTTCGGCCCTAGTTTATCAGGTTCGTTAGCTTAACAACGACGGCGTCGTCGCGTTGAAGCGAAAGCGAATGCACATCCGATCAAAGCAATTGAAGAAGGCTCTGGAACAGCGACAAACAAGCTTGGAGTCGGTGTAGGATCAGGTCCCGTGTTGCCAAAAATCCACTCATCTCCGAGTGTGCTTTCTAGCGTAGTCACCGCACCGCCGATGGCAACCGTGCCGCCAACCGCGGCATCCAGGAAAGCAATTCCATCGGTGTTGAGTTGAATATCGATGAATGAGTTTTCATCAGCCAACGACACGTCTACCGAACCAAAAGAAACTCCAGTGCCCAAGTCGTCGAACGCGCCGATCCCACCAGTTCCGTTAATTAGACTGTCGACCGAACCGCCGAAATCGAAAAGAGTAAATGTTTCGAAATCATCTGGGCTGTTGTACCCAGTGGTAGGCAAGTTAAGCCTGAGTATTGCATTGGTGACATTATCGATGTTGGACAAGTCGAATACGAAGAAACTGTGGCGTTCAGTCCGAACGTTGTTGAAGTCGAAAGTTCCGGTCAGATAGTTTTCGTTGTCCACTTCGTGGAAACCGTCGTCTCGATACCAGCCCGAATCTTCAGCATCAAAATTGATTTGGGCAGAAGCCATCGCTGGCAAAGCGCACGCTACGCAAAGCATGAAAAAGGCAGTTCGAATCATCGTTGCACGACCTTGAAAGTAAACAAGTAGGTGAAAGAAGATTCACGTTACTAAAAGGTCTGAAGATCCGATGCGGAAAACTAGCCAGCTGAATTACTTTGCGTTTTTAGCGAAAATCGATTCGTTAAAGCCAGAAATACCCGTTCATTTGATCCCATTTGCTCGGCTACAGCGAGATTTCGGATCCGGAACCGTCAGAATCGACGACTGCTCCAATCACACACGCTCGCTCGAATCCTTCATCGTTCAAGAAGCTAAGCACCTCGTCGGCGGCATTTGCTTTAACACCAAACAATAGCCCGCCGCCGGTTTGTGGATCAAATAAGCTGGCAACGCGACGGTCGCCGATATCGATGCCGTTGAACCCAATCGAGGATAGATTGATACGGTTGTCGGGAGCAAGTGTGCTTTCGATGTTCTGGTCCAATAGTTCCTGACAGCCGGGAAGCAGAGGGATCGAGTTCAAGTCGAGTTTCGCTGACTTTTCGCTCGCGATCAGCATCTCTTTCAAATGGCCAGCCAAACCGAATCCAGTGACGTCGGTCATCGCCGTGATGTCGGATCGTGTTGCAAGTTGCAAGGCGATTTGATTGCTCAGCAACATGGAATCGAC
>CAZORS010000334.1:0-3806 GCA_964582025.1 uncultured Pirellulaceae bacterium | reverse complement strand
CCAACCAAAGGCTGGCGCACGGAGAAAAGCGCTCGCAAAAAGAAACGCCGCTAGACCATTGCTACTTCGGTTTTCTACGGCTGCTGACAACTACTCACCGAACCTTTTCGGCGCCGGTGTGTCTTGGCCTGTGATTGGAGTCGTCCAGTCAAATAACTCTTTGGTAACCATGCAGTCTGCAAAAAAAGAATTGCAATGATCACTTCTCGATTCGTCTAGATAAATCTAGCCCTCTCAGCATCTTCGCCGACTCACGTGGAGTCGGCTGAACTCTTTTTCGCGCTCAATCGCGTTTACGGGACCGGTACGCAGAAACACGACGCGCTGCCTCGCAAATGGATCTTCCGTTTTGTGAGCCAACGGCGCTAGCCGCGTCCCTGTTCTACGAGCTTGTTGCGCACGCCCGACGCCTATGCGTTCGGCTCACATTATCGAGACTGGGGAAGTGATATGAAATTTGAATCGAAGCCTATCAAAGAACACGACGAGGTTCCGCTCGCGGATGACGGCGAGCTTGAGAATCTGGTCGAACACTTTAAGAACCGCACGGCTCTTCGCGAAGGCAACCAGTCGTCAAAGGGTGGCTGTTACGTGGTTTGCGTTGGCGACTGGTCCGAGGACTACAGTCGTGACGCGCAGCTGGCGGAAATCATCGGTCTTGTCGGAGCACAAGGAGGTCGAGTTGTTGGTTCGGAAACCATCAAGCAAAGGCAATCCGATCCAGCAACCGTTTTACGCAGCGGCAAAGCAAAGGCGGCGGCAGAAAGGGCAGTTCAGCTTGGTGCGAAAATGCTCATCGTCGATGCCGAGCTGAAGCCGTCGCAAATTCGAAACCTGGAAGATCTTGCAGGCATGCCAGTCTGTGACCGGGAAGGAGTGATCCTGAACGTTTTCTTACGTCATGCCAAATCGCAGACGGCGCGAATCCAGGTGGAGATCGCGCATTTAAGCTATTTGAAACCGCTGATCTGTGGACTTGGTGTCGACATGGATCAACAAGCTGGCGGGATCATGGGTGGGCGTGGTCCCGGCGAGACCGCTTCGGAATTGTTGGCACGGAGACTGGACAAGCGGCTGGCAGAATTGAAAAAAGCTCTTCGACGCATCCAGGTCGCCGGCGAATCGCAGAGAAGGAGACGCGACAATTCCAGGCGTATCGCACTGGTTGGCTACACCAACGCAGGGAAGACAACGTTGATGAACAATTTGGCATCGACGGAGTTGTTAGCTCAAGACATGCCCTTTGTCACTCTCGATACGACGGTTCGCTGTCTTACACGTCATGGAGGAGACGTCTTACTTAGCGACACCGTTGGGTTTATCCGACGCCTCCCAAATCGATTGCTCGCCAGCTTCGAGACGACACTTGCCGAGTTGCGGGAAGCGACGTTGATTGTTCCAGTTGTTGATGCGTCTGATCCCGAATGGGAGATGCACCTGGAAACGACGCACAAGATGCTCGTGACATTGAGAGCCGAAAAAATTCCAAGGTACTACGTGTTCAGCAAAGCGGATCGCATCGAATCGCTGCCAAACAAGGAAGTGATGGATAGGGTCTCATCGGGACATGACTATCAGTTCATCAGCAATTATGACAAAGGCTCCATCGGCGATCTAAAGGAGACTCTCCTCAGCCGCGCCCGTGCGGACTTGAGGCGAACCCAAGTGTATGTCCCCTACCATGCGTCGAACGCAATGGAGATCGTTCATCGAAGTTGTCGCGTCATGGAAACGGAAACCAAGCCGAATGGATTGCTATTCCACTTGGAAGCGGAGTCCTTTGTCGTAGACGAAATCAAAAGACTGGGGGCGGAGCAATGAGCCTAAACCCAGCGACGCTTGTAAAGATTGAGAATCTTGCGGTCTCCACACCTGGAGGGCGGCAACTGTTTCAAGATCTCAATGTGGAGATTTCGCATGATAAAATTGCGATGATCGGTCGCAATGGTGTTGGTAAAACAACGCTCTTGAAAATATTGGCAGGCGAAGTCGATCACCCGGGAGTTGTGTTGCACACGAATCCCTGGTTCGTCCCCCAAGAGCTTGGGGCGACGTCCGAAACAATTCGCCACACCCGCGAGCTGCTAAGTGACACTGAGTTGGCGGATGCGGGGTTGTCTTCCAAAGTGTTGTTACAAGATTCCTGTAGTCCGGGGGAACAGCGCAAGTTGCACCTGCTCGCTGCCAGGAAAGCTCAAGCTGAACTGTTGATCCTCGACGAACCGACCAGCGACCTGGACGAAGAGGGAATTGACTGGCTTATCGGTTGGCTTGCGAACTGGTCGCGAGGTCTACTGCTTGTCTCCCACAACCGCAAGCTACTCCGTCAGTTCCAACACTTCTTTGTGATTGCCGAGTCAGGATGCCGATACCTGTCGGGGGAATTCGAGGAGGTCGAGGATTGCCTGGAGACCGAAGGACTCCGCAAACAACGGCAATACGTTAGCAACCTCAATGAACTTATCAGGAAGGAGCAACAGAATGAACGCGTGAACAACAGGCACGACCGAAAGAAAAGACGAGGACGGCTAAATGAATTAGAGCGTTGCCCATCCAGGGCGAAGTTGAACGAGAAGAGGTCTTACGCTCAGGTGAAGCAAGGCAGACGAAAGAAGCTGTGGAGAAAGCGCATCGCGGCTTCTCGGGAATGGGCCGAGGCCACACGCCGTGCGATGGAAGTTCAGTTGGACCTGAAGCTAACCGCGCCGCAGCAACCGACGGATACGCCAACTGAAATCGTTGATGTAAAAGACGTGACCGCCGTCATTGATGGTCGCGAGATCTTCTCAAACGTATCGATGTGCGTTCGGCGATCCGACCGGATTGCTATCTCGGGGCGAAACGGTGCCGGCAAGACGACTCTGTTAAACATCCTGGCCGGCGAGCGACAAGCTGATCAAGGACGCGTTGTCGGCGAATTCACGCGAATGGGAATCATTGCTCAAGGCGCGACCAATTGGCAGTCAGATCGAGGGCTGATCGCGAACTTGCAGACAGCCTGTGATGCAACACTCGAAGACGTTGCGAAGATCCTGATGGCGCACCGATTTCCGTTTGCTTTGGCTCAGCGGCCACTAAAGAGTCTTAGCCCCGGCGAAAGAGTACGGGCAGCACTGATCTGCCTGTATCATCGCGTTCCTGCGATCGAACTGCTGGTGCTTGATGAACCCACGGTTGGTTTGGATTTTGTAGGGCTGGGTGCACTTCGAGATGCGTTAAAGAGTTGGTCGGGAGCGATGGTGGTCGTGAGCCATGACCGCGACTTCATTGACTCAATCGGCGTTTCTTGCGAAACCAAACTGGATGCGACTTGGCACAACTGAACTGCTTCTCACATGGAATGTTGAAGCGAGTTTCGACTGACACCGCCCGCCCAACCAAAGGCTGGCGAACCGAGAAAAGCAGTAAACGGAAAAAACGCCGCTAGTTTTGCTTTGATCGCACATGCATTACTGCGGCAAGGAAACTCCACACAAACAAACAGCCAATCGGTATCGGCCAAGTCATTCTTTTTCGACCCGATGGTGTTACCTGCCAGACTTGCTGACCACTGGTGAATTCATACAGGCTCACATCGCCATTGCTGTCCCCAACAGCAACCTGCGATCCGTCTTGTGAAATTGCGACTGCTGTTGATCCATCGACTTCGAATTCCTGAATCAGCTTCGGCTCCGGGACCATCTCATATAGTTTGAGAACGTGGTTGCCGATCGTCGCCAGTCTCTTCCCTCCGGCCGACGAAGCGCTCAAGCTGCAACCTCCGTTTTCCTGTAAGCTCGAAATTTGGTTTCCGTCCAAGTCGTATT
>CAZORS010000333.1:0-3809 GCA_964582025.1 uncultured Pirellulaceae bacterium | reverse complement strand
AGGTTGACTCCGAAACGATTGACACCAACCTTGATTTGGTCTCCACCTTTTCGGGTCGCGAGGTATTTTAACAGTTCGGCAAAACTCTTGATGGGTGTTTGATCGATTTGCCAAATTACGTCTTCGGGCAGTAGTCCGGCTTTTTCGGCAGGCGATTGACGCCGAATGTCGCGTATCCGGACGCTTTGATGAGCCGATTCACCATAAATTCCCAAATAGGGTTTTTTCGCTGGAGCAGGAGTATCTGGACTCTGCGCTGCAACGGTTGCCGTTACGACGTCGACATCCTGTCGAGTCATCATCGAATTCCAGTCTTCACGGTAACGTTCGATCGGGACGTGAAGGTTTTGAGTCACATCCAAGCGGACGCTGCTGTTGATTCCCAATAAATTACCATTGAGGTCGACTAATGCTCCCCCCGAATCGCCTCCCATGATCGGACAATCCGTCACGATCTTGCCGCGGTACTGTCCGGTGATTCGACCGATGCGTGCACTGGCAGGTTTGTCTCGAGGCCACGAAAGAGGATAGCCAAACGCGATACACCACTGCCCTGCTTCAGCCATAAATTTCGGAGACACGGTTTTCAAATACGGCCAAGGACCACCGCCCAAAAGTTTGATTGCAGAAGTATCGTTGGCGGCGTTTGAGCCAAGAGTAATTCCTTTGACGGATCTGCCGTCTTGAAGTCGAACGATCAGAATGCGTCCAGCTTTACGAGTTACGTGCGAGGCCGTGATCACGATTCCGGAAGGCTTAACGATGACGCCGCTGGCGGTTTCCCCGATCGAAACGATACAAGGCGAAACGCGTGGAATGACTTTCTCGACCATCGCTTCGACGTTTTGAAGTTTCTTTAAATCGAGCAGTCTTGCTTGATGATTCTCCCGCGTTGTTTCGCGTTCTTCGACTTTGTTCGAATTGTCATCCGAAAACGGATCGTTTGGCTCTTCATCGGCCGGAGTTCCCAAGACCGTTTCCCATGGTTCCGCTGATTTTTTTTCGATGACTTGAGCAGCTTCCCGAGCGGAGCTGTCTTCTGGAGTTTCCATTTCCTGTGCGGATAACGAAGCCGAAAACATCATCCCAAATAAAAGAAGGACGCGATTGAAGATTGGACTTTTCATCGCGATGTTGTTCAACAGAAGATGATTGGGAACTACTGGGCATTCATTCTAGGTTCTCTGCGGGACTTGGCAAATCACCGAATGACTCGTTTCCTGAATCTTCTGGCTTCGGATTTGTCGCCCTAACGATTAACGCGAGGATTCCAATGTAGGTAGCGCCCAGTAAAAGTTGTTGCAATCCACTGGCAGGTCCCGGCCACCAGGTGCAATGGCTCTGTAGTCGCCATAAGCACAAATGCACAAGTGTCGCAACGAATAGTTTTCCGCAAGCATTGAATGGTCGAAACGCTGACAGCAGAAAGAAGAGAATGGTGATCGACAGTACAGATTGCCATCCAAGGCAAGCACCGATCATGATTAGGCAACCGAATGCTCCATGTGGCGTGTTGCTGCTCGATTTTCGAATCGCCAGAAAGCAAGCGACGGCGGCCAGTACCCCAAGTCCGACGGCAATCAAGAAGTTTAGTGGATCGGAAGTTAAGTAAATGAATTGATTCGCAATGGTTTCGTTTGCTTGAAATGCGAAACGAAAGTCTACGATCCCGGGCGCTGAAGCAACGCATTGAAGTCCCATCGCTGCAACAATGCCGAAAACGACAATCGAAACCGGGGCCGCAAACTTCTCCGTGGCTGCGATCGCCAACGTGAAGATCAACGAAAGCAACACTAGGCAGAACACGAGCATGATCAAAAGATCGGCGTGCGGCCTCAAGAGAACGTTCTCGATGCCTACGAATTCGTTCGGAATGCGAAACGGAATCGTCATTCCGCCGGTGACCGTTTGCGCCGAAAACAAAATCAGAAAAGTGGAGCCTAGGACCAGTTCCGCGATCAAGTAGCGGACAGGAATCGACAGTTCGCAATTCTCACAGCGACCTCCGTTTCTCATCCAACCTAAGATCGGCAAATTGTTGCGAAGGTTCAGCTTGATGTTGCACTGCGGACAATGGCTTGAGCCAAGAATGTTCTTGCCTCGCGGGACTCGCCACGCGACGACGTTTAGGAAGCTCGCAAAACAACTTCCAACGAAGAAAATCCAAACCCAAAAAAAGGCGCGAATCGCGATGATTTGCGATTGCTGTAGGGTATCTAGGTACCAGTCCCAAAATTCGGCGGATTGATAGTCGTCAAACTGGATCAGTAGCGACGTGATCAACGGCAGTACAAAAATCAACAAGACGAGGACTACGATCCCCGACCAGACAATGAAGTTCAGAATTCGGCCGGCGATTTTGAGCATAATGGATCCGCGTCGCTATCAGAAATACTACGCGTCGTCTGCAAGGTCGTTGTGTGAGCCATCGCAGAGCATTCCTTTGCCAGAATTCTTGCACTGACAGAAGTAGCAGAGTTCAGATTTTTCAGCCGTAAACACGACTGGCTTGAAGTCCGTTCCGGCGTGCTTGCCATCGCAAAACGGTTGTGACTCGGAAAGTCCACAGGAGCACCAGGCGTATTTCTTGCCTTCTTCGACTTCGACTTTGGCAGGGTTTTTCGCCGCAACTTTTGGTTTGTCCATTTTCGGTTCTTCCATGCTTGTGAATAAAAAATGACTGGTTTAGTGTACGTCACTGTAATCATTGGTGTGCAATCGTGAAAGTCGGCCAAGCTGTCTTCGAACGAATGGTGGAAATCTGATAAAGTGATTTCAGAAGTTTAGTACGCCCATCGATTGTCTTGTTGGTGATGCATGTTTCGCACTGTTTCAAATTTTCTGTTATTGGCAATGGTCGCCCTGTGGAGCGGGATTTCGGTTGAGCCTTCTTTTGGTCAGGATTGGCCGCAGTGGCGCGGTGCTGACCGTCAAAATCATTCTGCCGAAACTGGCTTATTCGAAAAATGGGGTCGCCGTGGACCAAGACTCGACTGGACTGCGGAAGGACTCGGTAGCGGCTACGCGACGGTCTCGGTTGCCGACGGAAAAATATTCACTTCCGGCAATACGGAATCAGCTCAGCAAGTGACCGCTTATTCGCTCGACGGCACACAGCTGTGGGCGACGCCGATCACCGACATGCCACCCAAACATCCGTACACCGGCAGTCGCACGACGCCAACGTATCACGAAGGCATGCTGTATGTCGTTAGCAGCGGCGGAGCGGTATGCTGCCTGCAGGCGGAGGACGGAAAGAAAGTTTGGAATCGGGAATTCAGTGAATGGGGCGGCAAGATGATGTCGGTCTGGGGATTCAGCGAATCGCCGTTGGTCGATGGAGAAAAATTGATCTGCACGCCGGGCGGTCCGAAAGGAATGGTTGTCGCGTTGAACTTGAAAACCGGCAAAGACGTTTGGACCTGCAAGTTGCCAGACTATGGCGAGGAATTTGGAGTCAGCGGAAAGACGTTGATGGATGGAGCCGGTTACTCTTCGGCCGTCGTCTCTGAAGCCTGTGGTGTGCGACAATACGTTCAATTAGTCGGGCGAGGGTTACTTGGAATTCGAGCCTCCGATGGGGAGTTGCTTTGGCGTTACTCTAAAGTTGCTAACGGCGTTGCGAACATTCCGACTCCCGTGATTGATGGCGACTACGTTTTCACATCGACTGCTTACAAGACCGGTGCAGCGCTGTTGCGTCTGTCTGCCGATGGCGATGGCGTGAACGCCGAAGAAGTTTACTGGCTTGATTCAAAAACGTTTCAAAACAAGCTTGGCGGAATGACGTTGGTGGATGGTCACATTTA
>CAZORS010000332.1:0-3843 GCA_964582025.1 uncultured Pirellulaceae bacterium | reverse complement strand
GCATTTGCGTTCGAAGACTGCAAAGCACTGGACATCTTGTCGGCGGAGCCAGAATACGACAACTCACTCTCATCAATCCCAAACTTCTTGTAGTCAGCTCTGGCGATTCGTTTTCCATCGGGAGTGTAAGGGACTTTCAACTGATAGCTTTGAGTCGTGTTCTCGGTATACGGAACCTGAACTTGATAGTTCTGAGTAACGTTCTCGGTGTAAGGAACTTCAACCTCTCTTAATTCCCATTCCCCATCTGTCCCTTGAACCTTCTTCGATTCCTTTCGAGTTCTCTGAACGGGAACTAATCGAGTTCTTGTCTCCGTACGCATTCGAGTGAGCGGCGCAGTTCTGGTCGCTGTTTCCATTCTATATACGACAGCCGGTTCCTCAGAGTCCTTCATATCAAGTTGGCCAATCACAATCGAACCACCGTCAAGAACGACTCCGTGTTCGGGTTGATACAGCCACCATCCGCCGACAGCAACCAACGCTCCAACCGCCAAGCCCATCCACATTCGCTTGCGGCCAACGTGCGAAGAACTTTCCGCCAAGGGAGTCTTCACAGAAACCATCGGCGCATCACCATCCGCGACCAACGTTGCCAACAACTGCTCGCGCAGATCTTCATTGGATTCGGGCAGCTCATGATTCGCAGACTGACGTAGCAAGCGTCCCAACTCATACGTTGCCGCATCATCTCGATCGCTGCAATCGCCCGACTCGAGCACATGAGCCGTCTGCTGAGCCAAATTCAATTCGTCCATTTCGTCGCGATGTCTGTTGTTCATTTTTGTTCACCTGTAATCGATGCTGTTTTGAAAGACCTGCCATTTAAGGCCGACTTGCCGGTTTCGCCTGTTTCAATTTGGCCGGTCGCGCGTTCCAGCCAATGGGAAACTTCTGGATGTTGTTGCAGTTTCTTAATGCCGCGGTGAAGTGTCACTCGCACCGAACCGGCCGGTTTGTCGATCACCGCTGCGATCTCGATCGGCTTGAGCCCGTGTGACCAGAGTTCAACAACTTCCTTCTCGCCATCGGACAGCGACTCAAGCAACTGCGGCAGTCGCTCAAGAAAATCGTCGATCTCCAATTGCACCGCTGGATCTGGCGAACTCGAACCAACTTGGCTCGCACAATCATCATTCAACTGCGGGCGTTTTTGATTGGCCTTCAGTTCGTCAAAAATTCGATTGCGACAAACGGTGTACAACCACGGAGCCAACCTGTCCGAAATCTTTTCCGGGTTCTGCTGGCACAGTTTCATAAACGTGAACTGCACTGCATCCCGAGCCGCATGCACATTGCCAGATCGCCCACCGAAAAACTTCATCGCATAGGCCGTCAATGGACGCTCGTAGCGTTCAAAGGCCGCGATCACGAACTGTTTTCGTGACGCTTTTTCGTCAGGCGTTTTGGCACCTGATAGGATCGAATCCATGGGCATTTTCCATTTCGCGGCTGTTTCGGTTGTTGACCGTTCGATTGGATTACGACTTCAGTCCCGAAACGTTACAGAGAAAACCACAAAACGGGCTAAGGCCATTGATATCCCGTTTTTGCGAGCAGTTTGCGATCCCGAGCATTCGTGATTCGCAGTAGAATTTGCTTTATCGGCCAAGTTACTTGCCACACGATCTTGAACGCACCGACCAACGTCGGAACAAAAACCGCTCCCTGATCAATCAATTCCGGAGGCGGCGACTGGAAAGGATTGGCATCCGATGGTTCGATTGCCGGTGCACTTAGGATCTACGATTCCTTGAGCTTCAAATACCCGGATGATTCCGCAAAGGACAGCATCTCAAATATCGTCTCGGAGTAGAAACGAAGGATGTCTCCGTTGTACTTTGTCTGTAGCTCGGACACGGATTGCTTTCCGTTTCTGTGATGCTCAACGATCGATTGGTGAGCAGCAAACAAATCTGGTATGCGTTGCAATTCCGGATGTTGTGTTCTGATATGGCCCGCAGGCAAAGGGTAAAGGTACAGGTCGTTCAAATTCAAAGTATCAATATCGACGCCGTCGGATAACTTTGTTCCCATCCCTGCTTGCTGTCCCCGCAGTCGCCACTGCTTGTTTTTTTTCAAAAAGAACGCCGAAGTTACGGCAACAATGTTGAGCTGTTCGTGCTCGTAAGTGGCAAAAATTGATTTGACGTTTTTCGTAAATTGCGAAATTGTAAACGTGCCACGATGGCGAAAATTGAGCTCAGAAAACTCGGCAAATCGAACGTCGAAGTTCTCCCTCACAATTTCCGGCAAGCTCGAAGGATCACAGATTTCGACCGTCGGACGAGCCTGCATTTTGTACTTGAAGTAAAACTGAATGGGTCTGACGACGAAGAGCAAAACCAGAACGGTCAAAAACGTTACTAAGATGACCATTTCAAAACCCGTTCTATCTTTGTGTCGTGAGATTCGAGCTCAAACGTCTTTGTACCAGCATCGAATGAACTGATGCCAACGGCTGGGAGCATCACTACTTGTCCCAAGGCTGGCATCACCAGACCCTTCTTCCCAGCGACTCCAGATATTGGGAAGCACGACGGTTTCAATCGAAACAAGTGCAATGCGATTTTCCGACAGCCACTTATTCGCTGCTTCCATCGCGTGCTCGAAACTCTCGTGGCGACCCTCTTTGAAAAAGCCGGGCGCTTCGATTTCTTCGGGAACAAAATCTTTGTACTTCAGCATTTGGATCAATCTTTGGGAAGGTACATCTTCTGCGTCACAATATATTGTTCAATACTTCGCGGAACAAGAAACCGAATGCTCTGATTCACAGAAACGCGTTTACGAATATCGCTGCTACTGATCTCGATCAATGGACTCGTGATGGATAATTCGCGAATCGATTCCACATAAGAGGCCGAAGAGAGGCTCTCTAACAAGCCTACCTCTACCGGATCCGATCCAGGACGACCGACGATAATCGGCTTGGCCAATTTCAAAATTTCTTCTGGCTCCCGCCAACTGGAAAACGACTCCAATGAATCGGCTCCCATCAAAAAGAACCATTCGTTGTCTGGCTCAACCGTGTCAAGTTCCCGCAGCGTGTCGACCGTGTAGCTCACGCCGCCGCGTTTGACCTCGATGTCGCTGCGAACGAAATCGCGGTGACCGCCAATGGCGAGGTCCAACATTTCCATACGCTGCCGATCGGTGCCGTGAGCTCCGTCGAGCTTATGAGGCGACATAGCGCAAGGAATGAATAGGACCTGATCCAAATTCGCTTGCTGACGACAGTTTTCGGCAAGGATTAAATGGCCAAGGTGAATGGGATCGAATGACCCTCCAAAGACGCCGACTCGCATATTAAACCTCGATGCCAAGGTCGTTCAGATCCAGCAACGCTGAAAATTTAACATCCACATCAGCGAAAATCTTTTCTGATTCGGTGCCGCGATTGACGATCGTGATCAACCGATCAACTTTCAAACCAAACTTACGAGCATGTTCGATCGCGAGAAGTGAACTGCCTCCGGTGGTTACGACATCCTCAACCATCACGACGCGTTGCCCGGATTCAACCGGCCCTTCGACCATTTGCTGCGTGCCGTGTTCCTTGGCTTGCTTGCGAACGATGAAGCCCTTGATATTTTTTTGTTGCTGCCAGGCAACCGTGATGATCGCGGCCGAGATTGGATCGGCGCCGATCGCCATGCCTCCAACGGCGTCTGGGAGATCGTCGCCCATCACGTCCAACATCCCGGCTGCAATGACATTGGCAGATTCGCCATCGAGCGTCAGTTTGCGGCAATCCAGATAGAAGCTGGCTTTCTTTCCCGAAGCGAGCGTAAAGTCTCCGAACTTTAGGGCGTGTTCTCTGACGAGTTGAATGAGTCGGTC
>CAZORS010000331.1:0-3871 GCA_964582025.1 uncultured Pirellulaceae bacterium | reverse complement strand
ATCTCGACTGAGTCTCAATTAGCAGACTACCAAGGACCGCGAACCGGATAGATTCCGAAATTGTCGGTGCTGTGTGGCCAGTAAGGAGTGTTTTGAAATCCTCCGCCGTTGCCGCCGCCAACAGACGCTCTTCCGCCGCGTCCGAACTGGTGATGGATCGGAGTGCTACGAGTTTGACCAACGCCCCAAGCGTATGATGACTGGTAGCTGGCTGTTGGAGGAACAACCAAAGCGGTGGGAGTTCCCCAGCGCCAGTTTTGGTAACCGCCGTGCCAAGAGTAAACGTCCTGCTGGCTGTTGTTCCAGTTGTGCGTGTGTGCCGCGTCCAAACCAGTGTTACTGTAAGAGTAAACTCGATGCGGGCTGAAGTTGTCGTGTGCTGCAGCCTTTAGCGTTCTCATTGGGCTAACGAAATCAGACGTTGGCTGAATCATTCCATCGCTGTCGTAGCTCCCACCACCGCCGCGGTGAAAGAGCCCGCCGCCGATGCCGCCCAACCGAGAACCGATCGCAAGCCCTCGGCCACCACTTCCATCGCAACTATCGCACTGGGCTTGAGCCGATGGAGCAGCCATCAGAGCACACGCCACAAGGGCGATCGAAAATGTCAAAACGTTTCGTATCATGATCCTGAAACCTCTAAGAACTTTTGTTTTGTTGTGATAAGCGATGTAGCTGTTTAGTAGCCGCAACCACTGTCAATGCCGTAAGCTCGCTTCTGGAACTTGTACTTCAAACTCTGGAGTCGCTGGCTCGAAAACGGCGTAGGAGCTTGCCCGCTACATCCGTTTTGCCATCGAACAGAAGTGATGTTCAAAGAGCCGCCGCCACCATAGTAGCTGGAGTCGTTATAGTAGTTGAAGTAATTTCGAGAGTGTGGGTACATCATCTCGTGTGGCATCAGTGGCTGGTACGTGTAGTAAGAAGCACCGACGTTGCTCGGCACCGGGTGTGGAGCTGGGTACATTCCGGCAGTCGCTGTGCTGGCCGATCCCTGAGTCGTGTACTGGGAAAACAACTTGTTTGGCAAATCGCCTTGGCTCGTTTGAGCAAAGCTCGACTCTGAGACAAATGAGATTGCGACCATGCAGCAGATCGCGATGACTAGTTTCTGGATCATTTCAGACATTCCTTTTGACGTTGGCTTCCGGAGCATCCGGCACCGGCATGTTTTTGCAGCATCGACCGAGAAGCGGCCAGCTTTGAATAGATTTGCTCAAGCCGCCCCACAAAAACCGAGCTCTTGCTCTACAAACCTCAACAGCCGAAAAACCGTCTGGGAGGGAAACATGGCGATTGCTATACTCACCACAGAACGCCTATTCCTCCCAAATGGACAAGCGGCAGAACCCAACTCTCGCGAAGCCCCAGTTACTTAATTTTAGCCCCAAGGCAACACCGTGGCGAAACGCCGTTCCAGCAAAAAGAAAACATCCAAGGCATCGTCTAGCCGTTCCAGCAAAAAAGCATCGTCAAAAAAGTCGCGAGGCAAAAATGGATCGTCCAATGGTGAAACGCTTTTCGATGAACTCGAAGACGATGGACTTTCAACGATCCCTTTGCGACTGGCCGCACAGTCGCGATATCTGAATTACTCGCTTTCGGTCATTACAAGTCGCGCGTTGCCGGATGTTCGCGACGGCATGAAACCCGTCCAGCGCCGCATCCTATATACGATGGGTGAATCGCGACTGTTCCACACGGCCAAACATCGCAAATGTGCTAAAGTCGTCGGTGACGTGATGGGTAATCTTCACCCGCACGGTGACAGCTCCATCTACGACGCGCTCGTTCGAATCGCACAACCGTTTTCGCTTCGAATTCCGCTGGTCGACGGTAGCGGAAACTTTGGCTCGGTCGACGGCGACAACGCCGCGGCGATGCGTTACACCGAATGTCGGCTGACCAAAATCGCCAGCGAAGTCCTGACCGATCTTTCAACGCGAACGGTTCCCTTCAAAGCCAATTACGATGGCACGCGCGAAGAACCTGTCGTTCTTCCGTCGCGGATTCCGAACTTGCTGGTCAATGGAGCCACCGGCATCGCGGTTGGAATGGCAACCAACATTCCGCCACACAACTTGAAAGAAGTCTGCAATGCGTTGTTGAAACTTCTTAAAGATCCCGAAATCAAAGCCTACCAACTGGTGGCCAACGATGCCGTTCATGGTCCTGACTTCCCGACCGGCGGCCACGTGATCAACTCGAAAGAAGAGCTTCGCGAAATCTACGCGACCGGTCACGGTAGCATCGTTTTACGTGGCACCTCGAAAGTCGTCTCTGCCGGCAAAGGTTCCCGCAGCAAGATTCTGCAGATCGATTCGATTCCCTACGGCGTCAATAAAGCGAACCTTGTCGAATCCATCAACACAATGGTGTTCAGTGGAAAGCTCCCGTTGGTCGTTGAGGCTCGCGATCTGTCGACCGACGATACGCGAATTGATTTGCTGTTAAAGAAGGATGCCGATCCGGACAAGGTCCTCGCTTTTCTCTACAAGAACACCAAATTCCAAACTAACTTCGGTGTTAACCTTACCTGTTTGGTTCCGACCGAGAATCCAGAAGTTGGTGCTCCGGCACGGTTGGGGCTGAAAGAAATCCTCTGGTATTTCCTTCAGTTTCGACTCGAAGTCGTAACACGGCGACTCGAAAACGAATTGGCCAAACTGGAGAAACGCCTTCACATCCTGCAAGGCTTTCTCACCGTCTTCGATGCACTCGACGAAATTATTCGCATCATCCGTCGCTCGGATGGCAAAGCTGACGCGGCGAAGAAGATTATGAAACGATTCCCGATTGGCAAAGGAAAAGAGGGTCTCGACGAGGAACAGACCGAAGCCATCCTCGAATTGAAACTTTATCGGCTCGCGAAATTGGAAATCAATCTGATTCAAGAAGAGTTCAACGCAAAACAAAAACGGGCTCGTCAGATTCGCAAGCTATTGAAAGAGAACACCGAGGACACGAATTCGTCGGGCCGTTGGAAAATTGTTCGCGAAGAAATCCAGTCGGTTTTAGCAGACTACTGTAAAGAAAAAGAAGCCAAACGTCGCACCGTCATCGAAGCCGCCGAGGCCGTGGTCGAATACAGTGCCGAGGACTTTATTGTTGCCGAAGACTGTCACGTTTTGGTGACCAAAGACGGCTGGGTCAAACGTCAGAAACAAATTGCCGACCCGTCGAAGAGCCGTGTTCGCAGTGGCGACGAAGTTTTGGCGGTCGTTGCAGGATCGACGCGAGCGACAATTGGCTTTTTCAGTTCGATGGGCTTTTGTTACACGGCTCGTATGATCGACATTCCAGCTTCGACGGGTTTTGGTGATCCGATCCAAAAACTTTTCAAACTCAAGGACGGCGAGAAAATCGTCTCCGTACTGTCATTTGATTCGCGCGTCATCGGCGACATCCGGGACGATCCAAAAGATCAGTACCTTCCGGAGATTCACGGCTTGGCGGCGTCGAGTGATGGTTACGCATTGCGATTCAGTCTGAATCCGCATTCGGAAGCATCCACAAAAAGTGGTCGCCGTTTTGCGAGAGTGAAAACCGGCGCGGAACTCGTTGGCGTGTATCCGATCACTGCCGACGAAACGATCCTTGCGATCACCGCCAACTGCCGCGCAATGGTTTGTCCATCAGAAGAAATCAATTTCCTGTCGGGTTCGGGCCGAGGAGTCATGTTGCTCAAGGTTGCCAAAGGTGACAAGTTGCTTGGCTTTAAGCCTTCCAAGGGCGATCGTGATTTGTTGGTCGTTGAAACCAACCGTGGCGCCAAGAAGACAATTTCCACAACCAAATACCGCACCACGTCTCGTGGCGGCAAAGGAAATGAGATTCAAAAGAACGGCAAAATTGCAAAGATCATCGAACC
>CAZORS010000330.1:0-3884 GCA_964582025.1 uncultured Pirellulaceae bacterium | reverse complement strand
GACGCAGCAAGAACGTGACGCAGTAGAAGCATTCATGAAGACGCTTACCGGTAGCGACGTCTACACCAATGAGCGGTGGTCAGATCCGTTTGACGAAGACGGAACGCTGGAACTGATTGGCAATGTGGCTTTCGATCCGATTCAGATCAGCGATGGGTCAGAGCAAAGGAGTAGTGTTGATTCAATTTCAATTCGCTTCGATGGCGAAGTAAGCATTGAGCCTAACGCGTTTTCAGTTCAGCAAAGAAGTACTGTCAATGCTGAAACGTTTGAGCCAGTCAACATTAGTGTGACCGAGCTTTTGGATGGTGGTGATACCGTGGCAACGATCCAGTTCCAAAGCCATGTTCGAGAAGGTGGTGATATCTTGGTCGATGGTAACTACGAGTTACAGGTCGCTGGCCATCTGGTTTCGAAAGAGGGGATTCCTTTGGGAACAGACTTTGTGTTCGGCGACAAAGAAGAGGATGGGTTGTTCAGCTTGTACGGTGACACTGACGGAGACCGCGACATTGACGTCTTTAACTTACTTGCTTTCCGCCAGACGTATGGAACCTCTGAGGGGGAGACAGGATTTGAATGGTCGTTGGACTATGATGCGAATGGTACCGTGAATATTTTTGATCTACTTGATTTTCGAAAAAACTACGGAACCGTTTTGCCATTCGTCTTTGCCGGTAAATCTTCTGCGAGAACAGGAATGGTTTTGAAGGCAGCTGGAAAAGAGGAGGCAGCGTCTGCACTACGCAAACCGGTATCGAGACGGTAGACGATTGATGCCAGCATTGAACGCAAAAAAGCGGCCGAGCAATTCGCTCCGCCGCATATAATTTTGTTGGCTCAGATCTGAAATTTAGTCGTCTTTTTTCAGCGGCTCTTTTCGCTCGGTGATGTTTTCAGCATCTTCGCACTTGTCAGCGTTGATCTGAACGTACTTTTCTTGACCTTCTGGAAGGTCATCTTCGTGGAAGATCGCTTCGACAGGGCATTCTGGCACACAGGCCTCACAGTCGATACACTCATCCGGATGGATGTAAAGCATGGTCTCGCCTTCGTAGAAACATTCGACGGGGCAAACCACGACGCAATCGGTGTAACGGCATCCATCACAAGGTTCGGTAACTACGTGTGTCATTCTTTCTCCAGTATTTCTAGCGTTTGGCCCGCCGGCCGGTCACTGAAATGTAGTGCGCTGATTTTCAGATGTCAAGCTGAGCGGGTTATGGCAAATGGGTGATTGAATCACAGACTTCACTTCCCGCAATATATCTTATCGGCCCCAAAGCCGTCGTTGCTTAACCCAGAAAATCTGCGGCAGTTAACGGAAGTGCTCGATCTGTTTTGCGGCAAGGTTCAATCTAGCGGACCCGATAACCGCGTTGAGCCAATGTTTGGGAGATTGTGTCCACGTGGTCGCCTTGAATCTCCAGCGTGTCTTCGCGAATAGTGCCGCCCGAGCCGACTACGTTTTTCAAATCGGTCAGTAGTCCAGCCTTGGCATCGTCATCGGCAACACCGTGAATGACGGTCACGACCTTACCTCGTTTACGTCGCTCGACTTGAATCTTTAGTTTTTGCTCTGCTGGATCAACGATGTGGGCAGGTTTAGGCAGCGGAGGACATTCGCAATCCGATTCCAATTCCTCGCAGCGATCGCAGCGAGGCGGGACGTCCCATTGAGTGCCTTCAAAGAGTCGCATGATTGGAGCGGGGAGTCGGAATTTGGAACGTGGAGGTCGAGGTTGCTCTTCGTTGTTTAACGTCTAGCCGGAGGCGTCGGCGTTTTGAAGTGCGAAACGCCGACGCCTCCGACTAGACGTTAAACGAAAAAAGGCATCATGGAACGGCGTTGAGTCTAACCCTTGTTCGTTAACTCAGCCAGATCCTTCAGCATCTGATTTGCTTGGCCGTTATCGATCGCAGTTTTGCATCTTTCAACAGCGATTGCCAAACCATCACAGATCCCCGCTACCCAAAGTGCGGCAGCAGCGTTCATGACCACGATGTCTCGTTTGGGGCCAGCATGACCATCGAGAACACGTCGAATTGCGTCGGCGCTTTCCTGTGGATTGTTGACTTTCAACATGACGAGGCTGCTCTCTTCCATGCCAAAATCGTTCGGTGCCAATTCAGCGGTGCGAACTTGTTTGCCAATGATCTCGGAAACGTCCGTGATGCCTCCGACAGAAATTTCGCCCAAGCCGTCACGGGAATGGACGACCATTGATCGTTCGGTGCCCAGAAGTGCCAACGCTCTGGCAAGTTTCTCTCTCGTTTCACTTCGTCCAGCACCTAGGACCTGATACTGTGCATTGGCTGGATTGCAGAGCGGCCCAAGCAGATTGAAGATCGTCGGATGCTTCAGCTTCTTTCGCACGTTCGCAACATGCTTCACCGAAGGATGAAATAGCGGAGCGTAACAGAAGCAAAGTCCCAATTGGTCAAGGCACTTTTCTACTGTCGCAACCGAGCACTCGACATTGACGCCGAGTACCTTCAGTACGTCGGCCGAACCTGATTTGCTGGTTGATTTTTTGTTGCCGTGTTTCGCAACAGAGGCTCCGGCAGAAGCCGCCACGATAGCGGCAGCAGTGCTGATGTTGAACGTGCCGGACATTCCGCCGCCGGTGCCACAAGTGTCAACGAGGCTTTCACGTTTGGTTCGAATCGGCGTCATGTGCTTTCGCATCGCAGTCGCCGCACCAGCAAGCTCCTCAACCGATTCGCCTTTCTCGTGAAGCGCCACCAAGAGCGCTGAAATCTCTGACGCTTTACACTTGCCGGCCATGATACTGTCGACGACCTCGGTCATTTGTTCTTGGTTCAGCGAATCTCCGCTGGTGACCTGTCGTGTTGCTTCGCGAATCACTTAGGGGCTCCAAAAGTGGCAATAAAAGTTGGTAATGAGTAATGAGTTGCTTATTCGTCCGATTTTAACAGACTTGCCCGTTGGATTCTGCCCTTCAAACAGGATTTCTCTTGTTGGTGGCATTGGCGGGTCCTACAATCGGCCTCGCTCGTCCAAAAATTTCCTCCACTTCTTCAAACTGTCGGACCACTGTGCCCAGAAAAATCATCGTAGATTGCGACATGGGAACTGACGACGCCGTCGCGTTGTGTATGCTCCTTTTTGACGATCGCTTTGAAGTGGCTGCAATTACCGCCACCGAAGGCTGTGTTGCTGCCGACCAAGCCAACGTAAACGTCCAAGCTGTCCTGACTTTGCTGGACCCGGATCGTTACCCCAGAATTGGGTTGGCGACACCGGTCGAGAATGCTCCCGCGGTCGATTCGAGGTTCCTATATGGAGAAGATGGGCTTGGGAACTCCAATTTTGAAGTATCTGTTCCCCAAAATGCTCGTTCCGCAGAAAAGCTGATTATCGACACCGTGCGATCGAATCCGGACGAAGTCACGATTTTGTGTCTTGGACCTCTGACGAACGTCGCCCGAGCCTTCCGCCGCGATCCAAATCTGGCTTCCATGATCGATCGAATCGTGATGACCGGTGGAAGCCTGACTGCCAGCGGAAATATTACTCAGGCTGCGGAATTCAATTTCCACTTCGATCCCGAGAGTGCACGTGAAGTACTTCAGTCTCGTACAACGAAAATGCTTTTACCGCTCGACATTTCCAGCGAGATCAAATTTGATATGGGCTTTCTAGCTGACATGCCGAAAGGCGGTTCGCGAGTTGGAGACTTATTGAATCGAGTTGTGCCGTTCACTTTTCGGTCGACCCGACAACAATTGGGCCTAGAGCAAATTGTGCTCAACGATGCCGTTGGCGCGCTTTCTTTGCTTGAGCCACAACTGTTTGAGTTTCAGCCGATGGGAGCTGATGTCGAAGTTGATGGAACGCTGACTCGGGGAGTCCTCGTGTT
>CAZORS010000329.1:0-3891 GCA_964582025.1 uncultured Pirellulaceae bacterium | reverse complement strand
ACGTTTCACAAAAGCTGGCAATCCAATCTTCGCTCCGCTACAATCCTGCTGGGCAAGTCGCGCACCGCGACAAAGTTCCACGCACGATCTATCGGTGCGTACCATCACAAATCAATTGCGATGCGTCAACACGCCCCCATAGATCGCAATTCGTTATGCAGACTGACTCATCTTCTTTCTCCTGATCTGATGTCTTCGTGGTACTCAATTGTTTGCGAGTCATGCCAATCTTTCCGCACGGAACGGATCAAGGCCTCAATGACATGGTTTGAGTATCGCTGCCTCGCGTGCGGAATCGTATTTGGTTTCAAGGATCATCAAGAATACGTCGACAAACACCCTCCGAACATGAGCAAGTGTCCTAAATGCGATGAACTTTCGGTTGAACTGGTTGAAAGAAATCACCGATATGACGGACAGGCTGACAAAGAAGAAACCGATTTGTATCGCTGCGCAAAATGCGACCTGGAACTGCTGATAATGACAAAAAGGGATCCTGGCGTTCTATATGACTGATGGCACACCTCAATGTGGCTGAACATGCTCGACTTCGATCGGCTGAGTCGCCAGGATGTGGTCACCGAGTCAATCCGCTTGTCTGGACAACGAATCTCTACTACGAGGATGCAATCCTGCCCACTGTGCTACTGTTCCCATGTATCGCACAGATCATACTCTTCCTTCTTCGGCCGAAAGACTTGATAGACCCGAAAGTCAGCCTTTGAAAATCGCTCGAGCCACGCTTTCGAATCCGGGAAGCAAATCTGAACGTTGCGAACGAAAGAGAGAAAATGAATCTCCAATTCATGCTGATCCCGATATTGCGTTGCCAGCTCGAGAAATCTTTCTCGTCCGCCATCGGAATGCAAATGTTTGAACTCAAGGAGTAGCGGTTTCTTGATCTTTAGCTCGCAAGCTTTCTCAAGAATTTCTTCCAAGGTTGGAATCCTGCAACCACATTCGAGCTCCAGTCCTTGAATCTGCTGCAATGTCAAATCGCAAACGGCCTGCTTCCGCACGGGTTCGCCAAGCACCATTTGATTCTCTGGCGAATCTGGCACGCAGGAGATATCCCAATCATGAAACACGACCAAATGATGGTCTCGCGTTTCACGGATATCGCATTCGGAGTACATCCAGGACTCGCTGGCCTCAAATTTTTCAATTCCACGAACAAAACATTCGATCGTGTTTCCGCTCAGGTCGTCCATCAGATCGCCGCCAAGCTGATGTCCGTCGTTGGGTTGACCAAGCAGTATTCCCGGACGCCAAAATCCAACAACAAGAGCGGTGCCGACCAATGCAAACAATACGGCAATACCGACTCGATAAATTGATTTCTTCATCTAATCAGATTAGCAACATCACCCGCTCTTCGGGAGAGCGTGCATATTTCCCTGCAATCGCGATCGATCCGGAGCACTCTGATAGCACTTCGGGACATCAACATTGACTCCAATTGGCAAACGGAACAAATTGGTTGTCCCGTAGTCGTCGAGCAGAATCGCACGACGACTCGCGCCCCAATTTTGACTGGCAAGGATGCTCAAATGTCGAAACACCACACTCGAAATCTTTATTCACTGCACACGTTTTTCGCTGCGATGATCGCATGCGGAGGATTCGTCCTCTTCGTCGACACGTCGCTGGCTCAGGACGGCGGGTACTCGATTTTCGAACCGGCAGAGGAATCGGTTGAGGTAGCTGAAGAAGCTGCTCCAATTGTCGTTTCCCCAAAAGAAGCGTTCACCAACCCGGCCGCAACATTGCCCAAAGCACAGTTTGGCAGCTTCAAAAACACGGGAGCATCTGAAAACGCTCCGAAACTCAGTGGCTCCCAAGCCGTCGGCACGTACACCAATGATGGCCGGAGCATGTTTAAGGCACCGCCCAATACTAATCCTGACAATTCGAGAAAGCTTCAGCCATTCGCGTCGAATACTCTCCGCGGAAACAACCGCCCACAGCAAGGTGAATCAGCTTCTCAAGCACCTCCTGTCGTCGTCGGCGATTTCCAAAATTCAGCTAGACGTTTGTCGGCCGCCGCACCTCAAGACTCGAACGCGAAAGCATCTACGAATCCAAAGATCGCTCAAGTGACTTACCAAGACGGCGGAGGATTCAACCCTACAAATGGAGCTCAAGAAAAACCAACTGGAAGTCGATTTGGCCAGACCAGCCCAAACCGATTCACTCAGCAAACTCCATCAGCTCCCGCTACAAGCCGATTCGGCAGCGGCCAAACACGACCTCAGCAACCTTTGTCACAGCGGCCGCCGCAACCGCGTCAACCATCACGTCTGCCGGCCGCCCAACCTTCCTCCAGATTCTCTCAGCGATCAACAAGTTCCCAGGGACCGGCTGCACGTATGGCGGCACGTCCGCAATCGCCAATGGGTCAGGGACAGGGCCTAAGACAACGCCAAGGTCAACGGCCTGGACAAGTCCAACAACAGAATCAACGCTTGGATTCCATCGCAAAGTCGACCGATCTGAAAACTGGCTCAAAAGGGGCCAAAGAACTGCTTTCCACTTGGGTGGAGAAAGAAGCCAGCCAGTTTCAGCTTCCAGGAAAACGGATGACATTGAAATCATTCCTCGCTCAACCGATCAACGGTTCACGGAAGGCAGCAATCAATCAGTATTGGCTGACGTTCAATGACATGGCAAACCACAAAATCGCAGTCGAGCAATCGCAATGGTTGGGCTCAATCGGGAACATTCGACAACCGGCAGACCAAGCAGTCCTGACCGCTGCCCAACAGGCAGCCGCAAACCGTGTCCTCCACACGGAAATCCAGTTGGCTAAATCCCAATCGCTGTTGCACGAATTCCTGCCGAACTTACGCGACAAGAACGGCAAGATCATTCCGGTATTGCCCGCCGACATCCCATGGGTTGGCAAACTCAACACGAACTACAAGGAATATCAAAGCCGTGGAATAGTTCCGCAAAAGTTCAACGGCATTGATGAAATTCTGCCGAAGCAACGTCAACTAATTGCCAATCGCGCCGACGCCGTGACAGCCGCCAGCAAGGCTGCAGAACAAGCGAAGAACGCGATGGCTTCCGGGGCTCCGATCTCAAACGTGCTGGAAGCAGCTCGTATCAAAGGGAAGAACCAGCAGGACTTCCTCCAATCGGTCATCGGATACAACCGAGCCATCACGGATTATGTGCTCACCGTTCGACAGGATATTTATCAGCCTCAGCGGCTCGCTTCCGTCCTGATTGGACGCAAGGCAGTTCAGCAATCAATCGCCAAGCAACAGAAGCCTCAGGAAGATGTTGATTCGTTTGACTCAGCCGAATCAAATCCGACGATGCGTCAAGTGTCGGCGAACCGGTCGCTGCAAAGTTCATCGGAACGTAGGCTTCAAGGGAAGTCGGCTTATCAGAATTCGTCAGCTCAAGAGCAAGTTGAGACTACAGAACAGAGCCTCGGTAACTCGCTACTCAATCAAAACAAAGAAAAAACTCAATCCGATTCATCGCGATTCTCACAAGCAAGTTCTGCTCGCCAATCACCGGAGGCAACCCAACGATTCGATTACGGTCCGACGGCCAGTTCCGCAAAAGCAGCCAACTTCAATCCTTCCGAAGTGAAAGAAGAATTGCCGATGCAGAAGGCTCAGCAGGCCAGCAGTTCGTCGCTGTACAACGGCAACGGATCTGGTGGCAACGCCGCCAACGCTCAAAATCGCTCCGCCACGAATACGATGCAGCAACCACCTCGTCGCAATCGCAGCAGCTTTGGTGACCAACCCGCTGCAGCCCAAGGCAATCGGCCAGTCGATGATCGTGCCGCAACCTTTCAGGATTCACCACAACGTCGGTTTGGTGGCGGTGCAGGAACAGGCGGAACCCAACCAATAACTCAGAGCCCGTTCA
>CAZORS010000328.1:0-3892 GCA_964582025.1 uncultured Pirellulaceae bacterium | reverse complement strand
CTCCGAAAGTTGCTGTGCCAGCACCAGCGGAAGCTCCGAAAAGTACATTCAAGCCCGGTGAGGCGTTTAAACCTCGTAAGAAGAAGGTCAAACCTCTCGATTCGAGCAGTCTCAAGCGAATATCTGAAGACCGTATTGTTCTGCGAGCAAACCCAGTCGATCGCAACGTTGTTTACTTGCCGCCGTCAAAGAGTGTGTCGGAGGTTGTCGTTCCGGCACTTCGAGCCAGCTTTAAGAAAGAGGCTCCCGGTAACACGCTTCGCGGTTTGGCCCACACTTCACAGCCGGCTTATCAACCAGCATATCAATCGGAGACTCAAGTCGTTGTCAATGAAGTGCCGCAAGCTCCGGCATCAGTGCGAATTGCGGAAGCTCAGCCATTGCCGACATCACAGCCTGCACCAAAATCGATTCCGGTTCGGCTGCGAGCGATTCCGACAAGTGAACGGATGATTCAAGCCAAACAGGTGCAAGTTCGCTTCAGCAATGAGCTGCCAAGGCAACAAGTTAGCGACGATTCGAATGCGGAGACGCTTCCACCAAAGCAAATTCCCCAACCTGATTTGGCACCAAAAGTCGAAATTGAGATACCGACATTGGAAGTTGTTGAACCTACTTCAACCGGCGCGGTGCACACCGCTTCGGCAGATGATGCAGCCGAGTTTGCGACTCCTCCTTGGCGACTGCAATAGTCGAACGTGTCGCTCGCGGCGGGTTACTTTTGCTTCTTCGGCGATGCAACCCTGTGCTTGACTTGCCGCAGCAAACAGAAACCTTGATTTAGCACGGTCGGAATGGCGGATCGTGACACGAATCTGATGCATTGAAGTCGATTGGGGATCGCGCCCCAATACGGTTTGTACGGTTCGTTTCCACGAAGAAAGTCAAATACTCTGTGCCCGCGTCGAATTGCTTCTCGAACGGCGTACGTAATCAATAGATGACCGGGCTCAAACTTTGACTTCGTCATCTGAATTCCGGCTTGATAGAGCCTTGGACCAGCAGGACCCAGTAAAATCAAATGAGCACCCATTGGTTCGCCCTCATGGAACGCAACGATAATTTCAACTCGATCGTTTTCGTTCAGAGCAACGACGGCGTCGTGTAGGAAATTGGTGAAATTTTCATCTTTGAAAGCTCCTGGCTCGCCCTTGCCCTCAAATCGGGATTGATGCAACTTCACCAATAATCCCCAGCCTTCTTCTAACGGCAGATCGTTTAACGTGGAACGAACTTCAAATTCATCCGCAGCGAGTCGCTTTTCAGCTTTCTTGATTTTGCGTCTGAGTGATTTTTTAGAACTGGCAATAAAGTCACTCCACTCTGTGGGTAGTTCGAGCAACCAAGTCGGTTCCAGTTCGATGTCGTAGCGCCAAAAACGATTGCCAAACTGTTCATTGAAGGAATCATGTGGTTCGTCGCCGCTAACGCCTTCCAGTTCCAGCATGGCGGTCGACGCAGCGACTTCAGATGTGATCTCTTTGACAAAACGATCATGCCATTGCTCGGCAACAATCAATGTTGCGTAGTCTGTACAAGTCGTTCCACTTGCAATGAATCGCAACCGTTTTTGTCCGCCCCATCGGTCAAAATACATGGGGGCAATTCCGACTACAGTGCCCTCAACTTCAAGGACGAACACGTTCAGTTGTCCAAGATGTTGGAAATTTTTCCACCATGCAAAGTGCCAAGCAAAACTTCGCAATGGCTCAATGGTGAGTTGATCCCAATCGCTCTGCAGTGACTCCAACTGATCGATCGTCGTGACAGTTTTCAGTTTCGGCCCAGACGCGATGCCAGTTTGAGCATTTGCAAATTTGAATTTTGATATGTCGGCGATTGCATTCATTGGAGTTAGTAGCACTTTTTAGATGTTTGAATTGGACGTCGTGTTAAGGAAACGAAACCGAATTATTTTGATCTGAATGATCGGATTTTGTTTTTGAGTACCTGAAACAAAGGCATTCCAGCGACCGCCACGTTTGCCAAACCTGGCTTCAACGCGACAACAACGTTTTGGAAAGCGACTCGATCACTCCAGACGCGATTGATCATTGGGTGGTCAGGTGAGGCCCCTGAATCGACGAACTGCACATTGGTATCGTGTAGCCTTACGATGTTTTCCAGCTCCAAGATTAAGCCGGGCGAGGAATCACGCATCGACTCGTTGAAAGCGATCTTGTAGTGGACTGCGTGTTCGCAACCGTTTGCGATTGATTCGTGATGAATGTCGCACGCCATGGCAACAGGTTGGCCCGAAAGAGTCGTCCTCATCAAAGTCATTTTTCCTGCAGCCAACATTCGTTTTGCTGTCTCCTTGAAGAACTGATTTGTCCTATGATTCGAAGCGAATGCCGTTTGCTTTTTCCCTTTCCAGCCGGAAGCTTCCAGACGCATAAACTGATCGATCCAACCAACGTCCGACGGAGACGCAATGCTGGTCTCCAGTTGTCCGCGTTCAGCCAGCTTTCGCATTGACTTCATCGTTCCCTTACGCGTGCTCTTGCCAACCTTAATATTGATAAACTCTTCGGCACTGTCCATCGGTTTGAAGCAGGCTCGAGTGAATCGGTCTCGCAGAAAAGTGGTTCGCGATGATTCATGAAGTTCATCGGCCAACAGATTTCCAAACTCTCCATCGCCGGCAACGGTGTCGAGGCTTAATAATTTGACGCCCATATCTTTGGCCAGCCAATTGAGCATGAAGGAAAAAGTTTCCTTCATCACGTCCGCTCTCAACAGCGGAGTTGTGTCCGGACATTGGTCATGCCGCCAAGATTCGACAGCTGTTAGTGGCATGCCGTAGATTTTTGTTCTTCGGATCGGCAACAATCCGCAAATCACGTCTTCGCCTTCCGGATTGACGCGAGGCTTTGATTTTACGACCAGTACATAGACGTTCTCATCCGCGAGATTTCGCATCGCAGGAATCAGGAAGTCCGGATCCAGAAACGGATTCGGCCGTGATGCTGTCTCAATAAGTCGACTCCAGGGAGCGACCAGAGATTCCAATGTTTCAACATCATTCACCACTTGCATCTCGAAATTGAGACTCGGTAAATCTGTTGCCGCAACACGATAATGTTGTTGCGATGAATTTGCGTTTTTTGTAAGTTTTTGGATCATGCTCTAGCGATGAAGCGAATGGTATGCCAACCCACAAACCACTGCGAATACCACGTTTTCCTTGTTACAATGATGCGATAAGGACACGAGTCAGCACTCTCTTTGTTTCAAAAAAACATCATTGCGTGAACAGGATCAGCACATTGCGGAATATCGAATCGCGGCGTCTTGCTTTCACACTCGTCGAACTACTCGTTGTTATCGCGATCGTCGGGATTTTGATCGGGATGCTTTTGCCGGCGGTTCAATCGGTTCGCGAGGCCGCCCGAAAAACGTCTTGCCTAAACAATATGCGGCAATTGGGTTTGGCAATGCTGAACTACGAAGCCGCGTTCGAACGTTTCCCGTCGAGTTTTGAAATCGAACCGGGAACTGTGTTGAGTGGAAACAATGGTTCCTGGTCAATTCACGGGCGGTTGCTTCCATTCCTTGAGCAAACGAACGCGCGGAAGCTGGTCGATCTGAAACTGTCATGGGATTCGCAAATCAACACAGGCGTGCCGACGCTCCGCATCCCTGTTTTCATTTGTGCCAGCGAAGTCAACGACATGGTAAGAGTCGAATCTGATGGGACTCCCAAGGTTTATCCGCAGAACTACGGTTTCAATATGGGAACGTGGCTGGTTTATGATCCGGTCGACGGACGGCGCGGCGACGGCCCCTTCTTCGTCAACAGCAAACTGCCGATTGCCCGTGTCGCCGACGGAACCAGTAATTCGCTCTGCGCTGCAGAAGTAAAGGCTTTCACTAGCTACATTCGCAACAC
>CAZORS010000327.1:0-3922 GCA_964582025.1 uncultured Pirellulaceae bacterium | reverse complement strand
GTTGTGCCGATACCCGATCAATACATTTTTTGCGATCACCGCAAATGACATAGCCGACCATGCCCGCGACCGCATGGCCGTTACTGTACTTGCCCGCAGCAAACCGGCACACTCCCTCGCGAACATAGAGCCTTGCCAAATCGTTTTTGTCGCTTCGAATACGCTTGCATTCAATCGCCAGATAAACTTCTTCATCCCAGTTCTTATACGAAATGAAAATGTCGATCAGTCCCAGCTCAGTTCCGTCATCCACCATGTCGGACTGGGACTCACGTTGAAACTCCATCCTTGGTTTGGGCTTCATTCCCCGTTTAACCGTTACCATTTGTTGCCGAAGCAGATTTGTAATTTCGTCCTCATCGGACGCCGCCGAAACACGTGCGTCGGCAACCACAATCGGCCACGCCGCATGCAGAATCTGCAAAGCTTTCTTCAGGAATCCCCGCTGGACGCGAAGTCGCAGGTCGGGATTCGGGTTCCCCTGAGATGGTTGATTCAAGCCGCTACCCTACTGGCTCGAACATTTTGGCAAGCACGCTGTCTGCATCGTCTTGAGCACGCGCTCGCGACCAGAATCGTCGTTGGTTATGTTTGACAATGATGCAGGTATCGCCGTCGTAAACATGAAGTGAACGGCGAAGTTTTGCAGTTGTTGTCAGCGGCGCATGAAGCAGCTCTGCAAGTCGCTTGCTACTTTCAAACTGTTCTGCAGATTTGGTTCCGACTCGCCGGTTTTTTGGTTGGTCAAATAGAATGGCAACCGCCGACACTTCGTTCAAGCCACTGACAATATCGCAGTTGACAGTAACGTCCGCGCCGTCGATATCGGCGCGTAGCGTTTCGGCAAGTGAGGCTGCGTATCGTTTCAGGTGTTCGTCATCTGCTGGTTTTGCCGCGTCCGATTTGGCACCATGTCGAACGAAGTCGAGGTCATAGGCCACCACGTCGGCAATGTATTCGCGATCCCAGTCGTCGATTTCGAAGTAGTCAAAAACCGCTTGGTCGAGCGATTCAAAATCGTCTTTGTCGCCGTGCTTTTCTCTGCGGTCAAATTCTTCGATTAGGAAGCGACATTCGTTCTCTGATTTAGGCGAGCCTATAGGGAGGCGCGAAATACAGTTCGGCGCTGCAAAGTATCTCTCGATCCCGAACCTCGATGAAGTTAACATGAAAAGATAGGCTGCCAGCGACGAGTTTGTATAAGTTGCAAGAAACTTTCCTTTCCAAGGCGCGATGTCTGGCATCGGAATTCCGAAAAAAGACTGAGAGTAGGCAACGCTTTCCAATGATATAGCCGCAGCGAATCGAGTTGCGTGGAGGCTTTGCTGAATTACAAAAATCGGGCCTCGGTATGTCCGGAATTCTCTTGGCCACTGTAATTTTTCGTAGGGCATTTTAGGCAGCGAAAGCCCATCGAGTTTCCACCGCTTCAACTCTACTGACTCCAGCATCGGTAGTTTCTTTACATCGGCCGGAACATCACGCGACTTGTCGCCGCGTATGAAGCCAAGGTAAAGCTCGGTGTTTTGTGATTCAGCAAAATCGCAAATCGAACCATTGCCCGACATCAAGCTTGAAACGATCCGAAAATCTCTCGGCGTACCATACGCCGCTGCCTTCATCAGATTCGGTTCGGATGCCAGCTTGCGAATCGAAAGCCTGTGCACCTTTTCAACGTGAAGCTCAATTACGCCGTGGTTGACAAAACTCTCGCTCCGTTCGACCGAAGCAAACGTGACTTTCGCATTTGAACTTGCAGCGGAATTGGTGCCGACATAGATCAACGCAGGTTGTTTGGCCGAGGGGAACAGTTTCTTATCATGCAACGCCGACATGTTCAGCAGGACTCGTGGCTGAATCGTCATCAACAATTGCTTCTTGGCCTTTAACGACTGCTCTTCATGGCTGAAGAAATCCTTGGCCCCAATAATCATCCCAAACCGCGCATCATCGTGAGCGAAATCACAGGCTCGCCAAAGAAACGGTTGATCTGGCGGCGAGCGGAATGGAAGTTCAATCGGAGGATCTTGGTTTTCGCAATACTCAATATGCGAGCGCGAAGTCTGCTGGCTCTTGGAACGCTGGCCTTTGGGCTTCGTCCATGGCGGATTGCCAACAACCAAAGAAAACTGCTTCTCTTTGAAGACTTTTTCATTTGCAAACGTACCCGCTTCAAACGCGTCGCCAACAAACAGGTTGCGGCCCTTGAGGCTGTGCCTGAACTTGAGCTGATCGTACGAATCAGGAGATGGATCAAGTTCAAACGCTGTCAAACAAAGACTGAACGCGGCGATTTCGATGGCCGTTTCCTCAAGATCGACACCATAGAGTTGATTCGCAAGGACATCACGTACCAGCGTTCTGTTCAGCTTTTCCCCGGCTGCCATACGGCGTGCGACCAGCCGGCGAAACGCTTCGACAAGGAAAACACCCGATCCGCACGACAAATCCAACACCTTGGGATTGTCCGGCAGCGGTTCCTTGAACAAACCGTCATCAAGAACTTGCGAATAAACAAGATCGACCAGATTCACAGGCGTGTAGTGAGTTCCGCGATCTTTCGCGAGGTCTGGATCGCCCGCATAAATAAATCGTTCGTAGATCGAACTGATAAGCTCGATGGGAATGACTTCAAAGTCATAACGCCAAAAATCGAACGACTGTTGCCCGCTGGTCAAGTCCTGCCGAATGACAATGCGACGCGCGACGTCCAGTTGTTGTTCGGTGAATTTGTAACTGTCGCTCTCTTCATCCGCTTTCGGTGGCGGCGGAAACAGATCACCGTTAAACGTGTCTCGCATCCGCAGGAAAAACTTCTCGGTTGCGGCGGGATCAAGCAGCACATCGCTAAACGAGTCGGCCTTTAACCCGCGAAAAAGCTCGGGCGGCAGAACACTGCGGGCTTCCAGATAAGCAGTAAACAGGGTTCGCAGCATTAGACGATGAGCCGCGAGCGATTGGCACTTTCGCTGCTGAAGTATTTTGGCAGCCGTTTCAAGGTCGGTCGCAAGCTGAGTATCAATGCGATCAGATTTCTTGATTCGTTTGCCGATTCTGGTGTTCCAAAACTGTCCGTTCTCGATACTGATACGATCAAGCTCATGCTTGCGAAGTTTCTCCAAATCATCGACGGTTGCCGTCAGAAGTTCAGCCGGATTCGTTTCGGTTTCGTCATTCGACGGTGCCGGCGGGCGAAACGCATTCAGGACTCGTACTGTCGTGGGCGTGACGATCCAAAGCATCCGTCCCAGCCCATGATTCCACGCCGTGCGATGCCACTCACGAATTTGTACGTTGGTCGGTTCGGCAGCAAGACTTTTGAAGTAGATGCAAGGAGCGCCATTGATCTCGAAAACATCCGTGATGCCAAGTTTGTCTTGCTTGAACACGGCCGCATAACGAAAACGCCGATCCGAATTCTCAGGCAGTTGGAGTGCGTCTTGATTGAACAGATTGCGGGCGTTCCGATCACGGTCGGAGTTGCTTGTGAATCCAAGTCCCGATATGAGTTCGCGATATTCGGTCGTGATGTTACGATCCATCTGTGATCACGCTACGGAGTGTGGCTTGTTATTATCGGAAGACTTGAGTCTTCGGCTAAGTAATCTCTCCAACGCGATCCAATCGTCAGTCGACAAGTTTGATTCTGAAATCCGTTGCAGAAACTCTCTGGCTTGCGGATCCTGCAGGCACTTTACCAACTGATCTGGTAACAGCCCGCTTAGTCGAAAGTACTCAAGTTCGTCTCCATCAAGCGCTTGGGCGAGCGATTTAACGACGTCGCGGGAAAGTCGGTTTGTCGCTTTGCCATTTTCAATTTTGGAAACGTACGAGTAGTCGATGGAGGCTTCTTTGGCCAAGTCGCGTACGGTCATATTCGCGGACTCGCGGTCGTAGCGAACTTGTTGTCCAAATTTCAAAT
>CAZORS010000326.1:0-3941 GCA_964582025.1 uncultured Pirellulaceae bacterium | reverse complement strand
CAAGGACACTGAAAACAACGTGAAAGCGAAAAGCAATATTCTTGATCGATGCATGGGGCTTTACTTATTTTGAGAGTGAACCTGAGACTTCATTTTAGCAAGGGGCGTGTACGGCGAACACAGCACGGAATTAAAGAGGTGACAATTCATGTGATTCCTAATGTTGCAGGTCGGTCTTGGGGGCATTGCATAGAAAACAGTTGGATCTGGGTTGACGAACGTACACATGTACGCATAAAACAGAAAGAGAACGATATAGACGCATTGAATGGAGTTTTGCGAAATGGCCGAGCGCCCACCTTTGTCAAAAGGCGAGATGGAGATCGCGAGAACGCTTTGGGACATCGGTCCTGCAACAGTTCGAGAAGTCCACGAATCTGTTTCTGAAAGCAAATCGATCGATTTCTCCACCGTTCAAACTTATCTTCGCCGCATCGAGTCCAAGGGTTACGCGAACTCGAAATTGAAAGGACGCGTCCGGACGTATTCTTCAAAAACGAAGCCGGGCACGGTAATCCGCGAAACGGTTGACGATTTGGTTGACCGTTTGTTTGGCGGTGAAGCGATGCCACTGGTGCGACATTTGGTGGAAGACCGCGGCATCGACGCAGCGGAAATCGCTGAGCTACGTGAATTGATTGATCGACTCGAGAAAGGCGGACGGAAGAAATAATGCATGAGCTATTCCCCATTTTCGTAACGCAAATTTGGCAAGTCACCTTGCTGGCGATCTTCGTTTGGATCGTAACGAAGACTTGCTGCAAACGCCGTCCGCATCTCGGGCACGCATTGTGGTTGTTGGTTTTGATCAAGTGCGTTGTGCCGCCGGTGTTTGGTAGTTCAGCGAGCGTCTACAGCTGGTTGATGACACATGACAATCCCAACGTTGTCGCTGATCAATTTGTTGAAGCCACACCGCAGACAGCGGACGCACATTCAGCGTTTCCAAAACCCAAAATACTCATCGCCAAGCCAGCCGAAACTGCCCCGGTTGTTCCCATTGTGAATCCTGCGTTTCAGACGCCCCCTTCAATAGTGACTGTAAAGCAAGGCACGCCTACGATTGTTGAACCGGTAGGTTCCGTTCAACGTATTGTCGCAAAGTCCAAGACTCCACAAGCTGTTGCCATTCCAGTCGTGAACTCAATACGGACGGCACGTTCGGTTCCAGCGAGAGCGATGTCACCGACGCCTGTCGGATATTCGTGGATCATCAAAGCTTGGCTTCTCGGAGCCGCAATGTTTTTTGCGGCTACCGTTCTGCGATACTTACGATTCCGGTCGTGGATCAATCGCCAAACAGAGGTTGAAGCAACCGACATCGAGTCGCAAGTTTTGACGCTCGCCAAAAAGCTAAGGCTGCGTAGAAAGATTCGAGTCAACGTTGTCGACGCGGAGTTTGGACCGGCGGTTGTTGGCTTGGTGCGTCCGATGATCGTATTACCAAACTCAATCGTGGCTGGAAACACCGCAGAGGAACTCGAGCCCATTCTGGGTCATGAGTTGATTCATTTGCGACGCGGAGACATTTACTGGTCCGTGTTGCAAGTCGTCGCTTGTAGTTTGATGTGGTTTCATCCACTGGTTTGGTTGGCGTCTCGAAACGTGACTCGCGAAACAGAAAAATGCTGCGACGAAGAAACCATTGCCAACTTCCAGTGCGACAGAGCCAATTACGCTCGCGTATTGGTCGACATTCTTGAACAAAAAAGCCGCCTAAGAATTGCACCGGTCGCCCCGGGCGTTCGACCTACGGACATCACTTCTTCCCGACTGGAGCGAATTATGAATTCTGATAACGGAACCTGTCGTCGCACGCCAAGATGGATTTGGGCGTTGACCTTGTTGATCGCCATTGTGGTTCTTCCGGGCGCGGCAATTGTGCAGTCGCAACAAATCGAAAATGGATTTTCACTAAACGATACCGAAGGCTCTCCAGCACTTGCGAACGGTTCTTTTCAATCAGACGATGCAAGATGGCGACTGTCAGGAGATACCAAGCCTCCAGTCAAAAAGACTGTAATTCTGGCTCCCAACCAAGAGTTTTCTCCAAGTCCTTCGCAAGCATTCGGAGGTGGATTTGGTCAATTCAATACCGGCGCGGCAAAAGCTAAGTTCGAAGCCAGGATTTTAGAGATGGCGAACGGCGACGAGGAACAAAAGAAGATTTTGAAAGAGCTTGAAGACAAATTTTGGCAATCGTCTACTACTCGCAGGAAGTTGCAAAATTGCAAAATTCCTCAGGTCTATCTTGAGATGCGATTCGCAAAAGTTCCGGAGTCCTTTGGCAACGAGATCCTCAAAAAAACAAAATTGGAAAAACCAGTTTCACAAAATAGATGGAAGTATAGCGAACATCAGATTTCAAAATCCGCGCTCAAAGAACTGCTTGTACAAATTCATGATTCCGATGAATCCGAGGTCTCTTCTCCTTCATTTCAAACCGTGTACTTGAAGTCCCCATTCAAAACACCCGACGCTGAAATCTACGAATCGTTTGTTTCGGGATTGGAAAACGTTTCGATCGTTGATCCCGCCAATTTTACACCACGTAAAACTCGTCACAGCGAAGGTGTGTTCCTCGTCGGCAAGTTTGACGACGGGAACAAAGAATCAGTTCCATTTAGTGGAAATATAAATATCAGGAAACTGCAACGGTCGGCAGGGCGGAAGCTCCCGCTGAAACTGGGGGCAAATGAAGTCAAAATCGAAAATCCATTATCGAAGACTGTCCAGCATCCATGTTCATGGGACTTGCTCGTTGATCAGGTTAGAGTCATTCGCGCATCGTTCGAAGATGACACTGAAACGCAAATACTTGTGTTTGTAGAAGCGACCAGAAAACCAGCTTTCGTTTCTCAAGACGAAGACCTCACTCTTGAGCGTGTCATCAAAATCAAAGACGAATTGTCAGCCAAAACTGCCCATGGGAATTCGGTCTTTTCTGAATATCTGCCCGAACCGGAATCTGCAATGTCGACAAAAACACCAAAACCACTTGCGTTGGTTCTCAAGTGCGGAGAAACGGATCAGAAGCGATCGCTGAATACTAAAATTGGACTTGTTAACAATGCAACGTTGACCGTTGAGGGAGAAGTTGAGTCACAGCAAATTTCCGTCAACAACGTACAAGTCAGTGGAAACAACTTTGTGTTCAAGAATGTGGAAGAAGGGTTGTTCCATGCCCAAGCTGCTAAAGGCTCTCTATCTTTCAATCGCGGCGAATTCTTGGAGAAGACACTTCGGCTATCCCTTAAATCGAACGCGACGCTTCAGTTTGCCGGCGTTGAATTTGCTGCGGATTCTATCGAGTGCTTTCCAGATCGAATCGAAGCAAACGGAAGCGTGAACGTGAGCATACCTGAGATTTCGTCAAAGGTTTCGGCGGGCCGAGTGATCATGAACTTGAAGTCGCTGGCGTTTGACTTCGATGGTGATGTGAAAGTGGAACGAAACGTGGGCGGAGATTCGTTTCCGTTTTTGGTGAAAGGAAACCACGTTGCCTGGAGTTTGATTACTGGTGAAATGCAGACAGACGTGCGATATAGTTCGCCAAATCGATCAGCGGGAAACCGGGGCAGCTTTGGGGCGAGGACATTTGGCGGATCTGGATCGACAAGCACTGGAGGATTTGGTCCGTCAACTGGCTTCACAATGCCAAGCGGAAATCGAATCGGCCAAGTTCCGCCGAAAAGATCCGCACGGAATCAGGGAACTTACGCTCAGCCGAAAACCCAAAATTCATTTGATTACGGAGGAAAATGATCTCTGTGTAACAGCAATGTGTTCAACAGGACATGCAGGACATACCTAAAGGCGTTAACTACGAACAACATGCAATTCAATGAAGTTTAGGAACACGGCGGAGGCCGCCGTGCTACGTACAGATGGCAAACTACTTCGGCAAGTCTCGACCTTTTGTCCACGGAATGCCGGCTTCA
>CAZORS010000325.1:0-3956 GCA_964582025.1 uncultured Pirellulaceae bacterium | reverse complement strand
TTTCTTCGTCTACTTCGCCAGCACCGTTCCGCACGGAGACGCGAAAACCGTTCCATTCCAAGGTCTCTGGACGCCATCTTTGGAAGGCTACGACAACGAAGAACTAAAACTTACAAAACTCGAACAGCTTTACGCCGCATTGATGACGCGGCATGATCGCAACGTCGGACGCATCGTTACGGCCTTGGAGAAGCTCAAGCTTACCGAAAACACCATCGTGATTTGGACCTCCGACAATGGCGATGAAGACAGCTACTACCATCGCACCAAAACATGGGACGGGAATGGTCCCTATCGCATGTACAAACGCCATCTTTACGAAGGTGGGATTCGGGTTCCGCTGATTGCCAGTTGGCCGGGAACGATCCCGGCAGGTTCACAAACCGACCAATGGGCAACGCAATATGATCTGATGCCAACGATCGCGGACGCTGGCGGGATTGCAATGACCGAACAGATGGATGGCATTTCGATTCTTCCAACGCTTCGCAACCAACCCAACAAACAGGAATCGCGAGAACATCTTTATTGGGAGTATTACCATCGATCCAAACAACAAGCGGTTCACCTTGGAAAGTGGAAAGGCTATCGAGTCAACGGTCTGAAGGGGAAGGTCGAGCTCTACGATCTGAGTTCTGATATCGCCGAGGAACAGAATGTCGCTGCCGACTTCCCAGATGTCGTCAAGCGAATCGAGCAGATCATGCGCGATGAACATGAGACTCATCCTCTCAAACGTTGGCAACTTCCGGGGTTGGACGCGTCGACAATCGACGATCCAAAACTCGATAAAAGTAACGTTGATACTAATCCCGTGACACGCAAGGAGCTTGACGACGAGCTCAAACGGTTCAAAGGCCAGTCCAATTGGCACTACGGCGAAAGAACCAAAGGCGAACTTGTCGGAACTTGGGAATGCACCGATGGTCACGTAAGTCGGATTGTGTTTGGAGCCGACGGCTCCTTTAGTGAGGAACGCAATGGCCGAATAGTGCTGGGCCTTTACGCGATATCCGACAGCGGTCGAATCGCTACGTATTCCAAAGGACAACGCAACCACTTCGGATCTCATTTCTGGTTTGACGGCAAAACGATCACGGGACCAAAGGGCCCCAAACCGAAAGTTCAATGGAAGCGGACGAAAAAGTCTGGCTTGCATCCCAAAGTCGACAACAAGCCCTCAAAAATCAAAACGACCAATTCGGATTGGCACGGGTTCGAAAAGCAATCATTTGTACTCGACGGCGATCCTGCGTTTGTTGTCGTGCCGAAAGTGCCGGCGTCCGGCAATCCTTGGATCTGGCGGACTTCGTTTCCTGACTTTCACTCCGAAGTCGATCGCGAACTGGTTCGAAACGGCTTTCACGTTGGTTTTCTCAATGTTGTCACGATGCTTGGGTCCGACGCGTCATTGGACAAAATGGATCGGTTTTACGATCAAGTTCGTGCACAATGGAAACTGGCACCGAAACCTGCCTTGGAACCTTGCAGTCGTGGAGGGCTGCACGCTTACCGCTATGCTGCTCGACATCCGCAGCGCATCGCTTGCATTCTTGGTGATGTGCCAGTCATGGACTTGAAAAGCTGGCCAGTTGGTTGGAAGGATTCACAACAGCAAGTTCAAGATGCCATCAAACATTATGGCTTTGCGTCAAAGCAGGAACTGATGGAATTCAAAGGCAATCCAATTGATCTATTGAAACCAATCGCCGACGCCAAAATTCCGCTACGCCATGTAATCTGCTTGACGGATAAAGTCGTTCCACCGGAAGAAAATACGCTTGAGGCAAAACGTCGCTTGATCGCCCTCGGTCATGACATGGAGTTGGGCATCGCTGAAGATTCTCCCAAACTCCATGGTCATCACTTTCCGTATCCGGATGTTTTCAAGTCCGTGCGGTTCGTGATGAAACATGCGCACGTTCTGCCGGCGGGCAGAGAGTATTTTCAATTGCGCAACGGATTGGCAAACTGCCACGCGGCGTTCGAAAACGGCGGAACCGGTCGCGTAGCATTTCTGGGAGGCTCCATCACTTATAACGGCGGATGGCGTGATGAATTGATGCGATACCTGACCCAACGATTTCCAAAAACGAAGTTTGATTTTATCGCTGCTGGTATTCCGTCGGTTGGATCCAACGGTCATGCGTTCCGATTGCAGCGAGATATTCTTACACGAGGTCCAGTCGACCTCGTTTTCGTCGAAGCCGCGGTTAACGATGGCTCCAATATTCCCGACCAACCTGAACTGATGCTAAGGAGTATGGAAGGCGTTGTTCGACATCTTCGCGTCGCCAATCCCAAGACTGACCTCGTTCAAATGCATTTCGCGATGCCAGGGCACCTAGCGGACTACCGTGACGGTCGAACTCCCGCACCCATTGAACAACATGAAAAAGTCGCAAACCATTATGGCTGCCCGTCATTGAATTTAACCCTAGAAGTCGCCGATCGCATTGCCGCCAAAGAGTTCACATGGAAGAGTGGATTCAAAAACAACGTCCATCCACCGCCGTTTGGGCAAACCGTTTATTCCAACAGCATGACACGTATGCTAGACGCTGCTTTTGCTCGAACGCCCGCACCACGATCTCATTTGATTCCGAATGACCTGATTGATCCACATAGCTATTGGCAAGGGAAATTTGGCAACCTCGAAGACGCAAGAATCGTCAAAGGATTTTCTCTTGATCCGAAATGGCGTCCCGAAAAAGGAAACACACGGGAAGGCTTTGTTGACGTGCCAGCGCTAATTGCATCTGAGCCCGGATCCGAATTCGAATACTCATTTGAAGGAACCGCGTTCGGTCTTTTCCTGGCAGCAGGTCACGACACCTGCGTTTTGGAATTCAGCGTCGACGGCGGATCATGGATCAGGAAAGACACACACACGAAGTGGAGCAAGTCACTTCACCTCCCTTGGCCGGTGATCCTTGTAGATGGTCTGGAAGACGGCTCGCATAAAATTGCTGTCAGGACGACCAATCAAGTAAAAACACGCACGTCGATTCACGTTGTTCACGTGCTGATTAATGGTGTGGTCAAAAATTAGTGTCCGCAATGCACTAAGCATTACTTCATCGTCTAAGGCTAACTGTTCCACTCCCCGTTGTGGCAGGTTTCCTTGGCGAAGGACAAGACCAACCTTCCGGCAGCCAAATTGAAACACAAAGTACTTAGCTCAATTGAGTCGCATTGAATCCTTCGGTCCGCCACAGCGTCCAGTCATTCAATTGCGTCGGGGTAGTCATCGCGCTTTACCGCTGAAGCCGGCAGGTTTTCAAAACGGAGAAGATTCTCGGAAATCTTTTACGCAATACTTTTCTTCAACTTTGAATCTGAAGTTAAAAATTAGGCGAATAGTCTCCCGTGGCCAACGCTGTTGGAAACAGAATTCACCTCTAAGCCAATTAAAGGAGACTTCTCATGCAAGTTCGTATCAGTTCAAATTTTGCAGCTGCCATCTGCCTCATCGTGGCCGTTCTTATTTCAGCCAAACCTCTGGATGCAAAAGACGACATTCTCACGACGGCTGCGAAAAATGGCTCGTTCAATACACTCGTCAGCCTCGTCGTTGCGGCGGACCTTGACGATGCTCTTCAATCGAAGGGTGATTTCACCGTTTTCGCCCCGACGGACGCAGCGTTCGAATTGTTGCCCAAGGAAACACTCGCCGGCCTACGAAAGACAAAAAACCGAGACCAACTGAAGAACATCCTAACCTACCACGTCATTGACCGTTCAATTGCCGTTCCAAAACACGCCCCTTCGCACCCACTCAAGTCGGCGAAAACGCTCATGCGGTTCACGCAGTTCTACAACAACGCAAAATGCACCACGACGCGAGCTTCGATCGTCACTGGTCTCTATCCGCGATTCGGCAGGCCGCACTTGCGACGCAACATGGTCACGATCGGCGAAGTCATGGGAGCGGCCGGATACAAGACGACACTCAG